>CAYMVU010000007.1:0-32110 GCA_964394215.1 uncultured Gammaproteobacteria bacterium
CCACATGGGAATCTCAACTGTCTTATCACAAGCCGCCAAAGTCTCATCCGTGACCCCGAATGTTTCATTTCCGACAATGAGTGCCACGGGAGCCGAGTATTGCAAATCTGTGTAAAGCGTTGAGTTAGTAGATTGCTCTACTGCAATTATCTGAACGGTCTTTTCTACTTGGCGAATTGCCTCAATAGCCTCAATTGCTGTTTCTTTATATTCCCAGGGTACGATTTTATATGTACCGACTGAAGCTTTTTCGATTTTATGATGCGGTGGTGTTTCCATTTCGCCACATAAATAGAGTTTCTTGACGGCTAAACCGTCTGCAAGTCGAAATAATCCTCCTATATTGTAAGTATCATATACATTCTCGACAATCAGATAGATCGGATTTCTTTTCACATCTCTTTGTACATGTCTTGCTTCCTCTGCAGGAATATCGCGAAGCTGTTTCGAATTCAGTTTTACCATAGTTCCTATTATATCAATACCGTTTTCTTACACCGTTACGACATTGTTGCTACATACCTTTATCAACAGAGGTATTATGATGTAAATTATTTATTATTCTTAATCTATTATTTAATATATTGCTATAATAATCTAAATACAAATTAATATCCTATAGTTGACAACTATAACATCCTATAATATAATATAGGCATTGATAATTATTTCTCGGTAACGGATCGTATAAAGGCTTCTCCGATAATTATCGGAGTTGACGATCCGAAACCACCATTTATCACTATGAAATATATTTATATTGCTATCGCACTCTTGCTTATCACTGCCCCTGCAGTTTCTGCGGGAAACGGTCAGTATGGTCAATATGGCCAATATGTCGGCGGTGCCCCTGAGCACAGTATCATGGTTGATAAAATGGTCGCAACAGGTCAGAAAACCAAAGGCGGTCAGCTTTCATTTGTTGACAATCTTTCACCTTCAGATCCTCGTTTTGCACCGAACACGCAGGTCACTTTTCAAATCAAGATAAAAAATACATCAGATGTTACGCTTACAAACGTCACCGTTCGGGATATTCTTCCTACATATGTTGATGCAGTCGAAGGACCGGGGGATTTTGATCCGAATTCAAAAACAATCTCTTGGACTTATTCTGAGCTCAAAAGCGGCGAAGAAAAAATTGAGCGTGTTATAGCTCAAGTCAAACCACAAGCACAGCTTCCGGCTGACAAAGGTCTTATGTGTATGAATAATAAGGCTACAGTCACAGCTGACAATGCATCGGACGAAGATACCGCACAGTTTTGTGTAGAAAAACAGGTACTCACACCTGAAGGAAAAGCACCTACCGCAACACCGGAAGCCGGTGCTCCGCTTCTTGTAATCGGAGCTCTCAATCTTTTGGGACTTGCCGGAGGTATCGCTTTGAGAAAAAAAATCTAATCCCCAATCTTATCTCATATAGTATTCAGAAAAAGCCATCTGTGGATGTACTGTGGATAACTCGCATATAACTTTCACAACAATACCTCTATCGGATTAGATACATATTTCCTGCCCCAATCCTCAATTTTATAAGATGTATAGACGATGCGTAGAATTTTGTATTCATCTTATATTTGTCTGCTACAATGGGGTCTATGGCACTTCCAGATACAAGACCAATAAATCCGTATTCAGCTGCATTTTATGGCGAAACAGATGATGAGCTTGGTCCTGGCCGCATCGGATTTGACGTTTTCTACCCCAATCCGGTACTTGATCTTGCGCACTCAGAGTTTCAGGCTGATCCCGAACAAACGGCCATACGCATGAATGAGCTTGCGGAGGCCCTTTTAGCATATCCCAATTTACCGGTCAAAATGACGGTAAATCTCGGCGGTACTGCTGCAACTCAACTTGATTTAGAAGATGTACTTTCAACTTTTCATCAAAAAGTTGTAGCCGGTCGTAAATATCATGGAGATAAGTTTGACGCACGGGTACATGAGGGTCAAACCACTGCTGCATCCTTTTTGAATTCTTTAAGTACTCCTTTGGAGACGCTTTGTGCCATGCACCAATCCGGATCGCTTAAGGATTTCGGTATGTCAATGCCGAAGGAAATATATGCAAATATTGATTCGCTACGCCCGATTCTCAATACAATAACCGCCTATAGACTGAAAGCCGCAGTCAAAAAAATGATATCAAACACTCTCTAGCAAGATTAATTTACCCTCTTAATTAACTTTCATTATCTTCCTCTTACGTCTTATTCACCTCAATTTCATAACAAATGCAGATAATGGCTATGAGAGTGCAGCAACATGCATTGATTACGTGTTCTACGCACGTATCAACTCATTTACCATATCGCTGACGCACCTTTACAAATCGTACAGTGTGCTGTCCCGAACCGCGTATAGGCCAAAAGGAGGCAACGTATGAGAGCTATCAGAGTCGTTTTGGGGCCGGTTGTTTTTGCCTTGGTGTTTTCTACTCTGTTTGTACGCCCACTACAAGCAGAAGAGGTAGTCGAAGGTGAAATATGCCCAATCATTTGGATCGCTGAGGAGGATATTCCCGCGCCTGAGCCTGACAGGATCACAAGCATCGTGATCTATCAAGGTAATGACGTACCAGGGCTTGAACTCGCACAAGAATTGTCTTCAATGACAGTGTTGCCGCCGGTAATCCGTCTTATCACAGTGGAACACCAGATACCGATAACACGCGTTCAGCCTGTCACGATAGAGGTCCCGATCACGAAAGTGCAACGTGTGGAGACGGAAGTCCCTGTAATCGACATTCAGGTAATCGAGTCGGAAGTACCGGTGACAAATGTCGTGACTATTGAGACTGAAGTTCCGGTGACTCGGACGCAGATTATCACTGTCCCTGTCCCCTATACCGTGACAGAATATGTCAAAGTTCCTGATACCGTAGTAGTTGATCGGGTGATCACTGTACCGCATCAGATCGCGGTATCACGAATTGTCACTGTTGAAGTCAGAACTGAAATAACTGACTCAGCCGAACTACTCGATTCTGATGAGCTAAACATTGACCTTGACGATCCTGACTGGTGGGAAAGCAACTGGAACCCGTTCTGGGAAAAATGGTGGTGGGCTGTACTACTCATCGTGCTTCTCGTTGTCTTAATCGCAATAGCAGCGGTTATCAGGCGGCGACGAAGGCATCACCATCCATGATGGCATGTCCTGCAGCCTGTCATAAGGCTGCAGGACACAATCTCTTTCTAATGTCACTAATTTTGACATAAAAACAGATTATAGGACTTTAATAATTCAAAATGACCGGTAAGGAGAATATTACCCTCTTTATGGGGATTACATTCCTTTTAGTGTGTATTATTAATAATAAATTTTCTCTTTGATTCCTGGCTGAAGATGCCAAATAAATGAGAATACTTGAGCTAAAAATAGGTAAGAAACTATATATTCCCTCTTGACAGAACCATAAAATTATGATACTATAGGATACTTTGATTTCTTCCACGGGCTTAGCTTCTGTGGAAATGATATCAAGGTACTAATAAGTAAGATCGTTTGCTTTAGGCAACAGCTTGCCAGAAGCTATAAGCGATCAGCACTTTAACAATTGAGTTCAGAAAAATATGCCATCCTTTTGGAGTGCAGCAGAGAGTGTATTAACCTGTCATTCCCGACCCCGGTCGGGAATCCAGTCAATGTACTCTCTCATGCATTCCAATCGTGAGAATGCATATTGGAGAAAGGAGATAATATTCGATCAAAGGAGAATCGGCTAGCCTAAGAATTGGCCGAACAGTTTTGGCGCTCGAATTCCCTCAAGGAATGAGAGCTTATCTATCGTGTAGTGTAGTAACATCTAACAAGTCCTGGAGGACAAGATGAACAACCGTTTCTTTGGATCATTCTTTGGCTCACTGGTCGCCATCGGCCTGATTGCGTTTCTCGCATTTGGTATATGGCAGGTCCAGCTTCCGGCAAGCGCCGCCCCTACGGCGACGCCCACGGAAGAACCACGCACTGACGTCGTATGCGTGACCAGCTCTGACGGGGACGAGATCTGTCTCACCCCGGCTGACTGGCTCATCATCATCGAGAAGATCGCAGAAGTGACTGGCACCGCCACCACGGCTGATGCCCCGGCAACCCCGGCGGCGGAAGCCCCTGTAGTTTCGACCAGCGAATGGACGCCCGAAGAAAAGTGTGAGTGGTTGCGGATGAATTTCCCGCAGACCACCGCTGGCGTTCAGGCTCTCGGCGCACGACTCGGCAATGTTGATACCAAGCGGATTGCGACGCACATTTACCACTGCGACGCTTCCACAAGTGTGTTTGACGGTTTCATTGTGTTGGGCCCCAACGAGGGGTTCAGCGGTGCGGTGACCTATACGGTCCCGCAAAATGGAGCGATCGACGCATACTCGGTGGCATGCGGTGCACGGTACTCTGCGACGCCTACGCTGATCAACGATTTGCCCGAGAACTGTGACGATACGTGGCGCGCCGTGGAAGGTACGGTAACGGCACTCCGTCTGACGTACTGGCCCTGGAATGATGACAACCCGCCCACCGTGGCTGGTGTCGTCGTACCTGCGGCTGCTGCTGTTGAGGCCACCGCGGTCCCGACTGCGACTGAAGAGTCGACTGCTCTGGTTTGCATCGCCCCTGATGCTCTTGCCACCGAAATGGGTTGGAAGAACAAGGGTTGGGCCGATGAAACCTACGGCGGTTTGCGCGTAGAGCTTACCAAGGCAGGGGAACTCCCCGAGCTTTGGGAAGCGATCGCCAGCGGTCGCAACATCAAGCAGGACTCCGTGGAGCGGGAAATGGTTCCCGGTTTTTGGACCATTTACCCTCCTTACGACTGCCGCGAAGAGCTTGGCTTTTCCCGGTAGTCCGATCGGAGACAATCGAATATCAAACTCTACGACCCATTGCTGTAGACTTGTCCGGCGATGGTAAGAGGCCTGGAGGTGGCGAATGCTGCTGACAGGATCGGATAAGCCCGTTAAAGCTGAACCTGAACTCAATGATAGAGAGAGCCACGTACAACACACTTCGTGTCAACGTGGTGGCTAGGAGGACCGACCTCCAAACTGCTGAAACAAGCAGGGAAAAAAACGTAGCCTTAAATCTCTCCTTCCCCAGGACGTGAAAGAGCACTTTGACGTTCGAGGCCAGGAGAGATACAACGATGTAAGTTTTTGGCCATAAGAAGATAAGAAATTCTTACCGACTTATAGCTAAATGCATACATCAGTTTGTGAAGTAATTTGGTTTTATATATCAAAGAGTAGGAATTGCTCCTACTTTTTTTGGTATTTAGGACCGCACATTAAAAACTAGGCATACCGAAACACCTCATTTCACACTCCGTTCAAGGGGTCAGAAAAGGAGAATAACACTACTCCCCTTCTCCGGCCCTTTGAACTTTATGAGAAAGTGAAAGGAGGATTCAGAAAGGCTTGTCGCTCAAGCCTCCATAATGCCCGCACGGGTACTTATTGAAATTGAGCAAATCGTCGAACGTACAGGAATTCTAGACTTCGAAGGAGAAAATCATGAACAGGCTCGGATGGCGCGGAATTCTCGCATTGATCGTTGTGGCAGTCATTCTGCTCTGGTTGTATCTGTCGGCTCGTGCCGCAAGCGCGGCCTGCAACAGCTACACCGTGCAGAGCGGCGACACGCTCGGACAAATTGCCCGTGACTACGGAACATCGGTCCAGGCTATCGCCAACGCAAACGGAATCGTGAACGTGAATCGCATCTACGTCGGCCAAAGGCTGTGCATCCCTTCGGGGAGCGCACCGGCCACTCAGCCGGCAGCAGCACCTGCTAGCGGAAGCTGCGTCGACGTCGCCTCATTGGCGCGTCAGCGCGGCTGGACAATCGGCCAATCGGTCGACCACGGAGGTGTCGTTGTACAGCTTGCTCGCGCGGACGTTCTCCCTGCAGGATATGAGGCAACCGGTCCCAATCGGACCATCCTCACCAATTCATTGGGTAACGATCGCAACATGTCTGCGGGTTATTGGACCGTCTATGCCAAATGCGGCTCTGCCGCGCCGGCACCGGCTCAAGCACCCCAAGCTCAACCGCAAGCACAACCGGCAACGACAGGCTCCAACGCTTGCATGCTCGGACAGGACCTCGCCGCACAGCGCGGCTGGGCGGTTTTGAACCTGCCCGAAAGCGTCACCCGCTATGGTGGCGCCGTAGTCTCGAAGAGCCCCGGCAGTCTCCCCGCAAACTGGGAGGAAATCTGTCAAGGCGGTGTTTGTTCTATCTATCCGCCCAACGGCTCGTGTCGGGATCAGCTCGGCGTCAGTAGGTAACTTTCAACCGGGGACGGGCCGAAATCATTCGGCCCTTCTCCCCTTTCCTTGGAGGAAGTAATGAACAAGTCTTGGATAGTTGTTTTATTAGTCGCTGTGCTAATTCTGGCAGGAATTCCTCGCTGGAGTATGGCAGCGGCAACCGATGGTTGCACTGATGTCATCAAGATGGTCGAAGAAAAGGAGTGGATCTATCATGAGGCTGTTGATAACAACGGTCACCTGGTGGAACTTCCCGAGGACGACACCTTGCCGGAAGGATTCAGTGCTATCGGAGACGGTGTTACAATTCTGGCTACAGATTCCAATCGGACGATGAAGTCCGGCTGGTGGACGGTCTACCCGACCTGCCCCGAGCCGACAGCGACACCGATTACACCAACGCCCGAACCGACACCGGAAGCCACACCGATCCCGACCGAAGTTCCTGTTGTCCCCAATCACTGCGGCGCAGTAGACAAACTCGCTGCTCAGATGGGAGCAACATACGAAGGTCTCGTTGATGTCATGCATAACGGACACCTTATCACCATCGGTGAAAAGGACGCCGTTCTCCCCTACGGCTACGAGGCTGTAGGAGAATCGCGGACAATCAGCATGACGGATGAAGACCGATCGATGGCAGCGGGCACGACCTGGACGGTTTACGGCAAATGCTTCGGCTATCTGCCGTTGATCGAGGCCAGCGTCTACATCCCGCCGACAGCGGTTCCCACAGCGACTCCGCAAGGGGTTTACTGTCTGTCGACTGAAGCTCTTGCGCAGCAGCTCGGCATCGACATCGATCGGCTCCACATGGATCTCTACGACGGATTCAACGCTCAGCCATCAGGCTGGCGGCTGGACTACGGCGAAGAGTTCATTAGCTGGATTGTCCCGCCGGAGTACGTCGTGAACCACCCCGAAGGTGAGTTTACAGGCAACGGACAGAATCAGTTGGATTTTCGTGTCGGGAGCATCTGGCTCCCGTGGAGCTGTCGAGAATGACAGCATGTTCCTCCCGAACAGGAGGGGGTGCTAGGCTCCATGCATTTTTCGGTATGCCTAACATCCTATGGGGATGAATACATTCATCTTCAGAGGAGGTTAGTTTTTCAAAAACAACCTGTTTTTATCATTTTATTTACCAATATGGATAGAATTCTAGGATCAATCGGACTTATCGCTCTTGCGGTTGCTATTGTTATAATCGCTTTCCTTTCATTGGGAAGAGTCGATCAGTGGCTGAAAAACATGGCTATTGCAGACTGTGCAGAACTCGGAACCTTTACCACAGTCAATCAAGGTACGTCAGGTGACGGCCAAACCTTCACCACAACCAGTACTGAACCGATACGAAGTGTCTACAAGACATGTATCGAGGACAAAGGATACTCAACCGATATGAAGTAATGTAAGAAACAGCGCATCAGAATAAGAAAAAGGTTGAATATTCGACAGTTATAAAGTATACTATAGGATATGATTAAACTCAGCATTGTCATTCCCGTTTACAACGAGGAAGAACGACTGGAAAAGACTTTTACAGCCTTGAAACAAGGCGTCATATCTGATGTATTTCAGATCAGTGAAGTCATTTTCGTCGACGACGGAAGCCGCGACAATACGAAAAAGCTGATAAAGAAGTGGATCCTGAATCAAGCTCAGGATGACAGTACCAAGTACAGGCTTCTTTCCTATTCCCGTAACAAAGGTAAAGGATATGCCGTAAAGACCGGAATGCTTGATGCACAAGGTGATTATATCCTCTTTATGGATGCTGATATGTCTACTCCGCTCCCTGAGCTTTTGAAAATGCAGCCGGTGATGGTTGAGGGTAAAGACGTGATTATCGGAACACGCAAAAACGGTCACTCCACCGTGATCAAACATCAACCGTTGTATCGTGAGCTCTTGGGAAAAGCATTTACGTTGCTTTCCAACATTATCACCAATACATGGGTGACTGATTTTACCTGCGGCTTTAAGGTATTCTCTAAGGATGCCGCACAAATGGTGTTCAGTCGCGCCCGAATCGATCGCTGGGGGTATGATGCTGAGATCCTTTTTATCGCCAACAATCTTGGTATGACTATGAAAGAGGTACCGGTAGTCTGGACAAACGATGAACGCTCTAAGGTAAATCTATTGAAAGCATTGCCTCAGACACTCGGCGAACTCTATACAATACGCAAAAATGCCATCACTGGCTTATATGCTTTTAATAAAGGTTCTCTTCTCTCAAACTTCAAACCGGCATTACGATGGTTATCTACTTTTATCTAAAGTGGATTTAGCGCTAGAAATCGGGCATACTAAAGGTATGAAAGACACTATTCTTATCGTTACAAGCTATCCTGAGAAGGGTACCATCCACGGCAAAGGTACGGTAGGTATTGCTTCATATACAAAAAATACTCTTCTTCATATTCTGAAAATAAAACCAAAGCTATCGTTTACCGTATTTGCAGAGATTCTTTCAAAAAATGAAACATATATCGAGGACGGAATGAATATCCGAAGAATGTGGCAAAGAAACAGTCTTTCAAGTCTGCTCGGACTTTTTCAGGAGATGATGAATCCATACCGGGAAATTGTTATCCCGTTTGAGGTGTATATGTTCGGAAATACATTTTTTGCAGGCATATTTTTGCTCTTTCTCGCATTTCTCAAACTTATGGGGAAACGCATCACGATCATTGTCCATCAGGTTCCGGACGGTATTGATGATGTCGAAGCCGATTCACTGAGAGCGCGACTGTTCCCTATTCTCAAACACGTGCTTTATAATCTCATTACTTTTTCTGCCCAAACCGTCGTCGTTTTTGAGGAAACATTCAAAAAAAGATTGGGAAATAACAAAAATATAGTTGTGATCCCTCATGCTGTAGAACCCGTAAAACATATCGATACGGCAGCCGCAAAGAAAAAATTGGGTATTCCGGACAAACAGCCGTTAGTTTTGTATTTCGGCTTTCTATCACCGTATAAGGGAGTTGACCAACTTATTGAAGCATGGGATGAAAACTCATCATACACGCTGATACTGGCCGGCGGAGGTAATCCGAATCACATGAGTAGTCCGGAATATCAAAAGTATATTCAGAGTTTGCACTCTGAAGCTGAAAAGAAAAATATTCGTATCACCGGATTTGTATCTGAAGAAGACCTGCCTATGTATTTTTCAGCGGCAAATATTGTAATACTGCCCTACCGGACTTTCTTCTCATCATCAGGACCGCTTTCACTGGCGTTTGCCTACGAAAAACCGGTACTTCTCTCCCCTGCGCTTTCTGAGTATTTCTCATCCGTCGACTTTATTGATTCCGCTAAAGAAACAGGTATTGAAAGACCTAATGTAATTTCACCGATAGAAAGAACGGATTTATCCGCACACCTAGAACAGATTATGAAAAAATATGACCGATATAAAGCATTCTCACAAGAGTTAAAAAAGAAACGTTCCTGGGATATGATCGGCGAAAAATATGCCGATCTTCTGACAGAACAATCATAAATCGTTACAATAAATCAATACATGATGAAAAGAATGACTTCAATTTGGAAGGAAATACAGTCTCATGGACTGTTGTTCCTTCTGCTTGGAATTCTCGGCATACTCTTTTATCAAAACTACACACCGGGAACCTGGCTTACCGGCTGGGACAATCTCCATCCTGAGTTTAATTTCGGACTGAATATTAAACGTGCTTTTCACAGTGTCTGGCAGGAATATCAGGGTTTGGGGCTATTGGCCGGCATGGCGCATGCTGCAGACCTCTTCCGGGCGGTCTTTTTGTGGATTGTTTCAGCTGTCATCCCTCAAAGTTTCAACCGATATTTCTTCCATTTTCTGATGATCGCATCAGGCGCAGTCGGGACATATTTCTTTTTGAAAGATATTGTTTTCGAGAAAAAAGCAGATCTGAAATATCGGGCATCTTCTTTTCTCGGAGCTCTTTTTTATGTATTTAATCTCGGTTCAATCCAGTACTTTTATGTGCCGTTTGAGCCTTACAGCATGTTCTGGGGCATGCTCCCCTGGACTCTGTATACCTTATTTAATTATCTGAAAAAGAATACGAAACAAAATTTTATCTGGTTTGCACTCGTCAATATATTGGCAACTGGACAGGCATATGTTCAGACGATCTTTCTGGTATACACCATAGTGATCGGGCTTGTTCTTGTCGTGTACCTTATCGCTATTCGGAGTAAAAAAGCGCTTATTTCAGCACTTCTTGTAGTCGGAATTATATTTGTGACCAATGCATTCTGGATACTGCCGCAGGCATACTTTGTCACTCAGGATATCGGGGTGACTCAGAATGCCATGCAGAACCGTATGGCAACCGAAAAATTTTATCAGATGAATAAAGGACGAGGTAATATCGCTGATTATGTTGTCCTCAAGGAGTTTTATTATGACTTTCTTGATACCCAAGACGGACAAACCGTTTATATGATGCAGATCTGGCGGGATTATATTGAGAATCCTTTTATTCTAGCCATTGGATATCTTTTCTTCGCTGTTATCATCATCGGGCTATTGCAAAAATCTCCGATGCAGAAATATACCGTTTCGTTATTTCTGTTTAGTACGTTTATCTTTTTGTCGAACACGCCTGTTATCGAGCAACTCAACGGTATGTTGAGAAACCTACCGCTTGTAAATCAAATATTCCGGAATCCGTTTACTAAAGTCATCGTCCCGACGTCGTTTGTCTTTGCAATTGCTTTCAGTATGGGAGCGGCGTACCTTATGAATTTTGCAAAAAAAATTCGTTTGCATGAATACTTTACAACGATCGTAATAACAGCTCTTATCGGAATTTTTGCCTATCCTGCTTTCCAAGGAGAATATCTTTCTCCTCGGATGAGAGTTTCTATACCGAAACAGTATTTTGAACTTTTTGACTACCTGGAAGGACAAAACAAGAGCCGCCGTATTATGAATCTGCCGCAGGGTAGTTACTGGGGATGGTACGAATATGATTGGGGCTTAAGAGGATCAGGGTTCATTTGGTACGGGATAGAACAACCCATTATGGATCGCGCTTTTGATGTGTGGAGTGACGAGCTGGAAGGATACTACTGGCAACTTGCCGATGCCTTAAGAAAAGAAAACATTACCGAATTTAATCAAATTATTGATAAATATCACATTTCATATGTCCTCTATGACGAAAGCCTTGTACAATCAGACCCATTTAATCCGACAAAACTCGCATATAAGCAAAAGGATCTTTTGACAAAGAATGAAAAACTAAGATTGGTAAAACAATTCGGAACGGTGTTTCTTTACGAAACCACCAAGCCGTATAAATCCGAAAGCTATATATCCGCATCGGATGGCCTCCCGAATATCCAATACCCTGAACACTACTCAACTCAGGACCTCGCATATCAGAAAAACGGGATATATCAATCTGACAAAACCAAACCCTATCAAGCTATCTATCCATACGGTTCACTCTTCACCAATCGCTTTGCGGAAGACTCATCATTTGTAATCCAGGAAAAACCGTCTTCGTTTATGATTACGACAGAGATACAGCCCGGAACATACAACTTATACACACCAATGTTCACCGGCAGCAATCAATTACTTCCGGTCAAAATCTATGCCGAGCGGAGTGCTGACACTGTGTCCGTTATTGTCCAAACAGACTTGCCGATTATTTGGCTTGAAAATGAAAAAATCGATACAAAACTTTTTCAGAAGCAATATGATTTCTCTGTACCTGAAAACCAACAACTTATCGTAAGCATAAACGACCGGGAGGCATTTGAAATTACAAACGGCCTGAGGGAAATGGCATATGTGGGCACGGCGCTTTTGCATACGGACAATCTGGAAAACAGTCTGAGAATATATTCGGTAACTCAGTCAACGACACTGCCGCTTTCAGTCAAAAACTTCGCTCCGTCACACATCTGCGGGCCTGTACGGGGTGATATTGTAAACAAAGCAGATATCTATAATGATTCTGTCACGTTGTCAGCACAAAATACATCCATCTGTCAGGTATATTCACAATCGCTAAAATACGACACTCCTGCTCTGGTGAATATTCGTTTCGAATACAAATCGGAATCCGACGAATTTCCTACATTCTGTTTTTACAGTGAAGCTACCAAAGGATGCAAAAATCATAAGGACAATATGAAATTCGGTTTTTCCGATACGAAATATCAAACCTTCAGCGATTACTTCGAGTTTTACCCGAATGATGCAGACACTATATACCCCCAGCTCGTACTCGAGGCATTGCGGGATGAAGATCGTGACCAGATGAAAAAGATTTCATATAAAAATGTCCGTATTGTCTCTTATCCTCTTCTTCAGGAGGCCCCGATTACCTTTGCGCAGGAACTTACCGAAACGGCACAGAAATCGCTCATTAAAGTCAACACCCCGATCCGCATGACGGTGGAGTTTGATAAAAACACCGGATATTATACTTACAATGATCTTCTCGAACAAAATCTCTATAAAAAAACTCCTTTTAATTATGATTCATTTTTAAACGGTCAGTATGATCTTGATGCAGATGAGACAGAAACCGGCACAAAGATCACGCTTACGGCAAGTCGCGCTTCATCATATCTCCTTCTTCAAGGACCGGATTTACCGCTTCAGTACGGATATATCCTGACCGTTGAAAACAGGACGGAAGAAGGACAACCGCTTACACTGAATATTTTCTCAAATAAGGGTATTCGTAATTATGCCTATACACATTTCTCCCGAACTGACTTGAGTACTAAGGCTTTCTATGTCCTCCCGCCGGCCTATCCTTTCGATGTTGGGATAAGTGCCCTGATGGGTACCACATCTTACACGGATGATCCGAGCATCAATACAATTTCGGATTTTGATATATATCCTGTACCTTACGAATATATCAGTGAGATTTATCTCACACAAGAAGATTCTACCGTTGTCCAGGCGAAGACTACCCTTCCTGACCAGGTTGAAAAATCAAATTATTATCGCTATCAAGTATCATTACCGGAAGATGCTCAATATGTTGAGCTTTTTCAGTCGTATCATCCCGGTTGGATAGCGTATAAGACCTGTACGCATCAAGGTCTTCTCTGCCGCTTCCAGAATACTTTCCCGGTACTTTTCGGAGAGAAACTGCATCATACTATGGTAAACGGATGGGCTAACGGCTGGGAAGTCGGAGCTGAAACAGATTCGCAAGTAATGATTTTGTTCTGGCCTCAGTATCTTGAGTATGTCGGATTTTTCATTCTGGCATTATCACTTCCGATTATTGCATTTGTACGTAAGCCCGTACCCAATAAGCCAGTTAAGAATGTAGTATAAATTTCAGTGTATAATAGATCCATGCCCACCCTTTCACACCTCCAGATACGAAATCCGAAAGAAGATGAAACCGGTCCCGAAGCCGCGACTCAAATATTCTCTTCTCTTCTTTCCGGTCAGCATAGTCTGTTTCGCAGACTGTTCACCGAAGTAGATAATTACTCTTTTGAAATTTTCCTTACCGGACAGTCGATTTATTACTATGTGACCGTGCCCACCGCTCGTGAATCTTTGGTGCAGAGCCTTATCCAGGCATCTTACCCTGCATCAGCGATCAACCGCACCAGTGATCCGATGGATATCGTTTTGAAAAATCCGTATACGGCTGCAGGAAATCTTACGCAACAACTAACATATACACTTCCGATTAAAACATATGCAGAATTTTCAGAAATTGATCCGCTGGCATCGATCATCGGACTGCTTTCAAAGCAGGGACCATGGTATCGTCTGGCGATCCAGATACTTGTCACCACATCTTCTTTTTCATGGCAGGGTGAAGCACTCGCTTCACGTATCAAAGAAGTAAAAGATCCAGTGACAGGTGAAACAAAACAAGAGAAGTCAGATGAGAATGCCTCTTATATGACAAAAAAAGTCCTCTATCAAGGTGGACGTGCGGCCATCCGCATCCTTGCAACATCAAAGGAAAAGACTCAGGATCCGAAAATATTACTGCAGAATGTGGCAGGGACATACGGAAGCTTTTCACTCGGAGAAGGCAATAAACTCGGTCTTAAAATTCAAACATTCGGGAAAGAAAAATTTATTCAACGGATGAAAGAACGCAAACTTACCTGGCTCGAACATCGCAAACAAATCTTCAATGCCCAGGAACTTGCGACACTTTGGCATCCGCCGGGCGCTTCCCTTAAGGGAATCAAAAATATTGCCTGGGGTAAAACTCTAGCCGGAGAACCGCCGGAAAATCTTCCGACAACCGACAATATTGCTGAAGAGGATAAAAAAGATATTAATTTTTTCGGTAAGGCAGAGTATAAAAACAAAGACTCGATTTTCGGTATAAAAACCGTAGATCGTCGTAAGCATGTGTACATTATCGGAAAAACCGGTGCCGGTAAGTCTACCCTTATTGCAAATATGGCCATCGATGATATTCGTCGAGACCGCGGAATCGGTATCATCGACCCTCACGGAGATCTTTCAGAGACAATCCTTGAGTATATCCCGAAGCGGCGTATCAACGATGTCATCTATCTTGAACCGTTTGATACTGAACGCCCATTTGCGCTGAATGTTCTTGAAGTCAAAAACAAAACTCACCGTGATCTGGTGGCATCCGGCATAGTCTCGATTTTTTATAAAATTTACGGAGATTCCTGGGGCCCCCGATTGGAGTATATTCTGAGAAATACCATCTTGACTCTTTTGGAGATACCCAATTCGACCCTCGCAGACGCACTGCCTCTTCTTGCAGATCCGAAATTCAGGAAAAAAAATCTTGTCCATGTAAAAGATCCCGTACTGTATGACTTCTGGACACAGGAATTTGACAAGATGACTGATAAGCTCAGAGTTGAAGCAATATCCCCTATCCAGAATAAGATCGGACAGTTTGTATCTTCCAAAATGATCCGGAATATCATCGGTCATCCGAAATCAACGATTGATCTTGAAGAGATCATGAATTCAGGAAAAATTCTGATACTCAACCTCTCTCAGGGAAAGCTCGGTGAAGATAACGCAGCGCTTCTCGGTGCGATGATCATTACACAGTTACAGCTTGCCGCTATGAATCGGTCTTTTCAGAAAGAAGTCGATCGTCGCGATTTTTTCATGTACGTCGATGAGTTTCAGAACTTTGCGACTTCTTCCTTTATCAAAATTCTTTCTGAAGCCCGAAAGTATCGTTTGGCACTAACGTTGGCCAACCAGTACATCGAGCAGATAGATGAAGATGTGATGACTGCTATTTTCGGAAATGTGGGAACGTTAATCACCTTTGTGGTCGGTGCACGTGATGCTGAGTTTCTGACAAAAGAATTCTCCGGCATTTATACTCAGAATGATCTGGTGGGCTTGGGTAAGTACCAAACAGTGTTAAAGATGTCTATTGACGAGATGACTTCTGCCCCATTCCCTGCCAAAACACTGCCGCCGCCTGCTTTGAAGAACTCAAACACGGAGAAAATCATCCGCTTGTCAAAAGAACGCTACGGAAGAAAAATCTGATTAGCGTTTGAACATGCTTTTCAGTCTGGCGGCGATCAGAGACACCACTGCCATACCTGCCATACCCATCAGACTTCCTTTATTTTCCTCAATTATTCTGGAAACTGCCTCTTCCATCCTTTTCGGAGCATTTTTGATCATCACATATACGCCGATAAAGACGGAAATACCGACAATCAGGAAAATAATCCACAACACCATATTAATAACGGCGAGAAGATAGAACCAGCTTTGGAGATCCATAGAAAAGATGTACTAATTAGTAATAGTTACTTCTTTGTGGGCTTTTTGGTGGCATCTTTTGCCAGTTTCTTCGCATCTTTTTCAGATTCGGAAGACACATACTCCCACCGATCCATCAGATACTCCTGAAGTTTGGCAACTCTTTCTTTTGTAGCCTCTTTTTCGTCCTTTAAACGCCCCATTACATCTCTCACGACAGAGGCATACTTTTCCTGATCAATTTCATCCGCGGATTTCTTGATCTTGTCAAGCTGCTTATTCATTTCATCCTGTGCTCTCATATAAAGTTTCTTTCCTTCCGCGGAAGCTGATCCAAAAATTTCTTTTGCGATTTCTTCCGGAGACTTACCTTCATAGCGTTCTTTCCATTCCGCAAGTTTCTTCTTAGCCATTTCACGGTTTTCTTTACCCGACTTTGGTGAAAGAAAGAAGGCTGCTGCGCCTCCCAATAATGCTCCAAGTAAAAGTCCTGTACTGAATTTTGATTTTCCCATAAAAAATTAAAAACTGATAATAAATAGTTTCTTATCTTAAGAATACCATATTTCTTACATGAGCGTGTTAGAGAACCGTAAGGAATAAGAAACACTTTAATATACATTGGTACAATGGTATAATTACGCTATGTCAAAGAAAAAATTGAAGATTTATTTTACTGCATCAATTGCAGCAAAAGATCAATACATTGATAACTATAGAAAGGTTGTCGATTATATTGAGAAGAAAGGTCACAGTATTATTGCTGACCATATTCTCCATGTCTCTGAAAGTGAAGTCAATCATGCATCCCGCGAAGACAGATTGAAATTTCATAATCAGCTTGAGAAATGGATTCACTCAAGCGATGCCCTTATTGCCGATACCTCATTCCCCAGCATCAGCGTCGGCTATGAGATCTCTCTGGCACTTCGGGTAGGAAAACCTGTTCTTGTACTTTACAGCGAAGGCGAACCGCCAAGCTTACTTGCCCATCACTCTGATGAAAAGCTGCTTTGCGAAAGATATACTGCTCAGACTCTTCCCGGAATTCTGGAAGATTTTATCCACTACATTGATTCTAAAGCTGATCTTCGCTTTACGTTTTTCATCACTCCGAAGATCGCGTCCTATCTTGACACAATTGCCAAGAAAGAAAAGCTGCCGAAATCAGTATATCTTCGAAAACTCATTGAAGAAGATATGGACAAAAAATTCTAGTTTGACGCTCTGAAAAAAGATAAACTTCTTTTTTTTCATTCTCCGTTTTGTAAAAAATCTACATCACAGATGCATATTGGCATTTATTTTTGTCGTATCTATAATTGACCTACAGCCCTAAAATCGGTTCAGGGCTATTTTTTGTTCTATAAATTTATAAATTTCTACTGGATTGATATGAAAAAAATTACCATGGCACTGTTGCCATACATCCTAGGTCTTGGTGTGTTTTTGATCGTACCTCTCGTAGCTTTTGCATCCGGAGGAGCTCCGGCCGGAGAAGGAGCTGCTGAAGCCCCCATTTCATTAACCTTCCTCTTTCTTGCTATCCTTTTGATAGCCGCAAAGTTCGGAGGTATTATTGAGCGTTACGGACAACCTTCCGTTGTCGGAGAGCTCCTTGCGGGTATCGCGCTTTCCATTGCAGGATATATGGGATTTCATCTCATAGAAGAAATCCGTCACAATATCTCAATGGAGTTCTTTGCTGAGCTCGGAGCCGTACTTCTTCTTTTCCAGATTGGACTGGAATCAAATATCGGACAGATGAAAAAGGTCGGGACACGCGCTCTTATGGTTGCGATCATCGGAGTTGTAGCTCCCTTTACACTCGGTACTTTTGTGGTCGGTCCTATGCTATTCCCGGGTGTTGAACAGGTGACATACCTCTTTATCGGTGCAGCAATGGTTGCTACATCGGTAGGTATAACAGCATCCGTTTATCAAAGCGTCGGTGTGCTCAAGATGAAAGCAAGTCAGACAGTCCTTGGAGCAGCTGTCATCGATGACGTACTTGGACTTCTTGTTCTTGCCGTCGTCTCTGCTATCGCATCAGGCGGACATGTAACACCAGCATTTATCATGGAGCTGACATTGAAAGCAGTCGTGTTCCTGGGAGCTGCCGTCGCACTCGGAGACCTTCTTGCGAAATCACTTTCAAAAGTGTTCTCAATGGTGAATACCGGTACCGGTATGAAACTTGCCCTTGCTCTAACATTTGCTTTGACATATGCATACCTTGCATCTCTTGTCGGACTTGCTCCGATCGTCGGTGCATTTGCAGCAGGCCTTGTTCTTGACCAGGTTCATTTTAATTCCTTCAATCTTCCCGAAATCGCCTATGATCTCAAGAAGCTTCGCGGGTTTGATAAAGATGAAAAGGAAAAGATTGACCATCTGATTCATAAACACCAGCATGCTCATGTAGAAGAACTTATCAAGAACATCGGTATGCTTATTATCCCGATCTTCTTCGTCTTCACAGGTCTTATGGTAGATGCAGCTAGTCTGTTGAATCCTGCAGTTTATATCACAGGTGTCATCCTGACTGTTGTTGCTGTCCTCGGTAAATTGGTTGCCGGTATTGCCGCAGAAGGTTCCAACCTTCATAAACTCTTTGTCGGTGTATCAATGGTACCCCGTGGAGAGGTCGGTTTGATCTTTGCCGCAACAGGAAAAGCACTTGGAGCTATTCCTGACAGCGTCTTTTCAACCATTATTTTGGTGATCATTCTCTCAACTCTCATTCCGCCGACATTTATCAATAAGTTGGCACTAAAACTGAAAGAAGAAGAGAAATAAATTTTATTCGAAAGAAATCTAAATCCCCCGCCGATCATGCGGGGGATTTTTTTGTCCGCCATAGCATAAGCGACGGCGGATATTTTTTTGCCATGAAAAACCCCGCGGTCTGCTTTTGAAAAGCAGACTTGGCGGGGTAGTCCATATTCAGTTTTCGGAAGGATGTATGGTCCCTC
The DNA here is from genome assembly GCA_964394215.1 of uncultured Gammaproteobacteria bacterium. GTDB lineage: Bacteria > Patescibacteriota > Microgenomatia > UBA1406 > GWC2-37-13 > UBA1450. The sequence continues at coordinate 18,998 of CAYMVU010000007.1, forward strand.
CTCCGCTCTCCCACGCCATTGTGGGAGGGGAAGAGTCCGGCCCGACACCATTGTCGGACCACATCCTGATGAAACTCTCAATGCACGGCAAGAGCTGTTACGCCGAGTTGATGAGCCACCCACACGTATGCATCGATCTTGACCAGCACCCAGTGAAGCAGGAGGAATCCTGCACTAAACGGAATGCTGAACAAGAAGTAACGCAGATACTGGTGAGGCCTGAGTACCATGACGCCCACGAGACTAGACCATGGAGCCAGGAAGGCCCCACCGATCAAGTAACCAAGCTTTTCGTAGAACTCACCCAGATCATGGGCGACCAACAGCGCGCCGGTCAACGGCGAACTCAGCATGGCCCAGAACGTAATCATGAGTCCATCTGAATTCTCAATCATACGGCCCAAGGGTGTCGGTCGGATAGCAAGTGCGGCGATGATCAACCCAAGAGCCATAAATCCGCCATGCCGCAACTCTTCGACCAAGTTGTTGACTACATACTTCGGCCCGTTCGCCCCCCAGAAGTTTGCCTCGTACAAGAGGAACAAACCAGCACTGAGCAACACATCATGCGTGAAGATTAGTAACCCCACGAAGAATATGAGCTCTAGCGTGTTCCGCAAGTCGAACTTCTTGAAAGCCGCTGGCGTGAAGTCTGCCAAGGCCTTAGTGGTAACGATGAGCGCGACAAGCAACGGGATCAAGCTTAGCCCCATGGGGAGACCTGACTGCAGGACCTTGTCTAATCCGTGATGGATATAGAACGCAAGGCCGTACAGCTCTCCGATAAAGAAGATAGCACCGAACGACAATGCGCCGATCTGAGCCAAGTTCAGGAAGTCCAGCTCCCTACGGGTCGTGTGGTGATCTCGGACGATCATCTTCTTGAAGGCCAACACAATCACAAAGCTATCGGTTACTGCGGACATCGTACTCCCTGTTGCGGTCATCCATAGACTACGAATGTAGGGAAGAAAAATCGACTTCGTCCCGACAATCATCATCAGGTAGATCGTGACCAAAAGGGTATCAAAGATGTGGTCATTGATGGTGATACGCAAACTGGTGGCAAATAATGCTAGGCCTCCGAGTGTAAGTGTGAGCCACAGAGTGTCTCGATTGCCGTTGATGAACTCATCCTCGCGAACTAAAGAACGACTTGCCATCTCCTGCCTCCTTAATATGCAGTGTGGTTTTTTTCGGCTAAGACCCGCCGTGGGTTTCCTCCCTGTGAGGACGCGGGAAATCAGAAATCCGATAGAAGAAGTTGGAAGATAATATTTTGTCGTGATTTCGGACTTGAAATCACCAAAATGCTAGCATCCAACCCATACCGTTCATTTTATCTTCGTATTCTAATCTTTCGTATCCTCACACAAAGGACATTCAACTGAATATGTCAAAGTGCACGGTCATACCAATGTATTGACCGGTAAATCCACCAGTAAAAATGCATATTCTCTACCTGAGATTTACGTATTTTTTCTCTCTTGCAGGCTATTGGTTCTAAGAAGATACATGCTTTCGTATCTTGTTACTGAGAAAAAATTATAGGACAAATTATATAAACCGGTGTATACAGGTACAATACAGTGCTGTGCTGTAGGAAAAACATATCAGTGAACGCACCAGATCTCAAAAAAATCAAACATCGGTGATTTTCCATTTATATCGTCATCTGGTATAATAATAAGCTTATGAAGAATAATATTATAGGTTTTTCCAAGAATGTAAAACGCCGTTTTCAGAAAATGACTGAAAAGCCGCGAAAAAAAGTGACACGATTCGCTACTGCTCGTCCTTTTGCAACGTTATTCTCTCTTTTGGGGATACTTCTTATCCTTATTGTGGTCGGAAATTTTTTCCGTGCACCTGAAGAAACCGCCGAGGAGAAAGTAGTGCAGGCAAAATCCGTTCAGGTTTACCGTATCGGCGAAGCTCCGAAAATGACCGTACAGGCAAAGGTAGAAAAATCAGGAGTTGTGACCATCACAGCGCTCTCTCCCGGAGTAGTACAAAACATTTATTATCTCCCCGGTGATTATGTCGCACAGGGCTCTACCCTTCTTACAACCTCAACGAATTATCAGGGAGGCAATGCCGCATATCTACAGACAAGAATTGCAGCACGCCAGCTTCAGAATATAAACGAAACGTACGATACACAAAAAGAAATTATCGCCAAGCAGAAAGAGGTAGCGAATAAAACAGATCAGAATGCCGACGAACTACGGGATATTTCACAAAAATCCATTGATGAAACGAACGGACTTATCAGTCTGAATGATGAACTCATCTCTATAGTAAATGATACGATTGAAAATCTTGAAAGCCAGAATGCCAGTCAATCTGCTCTGCTTCAGCCGAAAAGTACAAAAGCACAATTGATTTCCGCGAATAATCAACTCCGGGCTTCCCTTCGCAATACAGAATATACCACTGCGGGAGATAAACCACCGGCAGAACTTTCCAACCTCCAAAAGGACATAACTATCAAACAACTCGAAGTTCAAGAAAAGGCATTGGACCTTAATCGTGACGTTGCGAGACTGCAGCTTCAGGTTGCTCAGGTCCAGGCTGCTATGATGTACCCGTCTTCACCCTTTAATGCGACTGTACAGCGAGTATTGGTAAAAATCGGTGAGGCCGTCAATCCGGGAACTCCTCTCATGATCCTTTCTCAAGAAATTGAAGAGGATCCGATTGTCGCAATCGCCTATGTACCTCGTGAGATCGCCCTAAAAACAACATACGCCGAACCGAGCGTACTCAACATCGGAGAAATACAGTATCAATCATATCCCTCATATGTTTCCCGTGATGCCGTACAGGGAAATCTCTACGGAATCTTTTTCCCGATTCCTGACTCGTATCATAAATACGTCACGGACGACGGATACATCAATGTCACTATCCCGATCGGATACTATGATACATCCGCAACTGTCCCCTATATCCCGATCGACAGTGTGTACCAAACACAGGAACGGGCTTATGTTTTTGTCATTGAAAACGACAAAGCAGTCGCTCGCGAACTTATTCTAGGCTCTGTAATAGGCCGATTTGTCGAAGTAGAACAAGGCTTGGAATCAGGCGATGTCATCATTCTTGACCGCAATGTCGTCGGCGGCGACCTTGTTTCTGAGCAATAAGATTTGCTCTAACAAAAAAATTTATAACTGAGCGAAGTAATCAAAATTTTTGAGTGAAGTGGATGTTTGAGCCGAAAACCAACTAGCGAGTTCACTTCCGAAAAAATTTTCGGTTACAAGCGAAAAATGTATTTCTAAACACAATAATAATCACATGGCCTCATATTTAGACCGTATACAATTCGATCCCAAACTCAAAAACACAGTTCACGGAAAATTCATCACAAACTTCCGACTTGTGTTACTCCTTATATTGAGTATTTTTGTTATCGGAATCATAAACTACTTTGAAATTCCAAGAAGACTAAACCCCGAAGTAGAAATCCCAATTGTCACCGTCACCACTATTCTTCCCGGAGCGACTCCAGAAGATATGGAAGCACTCGTCACGATCCCGATTGAAGACAAACTAAACTCGGTCCAGGACGTAGATACAATCACTTCAACATCACGCGATAACGCCTCAACTATCGTACTGCAGTTTCTTTCAACAGTTGATCCTGACGAAGCCCGGGACGAGGTACAACAGGCAGTTGATACTGTCACTGATCTTCCGGAAGATGCTCAGGATCCGCGTGTGGCTGTTCTTGATTTCGAAAATCAACCCATCTGGACTTTTGCGTTAACATCCGATGACCTTCCTTCACTGATGTCTTTATCTGAAAATCTGCAAAATGACTTGGAGGACTTGCCGGAAGTATCACAGGTGCAGGTTTCAGGATTTGAAGAACAGGAAATACAGGTAATCGTCGATCCCGTCAAAGCACAGATGTTCGGGATTTCACCGCCTTTATTGTCCCAGGCAATAAACAGTGCGGCAAATTCATATCCTGCCGGTAACATAAATGCCAACGGCTCAGTTTTCTCGCTAACTATAGATCCCGGCATCACGACTATTGACGATATAAGAACTATTCGTATCACAACTGATGAGCGGATTGTTACTCTCGAGGAAATTGCTCTTGTTAAAGAAATCTCAGCGCCCGATCAGAATAAAACGTACTACGCAGACAATGAAATAGATTCACGTCGAGCTGTACAGTTTTTTGTGTACAAATCTGATTCATCAAATATTAACACTGCAGCAGAAGCCGCAGTGACTGAGGTCGATTCACAGCTTGAACCCTACAAAGGAACTGTTGAGTTACTAACCATAAGTAATTATGGTGAACTTATCGATGATCAGTTTACAGATCTTCTCCAGGAATTTAGCACCACTGTTCTTCTGATCTTTACTGTCCTACTTGTATTTTTGGGACTTCGACAAGCTGTCATCGCATCCTTTACGGTTCCTTTGACATTTTTATCTGCAATCGCAGTCGCAAATGCTTTGGGGCTTTCTCTCAATTTTTTGACACTATTTTCCTTTTTGATAGCACTGGGTCTTTTGATTGATGACACCATAGTCGTCGTCACAGCTATGACCCGTTATTATGAATCCGGGAAATTCACACCGTCAGAAACCGGACTCCTTGTCTGGAGAGATTTCTTCATTCCGCTCTGGTCTACAACAGCAACCACTATCTGGTCATTTATCCCTTTGCTTCTTGCCACGGGAATTATCGGAGAATTTATCAAACCGATCCCTCTTATCATTACTGCCACAATGCTCTCCTCTACCTCAATTGCAGTTCTTATTACTATTCCTTTGATGATTGTTTTCCTGAAACTGGCGGTCCCGTATCGTGTCCGCGTCTTGGTACAGATACTTGGTGTTATCGCATTTATTGCTGTCCTCACACTTCTGTCACCGAAAAACGCGTTCCTCATACCTATCTACCTCATTGCTGTTCTTTCTGCATGGATCCTTTACGCAAAGCGTAATCTATATATACAAAAGCTGAAAGAGTACTTTCGGGCCGATAGTACATTACAAACGCTCCAGAATCATGGCAAGCGCATCATGGGAGAAGGAATCATAAATCTTGAAGATCTCAGCTACAAATACCGAAATGTCCTTGACCGGATTTTGCTAAAAAGATCAAATCGCCGCAATGTCATCATATTCCTTGTCGTTTTTGCACTGATTTCATATCTGCTGGTTCCGCTGGGTTTGGTCAAAAATGAATTCTTTCCGAAAACGGACGAAAACACGATTTATCTTTCTGTTGCTCTTCCTCCCGGAACGGATATTCAGACAACAACGGCTGAAGCTATCGCACTGACACAGGAGGCTCGGAAAGTACCGTATGTGGATTATGTAATCACTGAAACAGGTTATGGCTTTACGGCTACATTTGATCGCAGTGTTGATCCTGCTAATTTTCTGATTACGTTTGCCTTGCCTGATCCGGATGAGCGCGAAAGAACATCGATAGAGATCGCGCAAGAACTCCGCAAGAAATTTGCTGATTACTCACGCGGAAAACTCAGCGTTATCGAACTTTCAGGCGGACCTCCTGCCGGCGCTGATATTCAGATCAGTTTGCTCGGTGCCGATTATGAAGTATTAACTCAATATTCCCGGGAGATTATGAACTATCTGGAAGAGCGTCAGGGCGTTACAAATGTTGATACCTCTTATAAATCCGGGACCAGTAAAATCGTATTCATTCCTGACCAGAATAAGCTGGCCGATGCAGGCATCTCGCGTGAAACTCTGGCACTCTGGCTCCGCACTTATGCTTCAGGATTCACGCTGGACACAATACGATTTGATGAAGAAAAGGATATCACTCTGAGACTTTCTCAGGCTCAGGTAACGCCTGAAGAACTGGGTTCACTGTATATCCAATCACCTCAGGGCAATGTACCTCTCCTATCACTCGGAGAGCTTCGACTCAGTACGAACCCGACTAGTATATCCCATGAGGATACTCTCAGAACAATCACCATATCAGGTTCTGTCGAATCCGGATACAATATTCAGGAGATAAATGCAGATCTTGAGCAGTTTGCCGATTCGCTTGATCTTCCGAACGGATATCGCTGGCAAACAGGCGGTATCAACGAAGAAAATCAGAGATCCGTAAACTCAATTCTTCAGGCGATGGCACTTTCATTTTTGTTGATTCTTGTCACGATGATTATTGAGTTTGGATCTTACCGACAAGCTGCTATCGTCATGATGACCATCCCGCTTGCAATTTCCGGCGTATTCTATATCTTTGCTCTCTCGGGCACTCCCTTGTCATTTCCGGCGCTTATTGGAGTACTAGCACTCTTCGGTATAGTGGTGACCAATGCTATCGTGGTTATTGACAAAATAAACAGTAATATCAACGAAGGAATGCCTGTCAAAGAAGCTATTCTTGATGCCTCAGGAAGCCGACTCGAACCGGTATTACTGACATCTCTCACGACAATTTTCGGACTTCTGCCGATCACGTTATCTGATCCTCTGTGGCGAGGCCTCGGCGGAGCAATCATCTCAGGATTGTTTTTCTCAGGTGTCATAAAACTGTTCTTCATCCCGGTGATTTACTACTCTTGGTACGGTAACGATAAAAAATAATAACACTTTCTGGAACGAGCAAATCGGATTCTTATTTCCCCTTTTTCCACCCCGTCTTATACTCAAACACAATCACGGTCGCAAGAAGAACAACCGCCTGAACGGCAAACGTATACTTTCCGATGAGTGAGTACATCCCTGTTGCAAGAAGCGGTGACACCGCTGCAGAAATCGCAAAAAGCGATTCATCAATTCCCATGATCTCACCCTGCTTCCGGCGATCCACGCTTTTGGAAATCATTGATTTGAAGGTTGGCATACTGATCGAAAAACCGAAATTATTAAGATACACAACGGGAAGAAATGCAGCAATATTCGGCACAATAACATACAGGAATTGTGCAATGATAAGTGCAACCTGTCCGACAATAAGAGTTTTCAAATCTCCGATTTTCTTTGCCAACCAACCTGATAAAACGGCCTGATTCACGAATAAAAAAACACCGACAATCATAAACAGCAGACCGATCTGCTGAGAATCAAGATTGAACGCATTGATCATAAACAATACAAATATTGAAGTAAATGAACTGAAGACAAAAAGAAACATTATTCTCAGAAAAAACAGATACTTCAGCTGTCTATTATGACTGTATTTTCTTATTTTCGGTAAAAACTGTAGCTCTTCGATCCAGTTAAATTGCAACTGTTTTGATCGTTCTTTTGCGGGAAGAGATTCCGGCAAATACAGATACATCATCAAAAGCGTAATTACAGATACAGCAAGGGTAAGCAAGACCGGAGCAAGATAACCGATAGATGATGACATAGTCATGCCACCAATAGCCGGCCCTACAACAAGCCCCAAACCCACAATTCCGCCCATCATGCCAAATGTCTTTGTTTTCTCGTCATGTGTTGTGATATCTGATAAAAAAGCATTGGCAACTGCATTATTCCCTCCTGTTGCGCCGTCTGATATACGCGCCAGGAGCAGTACCAAGATCGGAAGAGACAACGGACCGATAAATATATTCGGCACAAAATAGGAACAGGCAAAAATAATCCAGCTGATCATTGTCCCAGCCTGACTTATAAGTAAAATCGGTCTTCTGCCGTAAAAGTCACTAAGCGTACCCAGCATTGGTGCTGCAAAAAACTGAAACAGCGGGTACATTGAAAGAAGTACTCCATACATGACAGTCCCGCCGCCATATTGATCCACAATAAACGGCAGAATAGGAATCATAATGGAAAAATTCAGAGTGTTAACAAAAGTCAGTAATATAAGCGGAATAAGTTCTTTTTTCATAGGAGATACTCATTGTAACAGCTCTAATAGCAGTCCACACTATTCCCTGACAGATACGCACTTACGGAGAGCTCGTTGGAGTTATCGTGCTTGTAGGTGTAGGAATCTCAGTATCGGTATTCTGGTAGGTGAAAACCCGTGTAAGTGTTTTGTTCTGGTTGGAAACCAAACTCTTTACTCGAAGCTCCAGTGTTTTTTTTCCGGAACTCATGTTGTAGATAACAATGTCATTATCTGAATATTCACTCCATTGACCGTTATTGATACGATAACTCCAGACAACTGAGCAATAATCACCCTGATCGTATCGGATATCGATATCCAACGGATTACCGCTCACGGTAGTGTTTTCCTGAGGTGATATTATATCTATCGGCCCAATGTCCTTGATGCACTCCTCTTTTGAACCTGTTGTGGGCGTAGGAGTAAGTTCTTCCTCATCCGGTGCCTCCGTCGGTTCGCGTTCACCGTCACGAATGATCGTTATGATGGTTGGTGTCGAATCTTTTGGTTGTTCTACAACGGTATCTTTATTGTCTGATCCGCTCCTCTTCTCCTGTATATTCATGTAATTCATATAGACCACAGAAAGCAGAACCGGAATTGAAAGGGTTGCAGTCACAACTTCAATATACTTCTTTTTGTCCGGTAAGTTTCTAAATGAATCAAGGAATTTTGCAAACGGGTTTTCCATAGAAGGATATTGTACCCGTTTTAGCGCCAGATATCAACTTTTGCAGGTTTTCTTATCAAATGTAAGGAAACAGATGAGAACAAGCAATTCCCATAATATTCATCAATTTTTCAGAAAAATCTTACAATATTTTTTTATTATTTACTTTCTTTCGCAACCTCAATATACTGGATGGTACAACATATGAAAATACAAGCGGGCTTTACCTTGGTAGAAACAATTATCGTGCTGACCGTCGTCAGCGTTTTGATGACTTTCGGAGTGGTCGCATACTCTGCTTCTCAGCGGAATGCCAGAGATACGATACGTATCACCGATGCTCAAAAAGTAAAGCGGGCACTTGATTCGTACTACATCGATCACGGCTCCTATCCCAATCCTGGTGGTGTATGGCGCGGCGAATGTAATCACCCCTGGGGAACACCTAATTTGGATCCTGAAGATGTCATTCCCGGACTTGTCCCGGATTATCTTGATGAGTTTCCGCATGATCCTCAAATGAATCGTGTTTTCGAAGGCGGTACAACGCCTTGTTATCTCTACCGATCAAACGGGACTGACTTTGCATTTTTACTCCATCAAAAACATATCGGCGGCGACGATAATTACGGAAAAGAAAACTCACTTCTGGATACCCATCGCGACGGCGGCTCAAACACCTGCAGACTTGACGGTTCCGCATTCTGGTCATGGAAAGTTTCTTCTTCAGGCGGTCGATGCTGGTAATTGCGTAGACTTTTGTGCTCTTTCAGCTACAATATACCTATGAGCACAAAAACAAAAAAAGACAAACCACTACTCCGATTATTCGTAACCGGTTTTTTCATGGGACTGGCTGATCTTATACCTGGCGTATCGGGTGGAACGGTAGCTTTTATCGCAGGAATATATGAAGAACTGCTTATTAGTATCAAAAAAGTAAGCGGTGAAGTCTTGAAGTTGTTTTTAAAGTTTAAATTCAAGGAAGGCTTAGCGGCAATTCCGTTTCGATTTCTCGTCCCGTTGTTTGCTGGTCTCTTCACAGCCGTACTCACACTTGCAAATCTCTTGGGATATCTTCTTGAGACGTATCCATCCTTCGTATGGTCCTTTTTCTTCGGCCTTGTCATAGCTTCCACGTGGCTTGTTGCAAAACGGGTTGTCACATGGAATATTCGTGATGTTATTGCATTTATAACGACTTCCGTCATAGGATATATCATTGTAGGATCTGTTCCAGTAGAGACACCATCCAACCTCCCGATGTTCTTTTTTAGCGGTATGATTGCTATTTGTGCAATGATTCTGCCGGGTATTTCAGGCTCATTCATTCTTCTTATTATGGGGAAATATACACAGGTTTTGGGAGCTGTACGTGAAATGAATATTGCAGTTCTCGTCTCAGTGGCCCTCGGTGCAGTCGTGGGACTGGCTTTCTTTTCCCGCTTTCTTTCCTGGCTTTTCGCAAAACATCATGATATCTCGGTTGCAGCCCTTGCCGGGTTTATGCTCGGATCAGTACGTAAGCTATGGCCGTGGCAGGAAGTGACTGCAACACGTATCGACAGCCATGGTGATCTGGTTGCTGTAGCATCAAGGAACATTCTCCCGCCACAACTGGATGCAGCAACTCTGGCTGTCATACTTCTTATGGCTGTAGGAATAGCTATTATGCTGTATGTTGATAGACTTGAGCTTGTGAAAGAGGAGATATCAGACATCGAAGACCCTCAGTTTCAATCACAACACAAAAAATCGATAGCGAGCGAACAGTAAGATTAAAGAACGTTTTATATTTCCGATCCGTCCTGCATTTGCTGTAGTTGTCTGAGCTCTCTTTGTGTTTCTTCATCAAACATGTTATAGAACTCATCAGCATCATCAGAAGGCATTTCAGGGATGTATTCACCGCTTTGATCTATATCAAGTTCCATTCTTTGATTTTCCTCCACTGCTTTCTTCATTATCTCTTCAGGATTGATTTTCCCGACAGCCTGCACTGCGACAGTAATAATGAGGCCCGCAATAACCCATCCTACGGCACTCACGATCCACATCCAGGTGAGAGATACGGGTTGGGATTCGTCATAAGCTGCTCGTGCATGTTTGTATACCTGGAATGTAAAAACCAATCCGAACCAGTTTACGAAGAAATTGACGATAAAACGTACTAATCCGGCAAGAGCAGCTACTTCTTCTGAGATACTACTCAATGCTGCAAGCACAATCATGACAGCCATCACGAGTAAGAAGTATAACACAAACCGTCCTACGATAGCACCGAACTGCTGCTGTACTATTCCGACACTCATTTTAATAGCTTCCATTCCCTTTTTGTTCTCAAGCACGACTGTGTAAAGGGTAAAAGCCAGGAAGATGCTGATAATGATTGCCGGGATTATGAATAGGAAAACACTACCGAAAATAATTACGAACTCAATCAATCCAACAATAAACAACGGCAGTACATATATCCAGCCTTTTTTGAAAAGTGAAAAAGAAGATGCAGTCTCATCTTTTTCCGACAATGTCAGCACTAATCCGGCCTGTGCCATCAAACTGATTATTGAGACTGCAACAATTAGGGCAACAAGAAGTAATCCTCCTGCCGTCCACATCGCAGGATTTCCTATCAACGATGCTGCGGCATTCTGAATATCACCCGTCCCTCCTACAAGGCTAAAAAAGATCACAACACCGAGCAGGGCTGCGATGAGATATGTAGAGACAATCCCGATAAGTGTATATACAGAGATCAAAAGTATTTTCAGCACTTTTTGTGTAAGCAGGTGCCAGGATTCTTCCAGAAGTTGTCTGATTGAAGGCATAGACTTGTCACTGGTTTTTGAAGCTTTCACTTCGGTAGGTTGGGGGTTTGGGTTTTTGTTTTCTTCCATATAAGAAAGATAGTATAGCAAACTATCCCGAATTTACAAAAGGTGGGATATCAAAGTTGATCGACATCACTCTCGATCTGCTGCAAATCCTGATCAATGTCCGGAATATCAATTTGTTGTAGTGCCGCTTCCTCTTCGTTTGCCGGCGTCGCAGTCGGACTTACAATATCTGTCGGTGAAACCTGCACAGGAGACGGAGAGATCTGAGTTTCGGCAGGTGCTGCAGACATCTGTTTATAGAAGAACAAGCCTACCAGACTGAGGAGTATCACAAGCAGTATCCCGACAAGAATATATACAAGCTTGTTGGACTTCGTCTCGGTATACCCTACTTCAGGAGCTATCGGCTGCGGTGAGGGCTCTGCAGACATGTCGGTTGCGGTTTCTGCTTCGGCAGGTGCTGCAGGAGTTTCTGGCTCAGCAGGAACTGCAGGAGATTCGGCCGGAGGAACCGGTTCTGTTGTAGGTGTCGGTTCTGCAGCCGGTGTTTCCGGTGCTTTCGCCGCATCTTGGGATTCCGGCTTTTTCTGTTCTTCTTTTTTATTTTGATTATCCATGTAATTTTCTAAAAAAATAGTAATTATCCTCCCAGTTCATCAGTTTCTTCTGATTCGGTAGCTTCGCGTGTCTCTTCCATTGACGGCTTTTCCATTTGACCCAAAGCCCGAGCCGCATCAACCGTTTTTTGTCGCGCGTCTTTCACGGTCTCGACGGTTGCTTTAATATCGGTTCTGAACTGAGATACAACTGATTGAACGTCCTCCTTCAGATTGCCTTCTTCAGTCAGTTCGATGATATACTCCTTTCCTGCCTGCTCGGCTACTGATTCCTGAGCTGTTTCAACTGCAGCCCGTGCGACTGTGACTGCATCATCGACCGCTTTAGTGTCACCTTCCAGATCTCCTGCTTTCTCTTCGATACGATCGATAATCTCTGTGATTTTGTCAAGGTGTTCTGCAAGCCTCCCCGTTATCCGTTCATTCATTTCAGAAATACGCTCATCTACTTTCTCAACAATTTGCTGTTTTCTTTCATCAGTCATTTCCTCAAGCTTCATTTTGAACTCTTCTCTCTCCTTGGCAAATTCTTCTTTTGCTTCTTCCCTCTTTTTCATTATTTCCTCCTGTACTTCTTTCCTTTTTTGAGCGGCTTCTTCTCTTATCTCTCGTGTTTTTTCCATCACTTCCATACGTTTATTCTCTCTTGCGGGAGTCACCGTTGATTCAACCGCTTCTTCGGTAGCTTCGTCTGCCTCTTGGGCAATTGAGGCCATAGGAAGAGCGAGTAATAAGGTAAGGGTTAGTATTGCGAAATAAAACTTTCTCATATAATGAGAATAATACAATTATGGGGCTGTGTCAATCTTGTCTTTCACCAAGCCCTCAAGTAAGAAACAGAAATCAACTGGTCACTGACACCAAACTTCTGTATTATGAAATATATGACCAATGTCGCGCATCTTCAAGCCGTCAATAAATACATTGAAAGAGGAAACTTTAAAGAGATAAAGTACTTACTTCTGAAGATGGACTTTCATAAAATTGCCGATATTATCAATCATATTCATGAGCAAAAAAGATATGTCTTTTCGCTCCTTCCCCCTGAAATACAATCTGAGGTGATCCTGCAGCTTTCTGAGCAATCAAAAAGTCTAATCATACCGAAGCTGTCTGTATACGAATGTGCAC
>CAYMVU010000008.1:0-31745 GCA_964394215.1 uncultured Gammaproteobacteria bacterium
ACTACACTGGTACAATTATCCTCGTCGCAACTCCAACATATTAATTCTGTAAAAATGGAGTTATAATGCAGTATGTCTAAAAAGAAATACCTTCTATCTTTGCTTATACTATTAATTCTATCCGCGGGAATACTAGCTTTTAACCTTACATCAAACTTTGCACAGAATATTACACCGGAGCAATCTATTGAAATATCTCCTCCATCACAGGAACTTGACGTCGATCCGGGTCAGACCATTACATTAAAAGCAAAGGTAAGAAATAAAGGAAATATTCCCTACACGCTTACATCCAGAATAGAAGATTTTACCGCTGAAGGCGAAGGAGGGCAGGTTGCACTCGTCGAACAGGGACCATGGGCAATCTCCAGCTGGTCTACAATCTCGCCTGCGACATTTACTTTGGATCCGAAATCGGAACGAGAGGTACAGGTAACAATCAAAGTACCTGAGCAGAAAGTCGGCGGAGGCAGATACGGCGCGATGGTGTTCGCAATCGGCGGAAGCAATGCCCCTAATAACGCATCTGTAGAACAGGAAATAGCTTCGCTATTCTTACTGCGGGTATCCGGACCGGTGGAAGAAAACGTAAATATACTTGACTTTTCTGCTCCGTCATTCATCGAATTCGGACCGGTACCTCTAACTTTAAGGCTTCAGAACACAGGGAATGTTCATGTAAAAGCAACGGGAATCATCAGTATTATGAATGTACTAGGAAAAAAAGTTGAGGATATCGTTATTCCGCCTACCAACATTTTCCCTGATGCAAAACGTGCTATTGAGACATCATTCAATCAAAAATTTTTAATCGGGCCTTATCAAGCGGTTGCGATCGTTTACTATGGAAGTGAAAATAAAAGTATCACCACTTATACTCCATTTTTTGCTTTCCCGATCAAGATTGTGGCAGGAATTATCATCCTAATCGTCATAATCCTTCTGATCAGAAAATACCTCCGAAGAAACAGAAGGGCAACCAATAAATAATCATGCAAAGATATATCCGCAGTATCTCGTTATTCATCATTGCTTTCATTCTCGGCTTTTATACGAATGCACTCCTTATGGTCCGGCCGCCTGATGTAATACTGGATCTGATGAGCAGCAGTAAAAAGACTACGGAATACACAAAGCAACGGATTGCTGACAATGATTCAAACGTTGTAAAGGTATCCTTTGACGGACACAGATTTAGTCCTGAATATGTTTCTGTTCCAATCGGTAAACGTATTGAGATAACAAATACCAGTCCTACAACCCTCATGAGGCTAATATCAAGCAATGATAATCTACAGACAGAACGAGGATACGGCGAATCTGAAAGATTCATTGTAGTACTTATGGAGGAAGGTATTTATGAGGTGAGTACTGCAGCTGTTCCAGATGCCAAACTAGAGATTACAGTGATGAAACAAGCTCCCATTGAAAACTAAGGAAAGAATTGATACAATTTCATATCTAAAAACTACCTTCTATAGCTAATGGCTTTCTGCTAGTAGCTTAAGGTTGGGCCCGTAGCTCAATGGTAGAGCAGTAGCCTTTTAAGCTATTGGTTCCGAGTTCGAGTCTCGGCGGGCTCACATTCCTTACATATATAAGACACCTTCAAAAGCTTCTTCAGACGATAATATTTAATATCTTACCCTGAACAAAAATAATCTTTTTATATGCACCTTCGGATAGATACTTCTGCACTTTCTCCTCTTTTAAGGCTTCCTGAAGAACCTCTTCACGTCCGTACTCGTTAGGAACTATTACTGTGGCTCGGACTTTCCCATTAACTTGGACCGGAATCTCTACTGTCGTGCTTTTAATGGAAGACTTATCTATAGTTGGCCATGAAGCATGATGAATTGATGTTGTCTCTGAACAGATTCTATACCAGAGTTCCTCTGTCATATACGGAGCAAACGGGGCTAGTATCTTTAGAAACATCTTGAAATCCTCCATACTAAGAGTTCCCTTATCCGTATTGAATGATTTTTCCCACTCATTTAGAAACTCCATCATAGCCGCAACTGAAGTATTGAATTTTATATCAGGAATGTCACGGGTCACCTTATCTATGGTAAGATACAGCTTTCGCTTAAGATCATCATTCTCGGGCATATTTTGGGCATCTCCGCTCATATATGTCTGGCTCATAGCCCATACTCGCTTCAGGAATCGATATGATCCCTGCAATGTACGAGTTGACCATGCAATTTCCTGCGAAAATGGTGCCATAAACATTTCATACAACCTCAGACTATCAGCGCCGTATTCATTTACGACATCATCCGGATTAATAACATTCCCCCATGATTTACTCATCTTTCTATTGTCCTCGGCTAAGATCATTCCTACGTTCCTGAGTCTTATAAACGGCTCACGTACATCCACTATCCCCAGATCATACATAGCATGCATCCAGAAACGAGAATACAACAGATGCAGTACTGCATGCTCCGCTCCACCGACATACCAGTCAACGGGCATCCAATGACTTGAAGCATTTCCTATCATTTTTTTCCATTCAGCAGTATTTGGCGTGATCTTAGCTTTCTTTTGCTCCAATACTTCACTCCCTCCAAAATATAAAAAGTACCAACATGACCCTGCCCAGTTTGGCATTGTATCAGTTTCGCGCTTTGCGACAGCACCACAGTTGGGACAGGTAGTTTCTACAAAATCCTCTATTGCTGCAAGAGGCGATTCCCCACTTTCAAGCGGTTCATAACTCTCAACATCCGGTAAATCTAATGGGAGATCATCGGCACTGACAGGAAACCATCCATGCATTGAGGGCTCTATCTCAGCCTTCCATTGGCCGATTTTTTTACCAACCTCATTTTCACGAACGGTTAATTCTTGATCTTCAGTGGTTAGACCTGAAAGATGTTTTTTTGCACATTTCTCACAATAGACCATCGGGATGGGCTCTCCCCAGTATCTTTGTCTGGAAAAAATCCAGTCTCGCAAGTGATATGTTACGACTTTTTCTCCCCATCCTTTCTCCTCAAGATACTCCATAATCCTTGCTTTGGCTTCATGGATATCCATTCCGTTCAAAAACTCCGAATTAATCATCGTACCTTCATCTTCTTGAACTTGGGAAGCTTTTTTTATTGGCGAAGTATCTCCATCGCTGCCAACAACCACTCTGAGTACTGGGAGCTTGAACTCGTGCGCAAACTCAAAGTCCCGTAAATCATGCCCGGGAACTCCGACCACCGCACCTGTCCCGAAATCCTTCAAAACGAAGTCAGAAACCCATAAAGGGATCCTCGTCCCGTTAAGATTGTTGACTGCATATAATCCTGTGAATGCTCCTGTTTTCTTCCTTCCTTCGGATATTCGTTCAAGCTCAGTTTTTGCCTTTGCCTGAGCCACGTATATCTCGACTTCTTTTCTCACATCTTCAGTTACACCGACCTGTTTAATTGAACCTTCAATTACCTTTGTAATCAATTCATGTTCAGGAGCAAGGACAATAAAGGTTGCTCCAAAATTTGTATCAGGCCGTGTTGTAAAACAAACAATCGACTCATCAGTACCTTCGATCCGATACGTTATATTGATACCTTCTTTCCTGCCGATCCAGTTTTTCTGCATCTCAAGAATACCTTTTGGCCATTTCAGTCCTTCAAGGCTATCAATAAGTTCATCGGCATATTTTGTAATACGGAAAATCCATTGAGGAAGGTCCTTTTTAGTAATCGGATTTCCGCACCGTTCATGAGTCCCGTCAGGCAATACTTCTTCCTCCGCTAGACCCGTTTTACAACTTGGACAATAGTTTATAGGTGTATTTTTTTTGTATAGCAAACCCATGCGGAAAAACTGAATAAACAGCCACTGTGTCCATTTAAAGTACTCGGGATCCGTTGTCGCAAACTCCCGATCCCAATCATAGGAGAATCCCAGCATTTTCATCTGTCTTTTGAAGTTGGCAATATTCTGCGGGACAAGTTTCTTAGGATTGGTTTTTGCCTTTATTGCGGCATTTTCAGCCGGCAGTCCAAATGCATCCCAACCCATAGGATGAAGAACATCAAATCCCTGCATACGATAAAAGCGGGATAAAATATCTGTCGCTGTATAACCTCGCGGATGACCGACATGCAAACCCGCTCCTGAAGGATACGGGAACATGTCCAAAACATATTTCTTCTCTTTCTGACTCTCCGTTGCTTTGTATGTCCTATTCTTCTCCCACTCTTGCTGCCAATGTTTTTCAAACGTTTGAGGTTGGTATTTTTTTGTCATATGAGTATGGCGTAATTATACGGGAGAGAAAGAAGTATCTCAAGTATCATACTCCTCAGAAAGCTCTATATATTCTCACATATTATCTACTGAAGACATTTTAAGATAGACAGAATGTACTTAAGTGTCTAGGTTATCTGAAAAACAACAAAAATAGTTCTTCTATATTCTGGTATTGTTAGCTTTTGCCTTAAACTATAGGGTAATTTATAGCACTAACCCTTGCAGTTTTTTGTCTTAATAAAGAGTAAATAGACTATTAAATCAATCTTTGCGCACTCTTTTTTATACTCCGTCAGAATACAATTTCAATCTATATGGCTCTACAATAGCCTATTTTCAGACACCTTTTAATTTTCTTCGTGTGTAACGTTAAAAAACCAGCATTTTGATTCAGATTAAAAATAAAACGTGATTTTCCAACAAATATGGAAATTTATACCCATACAACAACAAATACGCTGTATAAAAAAATATAACTATTTTAGCTATTTTTGCGTATTTATTCATTTTTCATTATTGCTACTGTTATAATAAACAACGAATATGAAGTATCACTATAACCATATATGCATAGGCGGAACATTTGACCATCTTCATGCCGGACACAAGCGTATTTTAGATTTTGCATTTCACTCAGGCAAAAAGGTCTCAATCGGGGTTTCTGCGGACTCTTTTATTCAGAAAAAATTCTTGTCACAGTCAATACAGTCGTTTCAGATGAGAAAAGAATTTCTTCTGGATTATTTGTCACAAAGCGGTTTTAGTACCAGAGGAACCATCTTCCCTCTCGATGATATTTACGGGATCGCAGACACAGATACGACACTTGAAGCAATTGTCGTCACCAGAGAGACTTACCCTAACGCGCTGAAAATAAATCAGAAACGGAAGCAAAACAATTTACGGCCTCTTGATATTCTTTCTGTTCCTTTTTTAAAGGGTGAAGATAGCAAAATTGTACGTGCAGAACGTATCAGAAAAGGTATGATAAACAGAACAGGCAAATCGTATTTACAGCTTTTTACAAAATCCCGTCAGCTCAATCTACCACCCCGGCTGAGAGAGCTTTTGCGAAAACCGCTTGGAGTAATCATTGAAGGAGAAGAACGATTTGCTTCATTCACGGCTGAAAAGGCTGCTCGAGCTATCTTAAAACATAAACCTGTGTTGACAGTATTAGTCGGAGATATCGTTTCAGACTCTCTCATTTCGGTAGGTTTTTCTCCGAATCTGATAATCCGAGATAACCGCTCACGTCGGAAAAATCTCCTCTCACCACATAAATCAAAAGCTACTATAAATAATCCTCCGGGTACAATTAAGCAGGAAGCAGTACGGGCAATATATCAAGCGATATCGAATATCAAAGATCATAGTACGACAACACTCACTGTTAAAGGCGAAGAAGATCTTCTTGCGCTTCCTTCAATTCTCCTCTCACCTCTAAACTCTGTTGTAGTTTACGGACAAGCCGATATGGGCATTATCCTCATTCCCGTTACTGAGGAGAAGAAAGAACAAATCTCCGGAATCATTCAGCAATTTGAATAAAGAAAGTACAACAGAAGTATCAATACCTTGGTCTATTTAATTCTCTACATACAGATAGAGGGTATCTGTATTACTAACCTTTATCAATGCGTCTCATATTAATTTATGTTGATTAATCAATCTAACCATCTTTATAGATACTAATTAGCTTATGTTGTATACTATTTCACATGACGATTGAAGAACGTGCACGACTTATCAGCGAAGTCGGCGAAGAAATAATTACGAAAGAAGATCTCCTAACTCTTCTGAAATCAGATGAAGAGCTTATTGCTTATGACGGTTTTGAACCCTCCGGTCAAATTCATATCGCCCAAGGGATACTTCGTACTATAAACGTAAATAAAATGACAAAGGCAGGTGTCAGATTTAAGATGTTGGTTGCTGACTGGCATGCGTATGCGAATAATAAAATGGGCGGAGACCTTGAACGCATACAGATTGTCGGTAAATATTTTATTGAGGTGTGGAAAGCATGCGGAATGGACCTTACCCAAGTCGAATTTGTATGGGCGTCAGATCTTGTAAAGGATCCTGATTATTGGAAACTCGTTCTTCAGATATCAAAGACGAACTCGCTTAAACGATTTATACGTACAGCCGAAATAATGGGTCGTGATGAATCTATGGATCTTACTGCCGCTCAAATCATTTATCCGTGTATGCAGACTGCAGATATTTTTAAACTGGGGGCAAAAATCACCCAATTAGGCATGGATCAAAGAAAAGTGAATATGCTTGCCCGTGAAATCGGTTCTCAACTCGGTTTCTGGAAACCCGTCGTCGTGAGTCATCATATGCTCATGGGTCTTTCTCAACCTCCTGAGGCTTCTGGAGAAGATAAAACATCCCGAACAATTGCCATTAAAATGTCGAAATCTCATCCTGATTCAGCGGTTTACATGACCGATACCACGGATGATATCAAACGCAAAATCATGAAAGCATGGGCGCCTGAAGGTGTGATTGAAGAAAATCCGATTCTTGAATACTGTAAATATATCCTTTTTGAGACATATGATGAAATAAAAATCGAACGTCCGGAGAAATTTGGCGGCACAGTAGTCTATAAATCATATAAAGATCTTGAACAGGATTATGCAAATAAAAGCCTCCATCCGCTTGATCTTAAAAATACCGTCATTAAACTTCTTGACGAATTGCTCGCTCCCGTAAGGAAGCATTTTGAAGAAAATGCAGAAGCTAAGGAGCTTCTACAGAAAGTGCAGAGCTATCAGGTGACACGATAACTTCCAGTTCTTCAATGGGACAATCAACATAAAGCAGTACCTTCTCTGTAGCAGGTGAATAGGCATCAGGGTGATTAATGATGAATTCTCTATTGTCCAAAAAATACTTCTGGTTAACCGGATCGAGACGTTCAAAACATGCCGGTTTGGGATACGCTTCATCAGGATTCACTGAGGGATGTGTCCATTTATAGGTTGCCAACGTTGCAAGAAGAAGCGTCAACCCCGCGACATGCGTAATGATCCTGTTCCGATCAACTGAGTTTACACCTAGATTTTCCATATTTACCCTTACGGTACGTTTTTGTAGTCATTTAATGTAACTGTTTCCCCTGCCATGATGTTATTTACACTTCTATCCTGCATGTAAAAAGATTCATAAGCATCATTGACTGAAAGGTTTGGACAAGTATCTTGAGCACGCTCTATAACATCTCCAAAAACATCTCCTGCCTCAACTTGGACTTGTGAAGTACAATTTACATCCCAAGCTGTACCTTTGTTTTCAGGCGTGGCTGCTGGAGCAGGTTGTGCCGGAGCTGCATCAGCAGTACTTCCTGTGCCGCCACCGCATGCAGATACCAAAGCTACGCCAAAAAGGCCTGCTGCTCCTCTTAGAAATGTTCTTCTGTCAATTTTATTATCATTCGTTTGCAAATATTCTGACATATTAGAAAAATAATATCTAACCGCTGTATATTTTATCACATACTATAGGATATATCAAGCGTTGTTTTACTTCGCTTTCTCTTACATTGCCTATGCTATACTAAGCACATATGTCACAGAATAATCTTCAAGAACTAACCAAACTCATCCGAACAGATATCATTACTTCCACCACAAAAGCAGGCTCAGGCCACCCGACCACTTCATTATCAGCAGTGGAATTAATGACAGTACTGTGGTTTGGAGGTTATCTGCAATATGACTTTAATGATCCTAAATATATTTTCAACGACCGTATGATTTTTTCCAAGGGTCACGCTGCACCGCTCCTTTATAGCCTCTATCATGCAGCCGATAAAATAACGCCAGAAGAACTTATGAGTCTAAGACAGTTTACATCGCGCCTTGAAGGTCATCCGACGACGGAATTGCCTTGGGTGGATGTGGCGACAGGTTCATTGGGTCATGGTCTGTCAGTAGGGCTCGGTATGGCTTTAGGAATCAAATACCAGCTGAAAGCACAAAAGCTGAGACCGAAAAGAGAACCGAATGTGTGGGTACTTATGGGTGATTCTGAATTTGCGGAAGGCCAAATATATGAAGCTCTACAACTTGCATCCCATTACAAACTCAACAATCTCATAGGTATTCTCGATATCAATCGGTTGGGTCAGAGGGGTGCAACGATGCTTGAATGGGACATTGAGACGTATGAAAAGCGCCTTCGATCTTTTGGCTGGAATACGGTTGTGATTGAGGAAGGAAACAATCTCGAATCTGTAACTGAAGCATTTAAGCACATTCACAGTAATACTGCTCCGACGATGATTCTTGGAAGAACAAAAAAGGGCGCCGGTGTCTCATCGGTTGAAGATAAAGACGGATGGCACGGAAAACCGCTCACTCAAGAGATGGCAGAAGCGGCCATTAAGGAAATCGGTACATTTGATTCTTCATTAAAGGGAACGGTTGAGATACCTGAAAAAGTTCCTGTAAATAACCTTTCCTGTGATACGGTTCCCATGCCGGAAACTGCCCCTACGACCGAAATGGCTACACGTGAGGGCTATGGTGAAGCAATGAAATACATTGCTGAAGATAAAAGTGTCGTCATACTTGACGCTGAAACATCAAACTCTACATACGCAGAAAAAATGAAAGATGTTGCTCCGGAACGATTCTTCGAGATGTATATTGCCGAGCAAAATATGATTTCTGTTGCGCTCGGAATGTCAAAAATCGGACTGAAACCGTTTGCTTCCAGTTTTGCAGCATTCCTTTCACGTGCTTATGATCAGATACGTATGGCTCAATACTCCGATCCGGATGTCAAGATTGTCGGATCTCATGCAGGAGTATCCATCGGCGAAGACGGCTCTTCTCAGATGGCACTTGAAGACATTGCCATGATACGTGCACTCCTTCATAGTACTGTTCTTTACCCTTCCGATCCGATTTCAACGATAAAGCTAGTCGATGAAATGAGAAAAAATGATGGACTTTCGTATCTAAGACTGACAAGAGCAAAAACACCCACACTCTATAAACCAACTGAAAATTTTGCCATCGGAGGCTCGAAAGTACTCTGTGAATCAGATAAGGACTCAGCTGTCATTATCGCAGCAGGGATCACGGTTCATGAAGCTCTCAAAGCCCAAAAAGAGCTGGTAAAAGCAGGTGTTTATGCAGCTGTAATCGATGCATACAGTGTTAAACCGCTTGATATTCAGACAGTCCGTGCACACGCTGAAAAAACAGGTCATGTAGTTGTCGTTGAAGATCATTATCCATACGGCGGTCTTGGAGATGCCGTGCGCTCAGCATTGTACGGAATGAGTGTGCGATTCACACACCTTTGTGTGACAAAGACACCAAGAACCGGGACACCAACAGAGCTTCTAAGACTTGAAGAAATTGATGCTGAGGCTATCGCTCGGGCAATCTCAGAATGACCATTCTTAATTAACGATCCACCAGGAGAATTGGCTATCAATATCTACTATTTTGTCCATTTTCAGAATAAAAGATTCTCCTTTTTTACGGCTTTCTACCCAGTACCGTGTCGCAGGTGTATAATCTGACGTGAAGGTGACATAAATCAGTGATCCTTCTGTGACACTTTCCGTTTGAATCTCAATCAGATCCGTTCCGGCTGGGATTACAGCCTCCCCTGCGGAAGCATTTACCTGATCTTCAGTGTTCACAATAAACTTCTGTGCACTAAGCTCACCTGCTACATGGACGTCACCTTCCTTCGTGACCCGTACCAGGCCTCCCATAAATTCAACGTCAGCCATTTTATCTGCCTGAAGTTTAAGTGGTTCTCCCAACGTATTAATACTTGCTTCTACACCGTCAACCGTAACTAGACCTGCAACTAAGTCCCCTACCACTCCAACATCATATAAATTCGTTTTCCCGGTCACCGTAAGATCAGATACGACTGTATCAATACCCGAAAGATTGGCGGATATGGATGCAGTTAGGAAATCAGTTTTGAGTCCGGTTACTTCATCAGCAAGACGCTGCAATTCACCCGAGAAAGAAGCGATGTAACTACTATTCTCAACCTTATCAAATCCGTTTGTATCAACCTGTTGTTGGATGTTTTCCATCTCTGTTTTTAGGTTCTCCACACTCCCTCTAATACCCGCAATTTCTGATGTCAGCTCATAGTTAACCTTATGCTGTAATGCCAAGAATTCATCACTCCCTTCTTTATTCACATCGATGTTTTCAAATTCACTCGAGGGCAATTGATTTTCCTGTGCTATTGGCATTTCAACTGTTCCTTCCGTATCCAAGATCATCTGAGCATCTCTCAATGATTTGATGGAACTTTGCTGTTCTTTGACGATTTCAAGTAAATACATGGCCATACGATCATACTTAATACCGTCCGGCTGTCCGGCCGTGTCATAAACAACAAGATCATGAAGTCCTGCCGCATCTACATCTTCGGCAATATAACCGATCGTATGCATACCGGTATCTTTGAAGTCGTATGAAACCGGCTTCAAATCAAGGATTTTACTGAAATCAGTATTCAACGGCTGAATATTCATTTTATACTTGCGTGAAGAGGTGTCTTTCCAGACATTTCCGCTTGAATCGATGACGAGAGGTGAACCTGTCCCTGTGCCTATGTCACCGATCGTCAATTTTGATCCCGGATTAGTAGTCCCAATACCCACACTACCCTCAACAAGCAGTCCGTTTGTCGGGGCAGTCACACCTGTCCCCATAATTCCTGCACCGATTTTTGCTCCTCCGATAACTTCAAGCTTCGCACCGGGGTTTGTCGAGCCTATCCCAACATCTCCTGACCCTGTAACAGCAAATCTACTTGTGCTTCCTTCCTTGACTTGAAATAACCAGCTGTCATCGGCGACAGAGTTTGGATTAATCAGGAAAAAATTTGATCCGCCACTAAACGTACCTCCAACTCCGTTACCAAAATCAATAACATCGATGTTCGACCCACTTTGTGAAGATCTAAATGCTAGATTTCCGCGTGATCCATATATGCGCAAGATCGAATCCTCATTGCTTGAACCAATCTTGAGCCAATCATCCGTAGCAGACGTACTACTAGAATACACATGCATAACGGCAGAAGTATTGGTTGTACCTATACCCACATTCCCATCCGTACCCACATAGAAAGCCGGACTGTTTACTGCATCTGTACCTCCAATTCCAACATTTCCCGAAGAGTCAATATATACTCGAGTCGATCCGTCAGTTTCCAGTGCCAGTCCATAGGTGTCATTTGTGCCGAGTACAGCATCTGCCGTGAAACTATTTCCACCCTGTTTAAAGTATGTGCCGTCAAAAATGGTACTGACAGGAAGCCAACTAGTACCTGTATTGGTGCTAGTTAAGATATTACCTGTAGCACCGGTTATCCCGACACTATCCCAGAAAGCACCGCTTACACGTAAGTCACCGCTAAATTGACCTGTTCCTACTACGTCCAATGCATACTGAGGATTGGTTCTTCCTACTCCAAGTGAATAGTTTATAGTTACTTGATCTGACGCAAAGTCACCGTAGATAAGAGCACTATTCATCGTGGCATTACTGTTTTCGATATATAGTTTATTGTTGTTACTGTCAAAATACCCTGCTCGATAGCCGATCATAACATTCCCGGTTTTACTGTGTACGGTATTACCGTATCCTGCTTGATATCCTAAAATTACATTATTTGATCCACTCTGGTTGTTATAATTAGCTCCGGATCCAACAACGACATTTCCTCCTCCCGAGGTAGTCTGGAATGAGGCATCAGTACCTATAATCGTATTATTTATAGCCGTATTTAGCGTTGCACCTGCAGCACGACCAACCAATGTATTATTGCCTCCCGTTGTAATCGCATACCCTGCAAGCTGTCCTAAGGCAGTATTGTGATAACCGGTACTGTTAAATTTACCGACATCCATACCGACAAATAAATTATTACGTCCATCTGAACCGGTTGTATAAGTAAGAGATCCTCCTCCATCTCCGATTACAAGAGAGCCTGTAAATATTGCCTGATTGGGCAAGTACACCGCCTGAGTGTTGTTAATACCTATCTTCCCACCGACATCCAAATTGTGAACGGGCGTAGATAATCCTATCCCTACTTTACCGGTGCTATCGATTATGAAAGGAGATGTATCTCCTGACTGATCGTCAACTCTAAAAGATGCCGCACCACTTGTATTGATTAGTGACATCGGAGTACTCGTACTGCTTGTAATACTGAGGACATCATTTGTATTAACTGGTGATAATATTCCGCTGGTACGTGCCCAATAGTTGATTCCGAGTGAAGCCGGAGATATCCAGTCAAAGGTTTCTGTCGTACTGTTATATATCAAAGAATATCCGTTTTGAGCCGGAGTACCTCCGGAGTTAATATCTATGGGAAGGATTGTCCCATCAGTAATTTCGATCGTTTCTATAGTCTGCCCAAGAAGAGATACATTTGAAGACAGTGCACCGTCATCTACTGAGCCTAAAGCAGATACAGTAAGTGCATCCGAAATATAAGCATCTTCAATCTCGGTACCTTGCCACGTACCGCTGGTAACCGTACCGACCGTTGTAATGGATACCTGTCCCGGATATGTATCTGAAATTTTTAATCCGCTTGATGATTTAGAAAGTGAGTTTCCATCTAATTCCAGCTGGAATTCATTTCCCACAAGTTCAATTCCTTCTCCATCTGCTGTATAGGTGACACCCCCTGCTGTCAAATCAACCCATCCGAGACTCGTATAAATATACAGATTCTCGTCAGAAGAATCAAAATAGGTACTTCCGATCGCAGCTGCAGGAGTCGTCATGCCGACAAACAACATATCATTAACGGTTGTCGTCCCCGTAACTTCCAACGATGTCAACGTTCCTACTCCCGTTATATTGCTATAGTCACCGACCACAATCGCGGAAGGGATCGTTCCGGTATATGAAAGATCGTCCAATGATAACGTTCCGGAACTTAATGTTCCGGTATTATCGGCATCAAAAATAAAGGCTTCAATATCTGACTCCGTCAGCTTCTGTATATCCGGAGCAGGTATATCTGCACTCAGGGTAATCGTATTCCCGGATGTACTAATGCGGATATTATCACTCTGAAGCTCTATTGCTCCATTTACCCCTTCCAGAGAGAGTACTCCAGTATTGGTAATGGTTGGAGACTGTGGATCTCCGGAAAGCTCAATTCCGTCACCTGCATCAAGGCTGTAGAGGATATTAGGTGCTGTGATATCTTCCAGGAATACCACTGGAGCTGAAAATAACGTGGGTAGATTTATTTCAAGCGTTGCATCAGTCAATAAATCAGGTTCCGACAAGAACGTTGGGTTCGGAAGATTTTTTGTTTCAATCGTACGTTCCGTAGCAGTGAGACCTTCCTTGGTCATAGGTAAGAGCTGGGAGATGAAGATGATAGGTGATTCAGCACGTGAGTAGTAAGTGAAGGCAAAGAGGGATAATACAGTAAACACTGCAATGACGATGATTGCGATGATGAATTTCCGGAATTTATTCATACCCTCTACAGTTTCAGTATTACATAATTTTGTAGACGTTGCAATATATATACATTAAGACAAAACGATTATTGAGCTATTTATTTATACGACATTAATGCTTTGGATTTACATATGTGAATTTTTTTAATTTGGATTATTATGAGGGAAATGAGTATTTTTGATAATAAGAACTATACATCTTTCGGGATATGTACTAGAATGAAATGTATGGGTAAAATTGGGAAATTATTAAATTATTCACGTTCGTATATAAAAACTATTGCCTTATTAATAGGTCTTTTCCTATTATTTCTCCCGGACGTTAAATTTGTAAAAGCGCAAAATACCTCCTTTGGTTTTAGTACACGGGTAGCTATTGAAGGAGAGTCAGTACTCGACGGATATATCATCGCCACAACTGACGAAGGATACGTAGTAACCACAGAAGCATATCAAAAAAATATTATCGGTGTTGTTACAGAAAAACCGGCAATTGAACTAAATACCGGAGATGCAGAAGGCACATATCCCCTCGCCACAAACGGTGAGGCCTTTGTTTGGGTATCTTTAGCAAACGGTCCCATTAAAAAAGGAGACTATATTACCTCTTCTCCATGGGAGGGAGTTGGGATGAAAGCAACAGGTGCCGGACCGGTTGTTGGGACTGCAGCTGAAGATGTTGACGTGCAAGAAGCTGCCGATAACGAACAGGTTATTAGTAAAATACGTATTGTAGTCCGCCCCACAAATGATAACAACCCTTCTGCAGCAGGAACTCAATCGGGATCATCGAATGCTTCCAATTTTTTTACAACAGCATCACTGATACGATTTGCCACAGGTGCAGTACTTATTTTGATAACGATCTTTATGAGTTTGAGTTATTTCGGCCGTCTTTCGTTATCTGGTGTTGAAGCACTGGGACGAAATCCTCTTGCTTTTAAAAAGATCCAATTCGGAATTACACTCAATGTTATTATCGGATTTATTGTTGCATTAGTTGGAATTATTGCAGCTTTGTATATAATGAAGTAAGACCTATTTATTAGTTGTTGTCTTCGTATGAATATTACTGTTGATTCACTGTTACCGATTCTATTCTGGCTTCCTGTGGTAAGCCTTCTCCTGAATTTTATTTTAGCCACATTCCTTATTGTAATTATCCAAAAAGGGAAACTGAAGCCGAAAGAACAACAAGAGATCGAGGATCAGATGGTACAGATTATTAAACAAGCGGAACTCAGATCCACAGAAATCATTGAAAAAGCAACAAAGAAAGCAAAGGATATCGTTTCCGATGCCTCAGCTACTAAACAATTGGTCGAGTCTAAACTCAATAAACTGGTCGAAGACACAACCGACACCGCACAGAATCAGCTTGATATTCAAAAAGGCGCAATCGTGGAAAAATTTAAAGAGACATACGGTCAGCTTGTTGAGCAGTATCAGGGAGAAACACAAACTTTGTTTGCGAATCTGCAGCATGAAGCTCGTGAGCAGCAAACTGCATTCCGAGACGGACTGCATAAAGAGACTATTCAAATACTGCAGCAAATGAAAGACAATGCCGAAAAACAGATTGCAGATGTCAGCAAAGAAATAAACGACTATCGTAATCGTATGTTTGAAAAAATCGATGAACATGCTGAGTCCGTTATTAAACAATACATTTCCGATTACTTCAGTACGGGTATGACGAAAGAAAACCAGGAAAATATTCTATTTAAAGCATTGGATAAATTCAAGAAAAATCATTCACGTTCGTCATAATTATGAGTGACCAGAAACAATATGAAGGTCTCTTTGACCTCATTTATACATCTGAGCAATGTAATGCTTGTATCAATGCATTGCAGCATGCACTTGATGCAAGTTACAACAAAAATAAAGATATTATGTCAGTCCTTGATACCTATCTCCCCTACAATATCACCAATGCTATTCTTGAACTGGCAGAAGAACAACATATTCAGCTACGTGACAGTGACAGCGCAACTCCGTTTCTGACCGATATCATGAATATGCTGAAAGACGCACCAAAAGTTGATATCACTCTTGCTTTTCACCCAACCTATGAACAATTAAAAGGTATTCTTAAG
Organism: uncultured Gammaproteobacteria bacterium; assembly: GCA_964394215.1. GTDB lineage: Bacteria > Patescibacteriota > Microgenomatia > UBA1406 > GWC2-37-13 > UBA1450. The sequence continues at coordinate 15,856 of CAYMVU010000008.1, forward strand.
TGGTGGCGTGAGGAAATTGAACCCAATATTATTCTCAATCTGCAAATTGATCCCTCTCTCGTTGCCGGTGCTGTCATAGGGTACAAGGGGGAGATTAATAATCTGAGTTTGCAGGAAGGACTTAACACATTTCTAAAAAAACCGAACTAATATGGACCTTTACCAAGAGTACCTAACAAAAACCGGAGTATACGGGAAAGTGAAAGAAATGAGACACCCTATGGTAACCATCGAAGGATTGCCAGAGGTACGGCCAAACGAAACGATTATCTTTGAACAAGGCCAAAAAGGTCAAGTACTTGATATCGACGCCAACCAGGTTCATGCTCTCCTTTTCTCAAACTCCCCTTTGCCTATACATACCAAGGTCACCCGTACAGCCGAACCTATCAGTATCGCACTTGGACCGAAACTGCTAGGTTCAATGATCAACCCTCTCGGTATTCCACTCGGTCTCAATGAGAATACGTTTGAAGAAAAAGAGCGTCGTCCCCTATTTACCCCGGCGCCAGGAATCGACGGTCGTAACAAAATCAATCAACCATTTCTGACCGGAGTATTGAAAGTCGATTTACTGTTACCACTTGGTAAAGGTCAGCGTGAACTCATTCTCGGAGATGTAAAAACGGGAAAAACCTCATTGGTTCTTTCTATCCTTGAAACACAAGTCCAGCAGGCCAATACCATTACCGTATACGGAGCGATCGGAAAAAGAAATAGTGAGATTAATCAGCTTGCGACATATCTGAAAACAAATAATATCCTGCAAAATACGGTAGTTGTTGCCTCCTCAGCATCAGATAGTCCAAGTATTATTTATCTGACACCGTATGCTGCTATGACAATTGCAGAATACTACAAAGACCTTGGCAATGATGTCGTGCTCATTCTTGATGACCTTTCAACCCATGCTCAAAGCTACCGTGAAATATCTCTTCTCAGTAGGAGATTTCCCGGACGTGAATCTTATCCCGGTGATATCTTTTACGCCCACGCGAGTTTGCTTGAAAGAGCCGGGAATTTCAGTCATCCCAAGAAGAAATCTGCAGCAATCACCTGCTTGCCTATTGCATCAACTGTCGAAGGTGATATTACAGGGTATATTTCAACCAATCTCATGGGTATGACTGACGGACATATTCTTTTTGATGTTGATATTTACAATAAAGGACAACGGCCAGCTATCAACATTCCACTATCCGTAACCCGCGTAGGCCGCCAAACTCAAAGTGATTTCCTCAGATCAATCAATGTTGAGATCCTATCCACATTGTCACAGTATACAAAAATACAAAATATTGCCCACCTTGGAAGTGAACTTTCTGATGAATCTAAACGCACCCTAGAAAAAGGAAAAGCATTAAATGTCATTCTGCAACAGGAAAAGAGGATTATTCCCCGTGACATTCAAATCATTTTGTTCGGACTGGTGTGGCTTGGTGCCACAGATTTTTCATCAGCAACCGATTATGAAAACCTTCTGGCTGGATTGATTGAACTATACTCAAAAGAAGGGAACAGAAAAAAAATTGAGTCATTAACGGATGCTCAATCAATCTCGAAATTTCTTATTACATTAAAAGATTCCCCGGAGATCATGGCCCTATGCAAAGTAAAAATGACGTAGTACAAGAACAGAATTTTCTCAATACCCTCGGAACAATCGCCACTGCGTACCAGGAGATTTCCGTTATGAAGATGAAAGAAACAAGAAGCACTATTGAACAGGCACGAGGATTTGTGGCTCAACTGAAAGAAGTCTTTGACTCACTCCGTTTTTCATATCCGATTATCAAAAAACGTGAAGATCAGCTGAAGACAAAAGAAGCGGCAAAAGTACTTATTACCGCTAACTCACGTTTTCACGGCGACATATTGCGACGAATTTTTAATACCTTCCTAAAAGATCAAGATGTAAAAGGTGATATATTTGTAGTAGGGAGAATCGGAAAAGATTTCATCCAGGAATACAACAGCGATCTTGAATATCAGTTTTTTGAAATTCCTGATAATAATATAAGAGTAAATGATCTTAAACCGCTTCTCTACGAACTGATCCAATACAAAACAATCCATGTGTACTATGCTCAGTTTAAAACAGTTATTGAACAGGACGTTATTGCAACTGAGATACCAACTATTTATAAGCTTTTGGAAGATGAAGAAAAAGAAAAGCAAGATAAAAAAGAAAAAGGCGCAATACCGATGTACCTCTTTGAACCGTCAGGAGAGGAAATAGCTGAATTTTTAAACGACAACGTTACGGTTTCTCTCATGAGACAGACATTGTATGAGACTCAGCTTGCTCGTTATGCATCACGTATTAAGGCTATGGATGCATTATTGAGTAATATTGAGGAAGGAATTAAGCATTTGAAACGTGAAAAGCTGAAAATTCAAAGAGATTTGAATAATAAAAAACAGCAAGAGAGATTATCAGGTATTTATCTATGGGGAAAATAATATGAAACAAAAAGGCACAATACTCAGTATTCGCGGTCAGATCGTAGAAGTAGCATTTCTGGATGAACCACCTCAAAGACATGAACTGTATGTTATGGAAGATGACGAAAGTGCGGTTATGGAAGTATATACTTCTGCTTCAGGATCTTCTGTTTACTGTCTTGCCCTTATGCCAACTGAGCATCTCTACAAAGGTGCATCTGTTATCAATACAAAACAAACACTCGCTATACCTATTGGCGCACAGGTTCTTGGGCGTGCTATGAATGTCTTCGGTGAGCCGATAGACGGTAAAGCTGCCTTTAATTTTGAAAAAAATGCTTCAATTTTCGCAAAAGAAACAAACGTGAAAGATGTAGCTGTTCCGAAAGAAATTCTTGAAACCGGAATCAAAATTGTAGATTTTTTTACACCACTGCTTCGCGGAGGTAAAATCGGATTATTCGGTGGAGCAGGAGTCGGAAAAACGGTACTTCTAACTGAAATTATCCATAACATCGGCTCGCGGGAGAAAGATTCACATGTCTCAATCTTCTCCGGTATCGGAGAACGAAGCCGTGAAGGTCAGGAACTGCTTGAATCTTTGGAGCAAACAGGTGTGCTTCCTTCCGTCACTCTTGTGTACGGAGAGATGAGTCGTAATCCTGCTATCCGTTTTCGTACGGGATTTGCGGGAGCGGCACTTGCTGAATACTTTCGGGATACAGAAAAAAAGAATGTACTGTTTTTTGTCGACAATATGTATCGTTTCGCACAGGCAGGTTACGAATTAGGTACTCTTATGAGCCAAATCCCTTCAGAAGGGGGATATCCGCCAACACTTGCATCCGATATGGCAGATATGCATGAACGCCTCTACTCCACCGCAGAAAATGTCGTAACAACATTTGAAACAGTATACGTCCCCGCAGACGATATCACCGATCCGGGAGTACAGGCGGTACTTCCGTACCTTGACGCACGTGTTGTCCTTTCACGTTGGATTTATCAGGAAGGCCGATTTCCTGCAATCGATACCCTCTCTTCCAATTCCAGTGCATTGAATCCTGAACTCATTGGTGAAAAGCACTATCGAACCTATCTGGAAACACAGAGGCTCTTGAAGGATGCCGTGAATCTGGAAAGAATCGCTTCACTTATCGGAGAATCTGAATTATCTCAGGAAAATCAAACTATCTACAAACGAGCACAAATTATCAAAAACTACATGACACAGCGTTTCGTTACAGCCTCCGGGAAGAAAGATGAGACAAGTACATATGTTCCTCTTGCGGATACCATAAGTGACGTTGAATCAATTTTGGCTGGTCGATTCGATCATGTACCGCCGGATGCCTTTAGAAATATCCAAACCTTAAAGGATATCGCACATCTCCAAAATGACAACAACACAACCAAAGAAAAACAATCTTGACGTAACAATAGTTTCACCCGAAGAAGTTCTGTTTGAAGGGAAAGCACAATCCGTAAGCTGTCACAATCCTAAGGGATCCTTTGATGTACTTTACGAGCATACGAATTTTATGTCAATGATCGACAAAAAAATCACGATTATCGAACCGAACGGTAATACACGAGATATTCCTATCGAGCAAGCTCTAATACAGGTGAAAAACAATGAAGTTACCATTTTGGTAAATATTCAGATCTCTAAGAAAGATTCCTTCTTCACAAATCTTTTCAAACAGAAAGATAAAAATCTCACAAAATCATCACTACCCGAAGAACAATAGCGGAATTTGTTCAGTTTTTTTCTAAACAGTTTGTCCGTTAGAGCAACACGTGATTAAACCTTATCCGAACTGAAAAAACTGCTGTTCTTCTTATTTATACAATTCCACCTTCTTGGAGACATATTTGTATTATTTATTACCGGAATGAACATTCTAACCGAGTAGTATTACTATCAATTTGGGGCTTAATAAAAGTCCATATAACTGTTTTTTGTTCTGTCAATTTGAAGGTATCGTTTGTGATTTCATTTTGCGCAATTTTTCGTATGCCTCCATAATTACGCGAATAAAATCTTCATTTAATTCATGTGCTTCCTGCAATTCAATGCGCCTCAAATTATGCGGATAATAATGAAAAACCTGATTTCTTCCCTTATTCCACATATCCCATATCTTTTTTGCCATATCTTCTGTTGAATGCTCACGTATCTGAGCATAAATTGAACGTTCCTGGAGCCTATGAATGAGATGAGGCGAAAGATATTTCCCCAGCCGGAAATGGTCAGAAATATAATCAAGATGGGAGATGTATTCTACATCAAGAAATAACTGTTTGAGATATCCTTCATATGCTTTTGCATAGGGAAAAACGAGAAAGGAATAATCTTTGAACCTTCTATTTTCTATAGCTCGAGCTAAAAAATTCCCTTCTTTAATGAGATCTTTCTGTGTCTCCGAAAGATAGTCCCAGACAGCATGGCGAAGCATAAGTTCAAACATATACTTGCAGTATAGCGATAATACATGCTGCTTTTCAATCGGAAACTCACTTCACTTGAGGCAGTTCCTGCCATCTTGTAGTATAGCGAGGAGAGACTTTTTTCCTTCTCTGATGCCATTTTGCACCTACTCCTTCTCTGGCAAATCGCAGTGTTCCGCTTCCCAAGTTGGTATTAAGCTCATCTACTACCTGCATAAGACGATTCTGTTTCGTAGGTTCTTTTGAAATATCCCAGGACAATGTATTGGAAAACAGTCCCTGCTGAATCGAGTTTTGATCATATAGCCCGAATAAAAAAACAGTGGCTTTTTTATACCGATAGCCATTTTTATATATCTTGTCTAAGATACTGACAGCGGCTGTTATCAAATGAGGCGTATGTGCAGTTGGTTGCAGAAGACGAATCGATCTTGATTCATAGTATTGTTTATCATGCTTATTGTGGTAATTAGTTGTGATAGCTACTCCGATATGCGTTGTAACTTCATGTTCTTCTCTCAGTTTTTCTGCAGCTCTTGTCGTAAAATTTGCGACCGCCTCATTCATTTGCTGACGTGAGACTACCGGCTTACCAAAAGATTTTGAACTGATTATCGATTTTTTTGCCGGGTATACTTCTTCAAAAGAAATTGACTCAATGCCGCACAGCTCACGTACGGTTTTCAAACCTGAAAGCGTCAAATATTTCTTGACCCAAGTATCTTCACATTCAGCAAGTTGTGCTGCCGTGAAAATACCATGATTGTTAAGAAAAGCACTCAACTTTCTGCCGATCCCCCAAATATCTCCCACAGGAATATTCTTCAGCTCATGATTATCATGACTCGGCTCTATCGCATGCACACCATCTGCATTTCGACCCGAACGGCTATTATGTTTGGCAATCTCATTTGCCGCCTTTGCCAAGGTTTTGGTAGAAGAGATTCCTATTGAGACCGGTACTCCGACATCCCGAAGTATTTTGTTTCGCAACTGCCGTGCCGAGTCCAGAGCCTGTACAGTCGTCATACCGTCATAGGTGATAAACGCTTCATCGATCGAATAAATTTCCATCTGCTGTGCTCCCGTTGCAATCGTTTTCATCACCCGATGGGAAATATCACCGTAAAGAGAAAAATTTGCGGAAAAAACCTCTACATGATGCTTTTTAAATACATCTTCATATTTAAAAGCAGGCGCTCCCATAGGAATCCCGAGCTTTTTAGCTTCATCTGAACGGGAGATTGCACAGCCGTCATTATTGGAAAGCACAACTACCGGGCGCCCTTCAAGATCCGGACGGAAAATACGTTCGCAGGATACGAAAAAGTTATTGCAGTCAATGACAGCATAGAGACTCATATTCGGATAACTGTTTCAATTCTCAAATACTCAAATCATACGGTAAACATACCATCACGATATATAACCTTTTTTTCTCCGGGCGGTAATATTGCAGTAACCGTACGATCGGTTGTTGAGATAATATCGGTATGAACAGCACTGTCATTGAAGCCCATTTCTTCCCATTGTTGCTCACTCAATGTGCTTGGATCTCCTGTGTAACTGTCTTTATAACCCATGCCCAACGCAAGGTGAGTATTTCCATAAGGCCCTCCCATATTTTCGTCAAAGAGAGTTTCCGCCATGAAATGAGTAATACGGCTTAATCGTTTATCAGTCAGACTATATTCACCGATTTTGTTCGCTCCCTCTACTGCAATCATATCCTTTAGTAATTTCTCGTTTGTTTCCGCTTTTGCAGACACAACCAATCCGTCTTTGAATTCCAGCTCAATACCGGTAATGAGATTGCCGTAACGATAAAGAGGTTGATTAAAGGCAATACGACCATTGGTCCCCCGCCAGTCCGGAGTAATAAAAACCTCAAATGACGGAATGTTTCTTCCGCTGCCACCGAGCCATTTGCGATTTTTCCCAAGCTGCACATGAAGATCTACATCTTCACCTTCAATATGAAGTGTCTCGATCTCCATCGCATTGAGCCGGTTCTGGGTTTTCTCAATCCGGGAAAATGCGTCTTTCCACTGAGAGATCGGATCAGGCATATCCAGAAAACATGCCTGGATAATTTCTTTCCAGTAATCCTCAAGGGGAAGCTTTGCCTCTGCTGCCATAGCCTCAGTCCCGTAAAGTGCAAGTGTCCACGTCAATTTTCCGGCATTTTCTTTCTCGTGGCGGGCATCCATATAAAATTTAGCAGATTTGTTTGCGTCCATAATTTTCTGGCTATCTATCCCCTTCAACTCAAATTTATCATCTGTCGCGATCAGGCTTACAAAGTGAGTGACTGTATTTACCCGTTCGAGAAGATACTCTTTCGGCTGCCAACGTATCTGCTCGTCTGTAGCATGTTGAAAATATGATCGGGAGACACCTTCAGGGATATAATGAATCATCGGATGAGCTCCGGCTTCAAGTACGGCAACCTGCAACGGAACAAGCATGGGTTTGGCACTTTCTGGCACTTGCAGCATCACCACCTCTCCTTTTTGAACACCTTTTCCGTCCCGTAAAGCAAATTTAATTAACACGTCCGCATATTTTTTGAGAATATCATCTGAAGGTTTGTACATAAGATCAAAATAATTTACAACTTAACATGGCTTGTGAATGACAGCAGTGACCACTCCCCAGACAGAAAAATCAGACTCTTCCGATACAATAATCGGTTCATATTGATCATTCTCCGGAGCAAGAATAACGGTATCATCTTTTTTTTTCAAACGCTTGACCGTCAGTTCTCCATCAAGTGCTGCAACAATAATCATTTCCGGACGCGCATCAAGACTTCGATCGACAATCAATATATCAGTGTCATAAATCCCGGCGCCCGTCATCGAATCACCGCTTACCCGGACAAAAAAAGTAGCAGCCGGATGCTTAACTAAGTACTCATTTAAGTCAAGTTTTGTATCAACAAAATCATCAGCAGGTGAAGGAAACCCGGCCTGAATACTGGTCATAAAATACGGTAATTGAATAGAAAAGTTCGAATCCGGAGTATAGATTTGTTTTATTTGCATACCAGGAATATCAGTGTATCACAAAAGAGATCGAATATTATTGCCACTCGGTACAGGTAAGTGTCCCGTTCCAATACATTCCCACATCCGGCGGAATATTTTGGATGTTTCCAGCGTAGCTTGCCTTCTTACACGTCTGTCCATCATATGTCACAGATCGAAGGAACAGATTTTTATCAATAGTGCCGTTAAAGTAATCATCCTGAAAACTGATTTCAATATGCATCCGTGATAACGGAATTTTACTTGGCAAACTATAGGAAAAAGTTGTGAACTCCCCGGAATTCGGAAATCGGTTTGCCGGACCTGAAACGGTAAACTCTCTGGTATACGTAAAACCCGTAAGATTATCTGACGCTCGAATAGTCATATGAGGACAGGATGTAATTCCGGTATTCCCTGGAGGAGCCGGACTGGTGCATTGAGATGCCGCAATAATATCAATTCGTGATGGCGGAGGTGTGGGAGTAGCTATTAAATTACAGGGAACAGGATAAGGCGTATCAAAGAAAAAATATGCTCCAGGGAATGTTACACAAGTCCAACCTGCATCACGACACGTATATCCCGGATTACAACCGCTCCCCTGGCAATCACCGCAGTACTCAAAATAAGTTGATGTCCCTTTTCTGCAGTGTTGTACTCCCTGACACATTGCAACTGTCGGGGTCGGAGTTCGTGTGGGTGTTGGAGTACGAGTTGGAGTAGGAGTACGTGTAGGTGTGGGTGTTTTTGTAGGGCTTGGCGTGAATGTAGGCGTCGGCGGTCGAGGTGTGGGGGTCACGGTGGGAGTGGGTGTATTCGTCGGTGTAGGAGTATTTGTCGGCGTCGGTGTGTTGGTGGGTGTAGGCGTGGGTGTAGGAGTATTGGTTGGAGTTGGGGTCGGCGTTCCCTCTAAAAATTGCGGCACTCTCAAAACTGTATAACCCAAGGTATTAACCACAAAAACAGAACTCAAGGTAAAGGTCAAACCGACAACCGCACCATATAGTAAACGTTTCCCTTTCTGGCATTGAGTAGGGTCGTTTTGACAGGTCATCATGAGATACGCTGCATACACAATTGTGCCTAAGGAGAGTGTCCCCACAGTGGGATAAATGAGGTTACTAAGAAAAAAATTCAGAACTCCCCCGCCGGCTGCAGGATCAGTAAATGATTCTACACCCGTGTTTATGCATCCTAGCTGAGAAAAATATCTCCCTTTTTCCGGACGAGGAGGTTTATTATAATTCTCAGACGCAGGATCGGCTTCTATAAGCAGAGTTTTATTATCTGAGGCTTGTGGACTCGATGCAGCAATGGTCGGATATAGGCACTCCAGGCATGAGTTCCAATTCTCAGGAACATCTCTTCCCCGGCAGTACCCGCACGAATCACACTCTGCATAACGGGCATCGGCTACCGCTGCCGACGGCATGAAAAGAATAATCGAAATAATCAAAAAACTGATCCAGCCCCTCATATTGTAAGTATAGCCGAAAACAGTCCCTAAATCGTCCGTTGACAGGTATAATATACTCATGACAGATCGCATTGTCACATCAAAACAATTCAGACGTCTCGGAGAAATGATTGTCCCGTTTTTCTCATGGATGATTATCTTGCTACCACTCTGGTTATCTCCTTTTCACCCGGCTATTGTGGCGTATTTTATCATTGCTTTTGATCTCTATTTCTTAGTCAAATCTCTCACGACTGCATACTATGCATCTCTTTCTTATGCCTTAATTAATTCTTTTCAGGATTTTGCCTTTGATAAAACACTGCAGACATTGCATGAGTCAGAAGAGATTCAGCATTTTGTAATCATTCCCAATTACAAAGAGCCTCTATATAAAATGAATGAGACAATACAAGCCTTGAGTAAAAGTGACTACCCCTACAAGACTATTCACTTAGTACTTGCTTTTGAAAAGCGGGAAAAAGAAGCGGTTGAAAAATCAGCAAAAATCACAGCACAGTGGAAAGATTCATTTAAAGATATTATGTCTGTATATCATGTTCTTGGAGAGAATGAAGTACCTGGAAAAGCTAGCAACCAAACATATGCCGCCCGAGAGGTTGAGAAATACTGTGACGAAAAAGGATATGACCTAAAGAAAACAATGATCACGATATGCGATGCAGACAGTTTGCTGCCGAAAAATTATTTTTCATACATGACGTATGAATTTATGCAGGATCCGGGCCGAGATTATCACTTCTATTGGGCACCTGTACTTCTCTACAACAATTTCTGGCAGCTGCCTTTTTTCGTCAGGATGCAGGCGACACTATCCTCCATTCTCCGTTTGGCTTTCTTGTCTCAGAAGAAAAACCTTATTCATATCTCAACCTATTCAACCAATCTTTGGATGCTGAAACAAATCGGATACTGGGATGTTGATATCATTCCGGAAGACTGGCATATCTATTATCAGGCGTTCTTTAAATTCGGAGGAAAAGTGGAAACGAAACCGATCTATACGATCATCAACGGAGACGCTGTCTACTCAGGAAATACAATGAAAACATTCTTAAGCAGATATGAACAGGAAAAGCGATGGGCATGGGGGGTTACTGACATCTCTTATTTCTGGAACAATATGTTCACGGCCGACCATATTAAGTGGTCGGTGAAATTTAAAAAATTCTTTTATCTTTTTGAAACTCATCTTCTGTGGCCGACGTCATTCTTTATCCTCACCATTAGCGGATGGATTCCGCCCATTGTGAACCCCACCTTCAATCGAACGGTTCTCGGATTTATCCTGCCTCAGCTGACCGGTTTTATCCTTACCCTTGCTACTGCAATGCTTATTCTCTATATTTATCTGGATTTTAAACTCCGCCATAAACTCAACCAAAAAACAAAATTGAGACATTTACCGCTTTTTTTCGTACAGTGGTATCTTCTGCCTATTGTCTCTTTCATACTTTCATCTCTTCCTGCTCTGGATGCACATACACGATTATTATTTGGAAAGAAAATAAAATATAAAGTGACTGAAAAAGTTTAATGCAATCTATGCTGCAATATTTATTTACAGAAACTCCTCTTGCCTTCTTTGTGATGGATTTGTGGAGAGACGAAGCGTTTTCTTTTATCATGGCTCAACAGGGAATTGTCGATATCATACGAACAACGGCAATCGACTTCAACCCACCCCTTTATTACATCATCCTGCACTACTGGATGATGCTTTTTGGGACATCTGAAATTGCACTTCGAAGCTTATCGCTCATCTTTTTCGGAGGGACATTATTCCTGCTGTTTGAAATTTTGCACAATGTATTTAAAATCTCTTACAAACGATGCCTGTTATATCTTGCATTTATTGCGGTAAATCCATTCCTGCTTTTTTATGCGTTTGAGGCACGCATGTACGCAATGATCGTATTTTTGATAACGTTATCATATTACGCAGTCTGGACAAAAAAGCGCAAACTATATATCGCGGCAATCACACTTGCACTTTATACTCATTACTTTTCTGTATTCATTCTCGCTTTTCAGGCAATGGAATACGGAATATTGAATTTCCGAAGTATTTTTTCCTGGCAATATTTCGTTTTTCTCAAAAAGAAGATACTCATTTTTGACAGAACTACCTGGAAAGAGATCTCCATATTCATATTTCCGGTGATGTTTTTTCTTCCTTGGATTATATTTCTTCTGAGTGCCCATGACTTTCATTCGGAAGGTTTCTGGATTATTGTCCCTCCTGTCCATGATCTCCTTTTTTTGCCGTTCGTACTGTTTACAGGTTATGAACGGGTATTCGGAAAATACTACCATGCAGATGCCGGCTATACAGACTTTCATAGTTATATGAATGCCTTACTGCTTTTTATCGCTGTCCTGCCTGTTATTTCGTATTCTGTTCAGTACTTTACGAAACATAATCAACTATCTATATATACATTTCTGCCAAAAACAAAAATTTTCTCGGTGTATATTTGGGCATTTGCCTCTCCCCTGGCAATCTTCCTCATTTCTCTCTTCTCTACTCCTGTATATCACCCTCGATACTTCATTTTTGCTGTTCCCGGTTTCTTGTTACTTCTGATTGCGGGATTCGAATTTGCCGTTCAGATATTGCAGTCGTTCATGAAGGTGAAAAATAATTCACGTTCGTCACAAATAAACGAAATTATTTCTTATGGTATTCTCCTCTTTATGGTAGGATTTGCGATTCTCATCACACAGAAATTTAACGTTCTCAACTTGAAATATCACTATAAAAGAGATGTCTCCACTCTTTATAACGAGATTATGTCAATCAAGCAGAAAGACGAGCCTATTTACCTCACCAGTGAGTTGGATTACCATCTGGCGCTCTACTATACCCGCAGTAATGACGTATTTATTTTCAACAAAAGATATGATGAGATTCCGGATTATGTGGGAAAAGTTCTTATTCCGGAAGAGAAGGTTACCTCAATAAGACCATTATATCCCCATCGGGCCTTTATTGTGTATTATGATTCATTTGACATTTATTCAGAAATGTAATTCTTCCTCTTATAGAAATTAAATTTTTTTGTTACAATACTCTATGGCAAACTCAGGAAAATCAACGACACTGTTTACGGATTTGTTCAGCGAACTCAAAAAAGTAAGCTGGCCGACACGTGAGGAAACCATCCGACTTACCCTTGTGGTTGTTCTGATCTCCTTGATTATTGGCTTCTATATAGGTATAATTGATTCCCTGTTAGCATACGGCCTCGAGTTTTTGACTACTCTCAGATGATTTGTAGGACCGTTTTTTTTGAATAACATTACTTATTTTTTATATTCATGGCAGATACTAAAGATTTAAAAGAAAATGAAGTGAACGAAGAAGAGGTTGTGGAAACAGCCGAAACTCCTACTGAAGAAAAAGCTTCAGAGAAGACCCGCGATCAGGGAAAATGGTATGTTCTCCATTCTCAGACCGGTCACGAAAACCGTGTGAAGAACAACCTTGAGCAGCGTATCCAAAGTCTTGGAGTTGAAGATAAAATCTTTGAGATTATCGTGCCGACACGTGAGGTTGTTGTCATCAAAAAAGGAAAGAAAGCAAAACAGAAAGAAAAAGTATTCCCTGGTTACATTTTTGTGCGAATGGATCTGAACGATCAATCGTGGCTTGTCGTCCGTACCACAGAAGGTGTCACCGGATTTATCGGTGCAGGGACCAAACCCACTCCGATTTCTGACAAAGAAGTCAGTGCAATCATGCGTTTCGTGGAGCAGGAGCAGCCGAAATTCAAAGCAAAATTCTCCATTGGTGAAGCTGTCAAAATTACCGAAGGTCCCTTTGCAGATTTCTTAGGATCTGTCGAGGAAATTGATGAAGAAAAAGGTAAAATCAGAGTACTGGTTTCTATCTTTGACCGTGAAACACCGGTTGAACTTGATTTCCTCCAGGTCAAAAAACTTTAATGCTCCGTCAATCTCGGTCCGTCATTTCTTGATGCAGCAAGTTTCATTCTTGCATCTTTGAGATCCTGTGCGTCTAGAGCAAAAATCGGTTGCAGATATCCGTTTTCTTCATTATATTTTTCACGTTCGTCAAAATAAATTGCGTTTCCGCTCTCTGATCCTGCCTGTGTCAGATATATCCCCCTTTTTCGATGTTCAGGATTTTTGCGGTCAAGCATGCCCCGCGGAGTGACGAGTCCAATGTGACCGTTCATCCAGTTTGCATTCGGTGTTTTCCGTTCTTTTTTGACAGAAAGGAAAACAGGAAATCCCATATCGGCTATCATCTGAGCTTCTTGTCTCGAAATCAATGCAACGCCAGGTTCCTGATCTTTCCGTGTTGCTTCTTTAATAATCCGATCATTCATACTGTTTGCTAACATCGGTGTGCCGTCCTCATCAAAGCGGGAAAAAACATGATGTACCTGAAATATATCAGCCATATCACTTCCTGCGACATTACAAAATGTTGTAACGCTACCATCCGTGTTGTCTACTTTAGCGTACCTTCCGTTATCAGGATTTCCGAGGTTCAAGTGACCCACACCAGCACGAAAACTTGCAAGATTTCGCTGGCCTGGAAGATTATAGACCATATCATTTGGATGAATCGGTTTTAACTGCCAATCCAAAGGCCATAATTTACTTCCGTCAAACAATGTTTCCTTTGCCTGAACATACCCGATTTGTTGTCCCTTCAGAAAGTCTGGACTTGGGTTTTCAGGTGTATATTCAGCTGCAGTTAGGATATGGACTTCATCTTTTGGTAAAGGCTTTTCATCTGTCGGCAATGGTGTCTCGTCCGAAGTTGAAGCTTCCTTGTTTTCACTGGGTTTTTTAGTGTCAACTTCCGATGAAGGGGCAGCTTGTGCTTCTCCATGTCCCATAACTAACCCCAAAGTCAAACCTCCCAAACCGGCAAGAAATCCTCGCCTGGTAATACCCTTATTTTCTTTTTTTTGCTGCGGCTGGCTTTCTTCTGATTTTTGATTATGTTGAGGTTGTGATTCTTTCGGCTTACCACTCCCTCGTATAACTCTTCTCCAAGCATCAAGAGCACGGTGTTTTGCATGGTCGGCTTTTTGAAGAATACGTTCAGGCAAAGGTGTGAAGTTTGATGTAGAGGTCATTTCAGAGTGCGGGACTACTGTCTCCTTTCTTTCCGTGACCGGGTTCTTACCCGGGACTTGTTCTCCATCCATATTACTACTATACATGAATTTATACTAATTTGGATAATCTCCCAGCACTTTAATACCGATAATATATTTATGGAGATACTTTTAGCCTAATATCATAACATATTTGATGTGTATTATTATATCTTATAGTATTGACACTTCTTCACATTTTATCTATACTGCTTATTGCATATAAAGCCCATAGTCTATTTGCATGGCTAAATTGAGGCACCGTATGCGCACTTTAACAAGACAGGAGACAAGTAATATTGCATGATGAGCAACAAGGATCGAATACACGTCGGTCTTCGTTGCTCATCATGCCGCATGGCATGTCGTATGGGCACAGGCTTCCGTATCAAAAGGAGCAGACAATGTCTCGTTTATACAAAGTTTTTGCTTTCGTGCTTGTAGCTGCAGTACTGTTGCTCCCCACCGCTGCGGGAGCCGAAGACAGTGGACTAAGCTACACGTACCTGCCCATCGCCCTAGGCGGTGGACAAAGTTCCGGCCCTGATTTGGTCCAGTTCCGTTCCTGCGGCGGGTATGACGGAATCCCGCTGCAGTTCAAACAGGTCCCCGTCGGCCCGCTAACCGCCCTTTCCGAGGAATGCACTGGCGGAGAGGCCTATCCTGCCCCGATCGCCAACGAGAATGAAGGCGTAGTCCTTGTAGGGTACTTCTGGTCTGAAACCAACTGGTCACTCTCAGTTCACCTGACAAAGTGGCTTGGGATGGACCAACAATTCCAGGTCAACATGGGAACACGTGGTTCCCCGCCCCCGTACCTTTCGGTGAATGCCCTCGATGGAGAACTAAAGGTTTTCCGCGGTTCAGAGACCTTCACCGAAACGACCGTCATCGACGGATGGACGTTCACACCACACCTGGATGCCGTACGACCCTACGTCGAGTTCAAGCGCGATCAGACCACCATCTGGATCGCGATCGACGAGACTGGTAGCCTCTGGGTGGAAGTACAAACACCTGAGGTTGAGCTCACTGCTCAGGATCAAGAACCCCACTGGGGTGCCTGGTACTATACACTGTGCAATGGGCACCTGCCCAGCCTGGAAGAACTGGAAACCGAGTATATAATCGCTCGGTACCCTTTCAGCTAGGCTACACATTTGCCAATTACTTCCTCCTCTCTTGCTTGTTCTGCCCGGGCTTTACCGCCCGGGCAGAACATAATCCCCATCTCCTTTACTTTTCCTCTTTTCCCTGTTACAATAACCATTACCTGTGAGTCTTTGAACTTCATAGGGAGGCTGACCGCCGAATCATACATACCTTTTCACGTATCCTTCGTGGTCT
>CAYMVU010000009.1:0-30675 GCA_964394215.1 uncultured Gammaproteobacteria bacterium
ACATGATGCCCGACAGATGTGTCTGTATAAGGAGTTAAGGGCGATGGAGACTTGCTTTTGCGAAGCAAGAGCTTAGTCGACATTATGCCCGAAATACTTCATTAATAATGAAGTACGAAACGGTATAGTATAGAAATTATCATTTCAATCAATAATATGTCTCATATCACAAACTCCTCATTTCCATACACTTTTTTTCATAAGAAGATTATCAGAACCGAGGATGCAAAAGTTTCAATTATGACCAATGCTCTTCAGTACGGCACGGGGGTATTTGGCGGTATGCGCGGTTACTACAACAAAGAGAAAGGCTTCCTTTCCGTTTTTCGGATGAAAGATCATTTCAAGCGTTTTTTACAGTCCCTTCAGATTGTCGGAGTTTCCTTTGAGTTTACTCAGAATGAGCTTGAAGAAATTACCATGCAGCTCATCAGTAAAAACAAACCGAAAACCGATACTTATTTTCGTCCCTTCGCATATACTGGAAGTCTGAATATTTCTCCGAACCTCATTCGTGAGGAACCGCTGGACTTTGCACTGTACATGATTCCGCTCGGTGACTATCTGCCGACTGATAAAGGTGTCACGGCTATGGTTTCTTCTTGGAGAAGGATCTCTGACAATGCCATTCCTTCCCGTGTCAAAGCTTCAGGTTCGTACTTCAACTCAGCTATGGCAAAGAAAGAAGCCATGCAGAACGGATACGATGATGCAATCTTCCTTTCGGAAAACGGTCATGTCGCAGAAGGGTCTGCCATGAATCTGTTTATCGTCCGTGATGGAGTGCTTATCACACCACCAAAATCTGATGATATCCTTGAAGGCATCACACGACGCACAGTCATTCAGCTTGCAAAGGATGCTGATATTCCTGTGGAAGAACGGTCAATTGACCGCACTGAATTGTATATTGCTGACGAAGCATTCTTTTGCGGTACGGGTGCACAGGTCGCCTGGATTTCACATATTGATACAAGAAAAATCGGAAACGGAACACGGGGACCTATTGCAGGTAAGCTCCAGGATCTCTTTTTCAAAGTTGTTCGCGGAAATGTTAACAAATACGAAAGTTGGTGTACCAAAATCAAAGTGTAATTATGAGAATATCAGGCTCGCAAGCAGTTCTTGAATCCCTGCTGAAAGAACACGTACAGGTCATATTCGGGTATCCCGGCGGGGCTATTATGCCGGTGTATGATGCTCTTTACGATTACACCAATGACGGCAGGATCAAACACGTACTTGTCCGTCATGAACAGGGGGCGGGACATGCTGCCGAAGGATACGGCCGTATGACGGGAGAACCGGGAGTTTGTATGGTGACGTCAGGGCCGGGAGCAACCAATCTGGTAACTGCAATTGCTGATGCGATGATGGACAGTGTTCCTATGGTCTGTATTTCAGGCCAGGTAGATAGTCGTGTCATCAGCACCGATGCATTTCAGGAAGCTGATGTGATCGGTGTTACGGCTCCTATTACCAAATGGAATTATCAAATTACTAAAGCCCGCGAGATTCCTGAAATAATGGCGAAAGCATTTCATATTGCGCGAACAGGACGCCCCGGACCTGTTCTTATCGATATTACGAAAGATGCACAGTTTGAGATGATGGAGTTCGCATATCCCAAAGCGGTTACGTTATCCAGTTATCAGCCCACAACCGAACCGCATCGTCGCCAGATAGAAGTAGCAGCACGACATCTTGATAATGCGAAGCGTCCGTTGATTTTGGTCGGTCAGGGCGTACAAATCGCAAAAGCTCAAAAGGAACTTCAGGCATTTCTGGAAAAAGGAGGTTTTCCGGCTGCCTTTACTTTGCATGGGCTTTCTGCACTCCATTCGGGCCATCCGCTTCATGTCGGTTTCCTCGGTATGCACGGAAACTATGCTCCGAATAAGCTTTCGAATAAGGCGGATGTTGTCATGGCAATCGGCATGCGGTTTGATGATCGGGTGACCGGAAGGCTTTCGGATTATCTCAAAGAAGCAACTATCATCCATGTTGATATCGATCCTGCTGAGCTCAATAAAAATGTACCTGCTGATGTGCCGATCGTGGCAGATGCCAAAATTGCTCTACAGGAACTGACAAAAGCTATCCAAAAAAAATCTCATAAGAACTGGCTTGATGAATTTAAAGCGCTTTATAAAATCGAAAAAAAACAGGTAATAGATCAGAATACGCATCCGAAAACCGGAGAGTTGAAAATGGCAGAAGTAGTAACATTGCTTTCCGATCTGACACAAGGAGAAGCGGTTGTTGTTGCGGATGTCGGACAGCATCAGATGATCGCAGCCAGATACTACCGGTTTTCCAGGCCGAATAGTTGGATTTCATCGGGAGGTATGGGTACAATGGGGTTTGGTTTACCGGCTGCAGTTGGTGCAAAGTATGCACGCCCCGATCAGGAAGTGATTTCGATATCAGGTGACGGCGGGATTCAGATGAACATTCAGGAATTTACCACTCTTGCACAGGAGCAGCTTCCCGTGAAAGTGATCATTCTGAATAACGGTTTTTTGGGAATGGTTCGCCAGTGGCAACAGCTTTTTTTTGAAAAAAGGTACTCAATGGTAAACATCCAAAGTCCGGATTTTGTCGCAGTCGCAAAAGGATGCGGATTAGAAGGAGACTGTGTCTCAACAAGGAAAGATCTCAAAAAAGCACTGCGCAAGATGCTGGATCACAAAGGTCCGTATGTGCTTGAGATAAAAGTAGAGCAGGAAGAGAATGTTTTTCCGATGATTCCAAGTGGAGCAAGTGTGGAGGAAGTAAGATTGGAGTAGGTTGTAGGCTGTAGGCTGTAGAGGGTAGGCAGTAGAAACAGTATTCAGACTGCATCCTGCAACCTTTTCTTACTGTCTGAATTGTTATTAACTTATGAAACAACGATATACCATAACGGCAATAGCAGAAAACAAACCGGGTGTTTTGTACCGGATTGCAGATTTGCTGCTTCGTCGAAAAATAAATATTGAGAGTTTGACTGTTTCGGAGATTGAGCATAAAGGCATGTCCCGATTTACGATTGTGATTGACGCTGAACGTGATCTTGTTGAAAAAGTGGGGAAACAATTATATCGCATTATCGAGATGACGAAAGTAATCGAAAGCACAGATGATGAGCTTGTGCCCCGGGAAATCGCCCTCATCAAAGTGACGGCTAAAACGAAAGAAACGAGAGAAGAAATCGAGCAGTTTGTCAGATTATCAAAAGGCAGGATTATCCATGTCGACAAGAGTTATTTAGTCGCTGAGATAACGGGAAGCGAAAAAGAAATCGATAAGTTGGATGAGTTACTGCAACCTTTTGGCATAAAAGAGATTGTGAGATCAGGAAGGATTGCAGTATTTAAATGACGGCAGAATATTGCCATCCCCGCCTAAGATCCGGGATCCAGTAACTTATTAACGATATTGCGCTCGTAACCGAAAATATACGTTTCATAAAGCCAGAACGTTAAAAGATGGCGAGTTATAAAATCGTACATTTTGATTACTTCGCGCATCAAAATTAAAAAAGTTTGAAACATGTATCATATGAAGAATAAAGTTTATATTTTTGACACAACCTTGAGAGACGGAGAGCAAGCACCGGGCTGCCAACTGAATACGGTTGAAAAAATTGAGGTTGCGAAAGCACTTGAGGCTCTTGGTGTTGACGTCGTAGAGCCGGGCTTTCCGATCTCTTCAAAAGGAGATTTTGATTCGGTAGTCGAGATCACAAAAGCGATTTCAAAACCGGTTATTTCTCCTTTGGCCCGCGCGATAAAAGGAGATATAGATTGTGCAGCGGAGTCACTGAAGTATGCAAAGCACAAACGTATCCATACGTTTATCTCAAGCTCCGATATTCATATCAAATACGTTTTTAAATCAACCCGAGAAGAAATCTTACAACGTGCGATTGAAGCGGTAAAGCATGCAAAAAAATACGTTGAGGATGTGCAGTTTTCTCCGATGGATGCAGGTCGCACAGACAATGAATTTTTGGCGCATTTTGTCGAAAACGTCATTGGAGCCGGTGCGACCGTCATCAATATCCCCGATACGACAGGTTACTGTATGCCCTGGGAGTTCGGGGAGAAGATCAAATATCTGGTAGAGAATGTGAAAAACATTCATAAAGTCACGATTGCCGTGCACTGTCACAATGATCTCGGTCTGGCGACTGCCAATGCTCTGGCAGGGGTCGTTAACGGAGCCCGTCAAGTCGAAGGGACGATAAACGGCGTCGGAGAGCGAGCGGGTAATACAGCTCTTGAAGAGGTCATTATGGCAATAAAAACGAATCACGGGTTGGACTATGATTTGGGCATTAATACTAAAAAGATTTATCCGACAAGCAGGCTGATATCACGCTTGATGAAGATGCCGGTACAGGCGAACAAAGCGATAGTCGGCGCCAATGCTTTTGCTCATGCTTCAGGTATTCATCAGGACGGGATGCTGAAAAATAAGCAGGCGTTTGAGATTATGAAGCCGACCGATGTCGGGCTTGAACAAACACAGATAGTCCTTGGCGCAAGATCAGGACGTGCTGCTTTGAATCACAGACTGCATGAACTCGGTTTTGAATTGAATAAGGAACAGCTGGATGAATTGTATCCGAAATTTCTCGAGTTGGCTGATAACAAAAAAGAGGTTAATGATGAAGACTTGCAGATGCTTATGGGACGTGCGGGTGATGTACGGAGAAAAATCCAAATTGATCTTGTAGAGGTCATGTGTGGTTATCCCTTAAAGCCCATGGCATCAGTGAAACTGAAAGTAAACGGTACTGAATTCATAGCTTCAAAGACCGGAAACGGTCCGGTTGATGCATCATGTAACTGTGTGAATCAAATTATTAAGGATGCGGAGCTTATGAAAAAAGTTCCTGTACTAAAAGAATTTCTGATCCAGGCGGTAACAAAAGGATCGGATGATATCAGTCGGGTGAATGTGCAGCTTGAGCACGGGAAAAAGATGTATTACGGTTTCGGGTCGGATACTGACATTGTTGTTGCGGCCGTGCAGGCATATGTTGATGGGTTGAATAAAATTATTTAAAGTATCTGTTGAAAATTATGATGCGCTGGTAACACAAAATATACTTTTTATAAAGTCAGAACGATATGAATGGCGGTTATAAAAGGATATATTTTGATTACTGTGCGCATCCCAAACATTATGAAAATCTCTATTAAAGAAATTGAAGAGGCGGCAAATAGGCTGAAAGGTGTTGCACTGAGAACGCCTTTACAGTACTCAGCACGTTTATCAAAAAAATATAAAGCTCAGGTGTTTATCAAACGGGAAGATTTGCAGGAAGTTCGCTCATTCAAGATACGGGGAGCTTACAACAAAATGGCTTCCATGACTGAAAAACAACGTGAAAACGGAGTTGTTTGCGCAAGTGCCGGGAATCATGCTCAGGGTGTTGCTTACAGTTGTAATGCTCTACAAGTACACGGAACTATTTTCATGCCGATTGTTACCCCGAATCAGAAAATTGAGAAAGTCCAGCAGTTCGGTGACGGTTTTGTCGATATCAAGTTGGTCGGTACCACTTTTGATGATGCAAGTATTGCATCACAGGTTTTTGCCAAAGAAAAAAGCGCTGCATACGTCCATCCTTTCAATGATCCCATGACGATCGCCGGGCAGGGAACAATTGGAAAAGAGATTTTTGACGAACTGAAAGGGGAAGTAGATTATGTGGTGGCTGCAATCGGCGGCGGCGGACTGATTTCGGGCGTAAGTACTTACTTGAGAGAGGTAAGAGGTAAGAGGGAAGAGGTTAAGGTTTTTGGGGTCGAGCCGGAAGGGGCTCCCGGTATGTTTGAGTCTATGAAACAAAATAAAATTGTGACTTTGGATACTGTTGATACATTTGTTGACGGAGCGGCTGTACGGACAGTCGGAGATTTGACGTTTGAAATTACAAAGAAGAATGTTGATGATATCGTTCTTGTCCCGGAGGGTAAGGACTGTACAACAATGATTGAGTTATACCAAAATGAAGGAATTGTTTCTGAACCGGCTGGAGCTCTTTCGATATCAGCGCTTGATTATATCGCGGAGAAGATCGAAGGGAAACGTGTTGTGTGTATTTTAAGCGGAGGGAATAATGATATTTTGCGTTACCCGGAAATTATGGAAAAAAGTCTGGTATATCAGGGACGGAAACATTATTTTATCGTTGAGTTTGCTCAGAAGCCCGGTCAGCTGAAACGGATGCTTGATGAGGCTCTCGGTCCGAATGATGATATTGTGCGATTTGAGTATATTAAAAAGACGAATAAGGAGAAGGCTCCGGCACTTGTCGGGATTGAGCTCAAGGACAAGTCAGATTTGAAGCCGCTTATGGAGCGGATGGATGCGATTGAATTGAAATATCGAAAACTTACAGAGCAGGATATGCTGTATGAGTATCTTGTGTAGTATGTTTTGCTAGATTTCAGGATTTGGAATTAAAAGTTCTTAAAAAGTCTCATATGTGTATTGTTGAAAAATCTCAAGCGGCATGAGCTGTGTCTCAGGCACGTACAGATGCGCCGCAGTATCGAGCGCAATCTGTTTTGAGATATTTTCAAAATCCACATATTTCGACTTTAGAATTTGATTAATTACTCAATGAAAAAAACTTGTAGCGGCAGTTGTTGCTGTCATGATGAACAACCTGATTTGAAAGGAAGAAGTGAGGAACTGACGAGTCGTCCGGGAGAAGAAACCTGGGTGAAGAGAGCTCCGGCGCGTGCTATGATGCGTGCTGTGGGGTATGATACTGATGATTTTGAAAAACCATTAATTTGTATTGCTGCCCCGTATACGGATGTTGGGCCATGTAATGCTCATATTGATGAACTTGCACGTATTGCAGAAGATGAGGTAGTTAAATGCAAAGGGAAGCCGTATATGTTCGGTACTCCGGTTGTTACAGACGGCGAGACGATGGGGACTGAAGGGATGAAATATTCTCTTGTTTCACGTGAGTGGATAGCGGATTCGATTGAGATGATGTCTGAGGCATATTTTGCTGACGGTACCATTGCCTTTTCAGGATGCGATAAAACAATTCCGGCATCGTTGATGCCACTTGCCCGCAATAACTCGATAGGAATTACATTGTACGGAGGTACTATCCTGCCAGGGACTTATAAAGAGCGTGATTTGAATATTGTGAGTGTGTTTGAAGCGGTCGGTGCCTACTCGGCCGGGAAAATGAATGAGCAGGAGTTTCATGAGATTGAGACCAGATCCTGTCCCTGTGCCGGTGCATGCGGAGGAATGTATACTGCCAATACGATGGCAAGCGCGATCGAAGCAATGGGCATGTCCGTTCCCGGAAGCGCTTCTCATCCTGCTATGAATCGTATGGGTCGTATTTCCGAAAAAAAGATCGAAGATATTGCAAAAACGGTTGAGGCATTGTTCCATATGATGAAAAAAGGTATTCGGGCAAGAGATATTATGACGAGAAAAGCGTTTGAGAATGCAATTGTGGTGGTACAGGCATTGGGTGGATCGACAAATGCGGTGCTCCATTTGTTAGCTCTTGCACATGAGGCTGATGTGAAACTCACGATTGATGATTTCGAAAAGATCGGAAAAAAAGTCCCGCTTATTGGGAACTTCAGCCCGTCCGGAGAGTATATGATGGAGCATTTGGATGAAATTGGCGGTATTCCGATGGTGATGAAACTGCTTCTTGATGCAGGTCTTTTGCATGGTGATTGTCTGACTGTCACAGGTAAAACCGTAGCGGAAAATCTCGAAAAAGCACAGGATCGCCCTGAAAATCAGAATGTCATTTCATCTATGGAAAAACCTTTTTCACCACCGGGACATCATCTGGCGATTATGAAAGGCGGGATGTCTGAAGAAGGGGCAGTGATGAAGCTGTCGGGGAAAATGATTCAGCAGCACAAAGGACCGGCACGAGTTTTTGAGTGCGAAGACGATGCGATGAAGGCTATTCTTGAAGGAAAAATAAATCACGGCGATGTCATTATCATTCGTTATGAAGGACCGAAAGGCGGTCCGGGAATGAGAGAAATGCTTTCCCCTTCGGCTGCTCTAATGGGTGCCGGGCTCGGCAAAGATGTAGCGCTTATTACCGACGGTCGATTTTCAGGAGGAACTCACGGTATTATGATCGGTCATATTGCACCGGAAGCCGCGGATGGCGGGCCTATTGCACTCGTTGAGGAAGGAGACATTATTGATATTGATGTCAGGAAACGAGAGATAAATATTCTCATTGATGCAAAGGAGATGCAAAAAAGGAAGAAGAATTGGAAGAAACCTGAACCACGCTACAAGAGAGGTATTTTGGCAAAATATGCAAAGCTAGTTTCGAGTGCGTCAAAAGGCGCAGTTACCAGTTGAAATTTTGTTAATTATTTTATTTTACAAAAGATTCGAATGCGAATTGTTGAACTTTTTCAAGCCGAGTTAGATTTCGTTCATCACGTATGAAACTGGCGGCAGCGTGAAAAAGTTTCAAAATCCGCATTTTTCATCTTTTGTGCACTAATTATTTATCAATCACCTATGAAAACAATTCAAACAGACAATGCTCCGAAAGCAGTGGGCCCGTACTCTCAGGCGATTGAAACTGAGCAATTTATTTTCTGTTCAGGTCAGATCGGCATTGATCCGAAAACGGGAGCTTTAGTTGGTGGTATTGAAAATCAAACAAAACAGGCAATGGTGAATGTTACAAATGTTCTTGCAGCCGCGGGTACAGATTTGAATCAAGTCGTGAAGACAACTATTTTTCTTGCAGATATCGAAGATTACAAAACGGTAAATGACGTTTATGGTTCTTATTTTACAGATCATAAACCGGCACGTTCTGCTGTACAGGTGGCAGCTCTACCGTTGGGAGCTTTAGTTGAGATTGAGATGATTGCGGCAAAATAATTGATTATTAATTACTGTTTTTATTATGGCAAAAATGAATTTCGGAGGCGTTGAAGAAAACGTCGTAACACGCGAGGAATTTTCTTTGGAGAAAGCTCGTAAAGTATTAAAAAATGAGACTGTTGCAGTCCTCGGATACGGAGTTCAGGGGCCGGGGCAGGCATTGAACATGAAAGACAACGGCATCAATGTCATTGTCGGACAAAGAAAAGGTTCGTCATCCTGGGACAAGGCTGTGAAGGACGGATGGATCGAAGGAGAAACATTATTTGAGATCGAGGATGCAGCAGAAAAAGGCACAATAATCATGTATCTGTTGTCTGATGCCGGTCAGAAAGCATTTTGGCCAAAACTCAAACCGCATCTAACTGAGGGTAAAACACTGTACTTCTCGCATGGTTTTGCTGTGACATATAGCGATCAGACCGGCGTTGTCCCTCCGGAAGAGATAGATGTCGTGTTGGTTGCTCCGAAAGGGTCAGGACTTACCGTTCGTCGCAATTTTCTTGACGGGAGCGGCATCAACAGTTCATATGCCGTTTATCAGGATGTGTCAGGTCAAGCTGAAGAGAAAGCAAAAGCTCTCGGAATAGCTGTCGGATCAGGGTATTTGTTTGAGACGACATTCCAAAAGGAAGTATTTAGCGATCTGACAGGTGAACGCGGCATTCTCGTGGGGGCTCTCGAAGGATTGTTTGAAGCACAATACAATGAACTGAGAAAACACGGTAACACGCCGAGTGAGGCTTTCAATGAAACTGTTGAGGAACTGACGCAAAGTCTCATCCGACTGGTCGGTGAAAAAGGCATGGACTGGATGCTTGCAAACATCTCAACAACAGCTCAGCGCGGTGCACTTGACTGGAAGGATAAGTTCCGTGATGCCACTGCTCCTGTGTTTGAGGAGCTATACAAAAGTGTCGAATCAGGAGAAGAAGCACGTCGAACCCTGGAGAAAAACAGTGACCCGAACTATCGTGAAGAACTGGAAAAAGAACTTGAGGAACTCAGAAATATGGAAATGTGGCAGGCCGGTGCTAAGGTCCGTGAGCTTCGACCGGAAAATCAAAAAAAATAATATGGGAAAGCCAAAAACATTGTTCGATAAAATTTGGGATGCTCATGTAGTCAAACAAGAGGAAGGATTTCCGTCTGTCCTATACATCGATGCTCATTTTATTCATGAGGTGACTTCACCTCAGGCATTTGACGGATTGAGAAAACGGGGCATTCCGGTTTCCAGAGTCGACCGCACCTGGGCAACTGCTGATCACAATGTGCCGACTAAGGATCAGCATTTGCCGATAAAGGAGTTGCTCTCCCGAAAACAGGTACAGATGCTTGAATCAAACTGCAAAGAGTTCGGTGTAGAACTCTTCGGTCTGGGGCACCCCTGGCAAGGCATTGTACATGTCATCGGACCGGAGCTCGGTGTGACCAAGCCGGGTATGACAATCGTCTGCGGTGACAGTCATACATCGACACACGGCGCTTTCGGATCGATTGCATTCGGAATCGGAACCAGTGAAGTAGAACAGGTTCTCGCTTCACAGGCAATCCTACAGTACAAGCCGAAAACCATGAAAATCGAAGTCAACGGAAAACTGAAAAAGGGAGTAGTTGCGAAAGACATGATTCTTTATATCATTTCGCAACTGAGTACTTCAGGAGGGACCGGATATTTTGTCGAATATGCCGGATCAGCGATTCGTGATCTTTCGATGGAAGCCCGAATGACAGTCTGCAACATGAGTATTGAGATGGGTGCACGGGGCGGAATGATCGCACCTGACGAGAAAACGTTTGCCTATATGAAAGGCCGGAAATTTATGCCGAAGGGAAATGCATGGGAGGAGGCAGTCTCATATTGGAAAACGCTTCCGTCAGATGAAGGAGCAGTATATGATCGTGTTGAAGTCTTTGATGCTGCAGATATTGAGCCGATGATAACATACGGTACCAATCCGGGAATGGGCATTAAGATTAATGAACAGTTACCAGTTGCGGGTTACGAGTTATCTGAATCAGATAAAAAGCAGTTAAAAAAGTCTCTTGAGTATATGGGACTCTCTGAAGGTCAACTGATAATTGGGAAAAAAGTTAACTATGTTTTTTTCGGAAGCTGTACAAATTCCCGAATCGAAGATTTTCGTCTTGCCGCGCAGATTCTCAAGGGAAGAAAAAAAGCAGAGCATATAGAAGCAATCCTTGTTCCCGGTTCAACTCAAGTTCTTAAGCAGGCAAAGAAAGAAGGACTCGACAAGATATTTGCTGATGCAGGATTTGAGCTTCGCGGTGCAGGATGTTCAGCATGTCTTGGGATGAATGAAGACAAAATTCCGCCAGGGAAATACTGTGTTTCTACAAGTAATCGTAACTTTGAAGGTAGACAGGGACCTGGAGCACGGACTATGCTGGTATCTCCTTTGACTGCTGCTGCAACAGCCATTACGGGTGTAGTTACCGATCCCAGAACCTTTTTATAACCTATGAAAATTCAAAAAATCATATCAACAGCGGTTCCGATTCCGATTGAGAATATTGATACGGATCAGATTATTCCGGCACGCTTTTTAAAAGCTACAACCCGAGAAGGTTTTGGAGAAAATCTCTTCAGGGATTGGAGATATGATGCAGACGGAAAGCCGCTACGGGACTTTGTACTAAATGATCCGACGTATGAAGGTGAAATTCTGATTGCCGGTCGAAATTTCGGATGCGGATCAAGCCGTGAGCATGCAGCATGGGCTTTGGTTGATTATGGGTTTCGGGTAGTCGTATCCAGTTTTTTTGCCGATATTTTCAAGAGCAATGCACTGAATAATTATTTACTCCCGGTTCAAGTCACAGAAAATGAACTGCAGAAGATATTTACCATTATGAAAAAAAATCCGAAAGCAGAGTTTTCAATTGATCTGCTGAATCAAGTATTAGAGTCTACAACCTACCGTCTGCAGGCTGCCTTTGAAATTTCTCCTTACAAAAAAATGTGCCTGATCAATGGTTTTGACGATGTCGGATATCTTACCAGTAGTCTGCCGGAAATAGCAATGTTTGAAAAAGACAGAAAAACAGTGTTCCAAAATATCAGAAAACGGTAAGATTTACCCTTGATCTTCAAGCGGAATGAAGCTATACTGAGAAGATGCGATTGAGGCTCTGGAATATATCCAAAACACTTGTAGAAAGCTGCAAAAAAGACCTTAAAAAAGGAGCCTTATTTAACCTATTGAGACCGCTTGAATCTTCAGTTAAGCGAACTTCAATTCTCTATCATTCAATAACTTCATACCTTTCATCATTTGGAATTGCGAGGAAAGTCCAGTATATGATTGCGATTGGTATCGTTGTTTTTGTCTTCGGTTCGGCAGTATATTTTGTCAATCAAATCTACGCATTAACTTTGTACTTTACACAGTCTGATTGGTCGGGTGGTGCTGATACCGTAACGACCATCAACAACTCCAATGCGACCGGGTGGACGAAATTCTATTCAAAAACGGCAGGAATTGACAACTCCACTTCAGGAGAAATAAAACTTAAACTCGAAACGTCACCGTGAACATAAAAAAGCTCACTTATTCATTACTACTCTTCTTTTTTCTCATGTTCCTATCTCCATCTGTCTACGCAGCTTCTGTATCATGGGACGGCGGCGGAGACGGGGCATTTTGGACAGATCCCGCAAACTGGAGTAATGATGCAATCCCAGGCGCCGCTGATGACGTTACGATAGATGCAAATGCAACCATTTATTTTCCCGGCAGTGCTATTAAAAATGTGGCACAGGATGCTACCATTACCGGTAATTTTTCGGGTGATGAAACAATCCTTAATAACGGCTCAAGAACTGATTATCTCGATTCGGGAGCAACGGGGTACTATACGCTCACATTTGATCTTGGTGCGGGAAATGATGTAGTGGCAACAAGCTACGCTGTGACAAGCGGAAATAACGACAATGAGTATCCGGGTGAATGGGTATTCCAAGGTAGTAATGACAACTCAAACTGGGACACTCTTGATACAAAAACTTCTGAGACAGGTTGGCCGACTTTTGAAACCAGAACATATACCTTTGTCAATGCGACTTCGTATCGGTACTATCGTTTTTACAATATGAGAGGTCGTAGTAATCCATACGTACAGTTGAATGTTTCTGAACTTGAAATTTATACCGCAACTGCCGTTGATACGAGCTACAGGACAATAAATTCTTTCACTCTGGGAAACGCTTCGGGTACGACATCGCCTACTGTCTCATTTGAGTATGATGCGATAACTGAAGGTGCTTTGGTTATAGATGACGGTAATTTTACTACCTATTCCGGGTCATCAATCACTCATGCAGGTGTCAGTACTTCGGTATTGGGAAGAATTTTCATAACAGTCTCGACAGGAAATGCGTCAATTGGCGGTACGATCTCAGGGAATAGTAAAGGGTATCTGGGCGGGTACGGTTCGGGTTCGAAATCTAATTCAAATAGTTCCTCAAACGGTGGGGCCGGATACGGCGGTGAGGGAGGAACGAGTGAGCAGTTCAGAACAGGAGGTGCAGTATATGGATCTATGACACAGCCTGAAGACTGGGGAAGCGGCGGACAAGGCTATAACACAACATATATAGGAGGGACAGGAGGCGGAGCCGTGAAAATGACAGTTGCAGGAAGCACCACACTCACGGGTACTATATCAGTAAACGGCGGTAACTATCGTTCAAGTCTTGGTGATTCCGGCGGATCAGGCGGAAGTATCTATTTAACGACAGGATCCTTAGCCGGTAGCGGCACAATTTCTTCAAACGGAGGAAACGGAGCAAGCGGAGGCGGAGGCGGAAGCGGTGGAAGAATTGCCGTTTACTATACTTCAAGTACTTTTAGCGGCTCATATACTGCGTATGGAGGAGGTGGAGCCGGGCGTGGAGCAGCAGGAACAATTTATACGAAAGCGAATGCAGAAACATATGGAGATCTTCTTGTTGATAACAATAATAATATTAACAACTGGGATTATATGACAGGAAGAACTCTTATAGATAGTACTCTTACCCTTAAAACTCTTACACTGAGGAATAAAGGGAATCTGGAAGTCGGACCTTCAGCAAATATTTCATATACTACTTTGGACTGGTCTACAGCGGGAGTGATTACGGATAGTGGAGGTACATTTGCGCTTCTTTCAGGAGGTGGTGCTTTGTCTGTCCCGTCAACTGCTACCCTTTATGCCAATACAGCGCGCACATGGAGCAGTGCGACAGTAGACGGTACTATTTCACATACAAATAACTATAACAGTGATACGTATAAAGTAAATTTGACCATAACAGGGGATTTGAATATCGGAGCATCAGGATCAATTGATGTAAGTTCAAAAGGTTACCAGTATCTATATGGCCCGGGGACGCCGACTACCTATTCATGGGATGCACCCGGAGGAAGCTACGGAGGACAAGGTTCAGGATCCAAAGATCAAATGAATGTCCATAAAGAGACATATGGATCAATTACTCAACCAACGGATTTGGGAAGCGCCGGCGGCCGCTATAACAGCTCAACATGGCAGTATCCTAACGGACCGGGAGGCGGTGCGATCCGTTTAAATGTCACAGGGACATTGACAAATAACGGACAAATATCCGCAAACGGGAGTAATTATATGAATATCGGCTATGCCGGAGGCTCAGGTGGCAGTGTTTATATTACAACAGGTACATGGGCAGGAAGCGGAACGCTCACGTCAAACGGAGGTAACGGCAGTACAAACGGCGGCAGCGGCGGCGGCGGTCGTATCGCAGTCTACTATACATCGAGTTCCTATTCCGGAACGTATACGGCATATGGAGGAAGTTCTTATGCAAAAGGAGGAGCCGGCACCATTTATCTGAAGGCAGCTGCGGATACCTACGGAAATCTTATTGTTGATAATAATGATCAGATTGATACATGGGACTTTCATACAGGTAAAACAACTATAAATGAAACAGTTACCTTTAACGCATTAACAGTAAGAAACTATGGAAATCTTGATATCGGATCTTCTGCCAATATTACCTATTCAAGCCTTGATTGGTCGACAAAAGGAATATTGACTGATAATGGAGGTACCTTTGCAGTTCTTTCCGGAGGCGGAAATCTGACTATTCCGGAAACTTCCAAACTGTTTGCGAATACGGCACGAACATTTACATCGATGACCGTAAATGGCACTCTTACCCATTCAAATAATATTGACACAGAACAATATAAACTTATCTATACAGTTAACGGAGATGTAACTGTAGGGCAATTCGGATCGATTGATGTAACAGGGAGAGGCTATTCAAGAGCAAACGGAACTGGTGCACCTTCGGGAACTGTCTATTACAATGCAGGAGGAGGATATGGGGGAGCAGGAGGGGCCGGAAAAGATAATGCCACAGGAGGAACTACATACGGATCAGCCTACCAACCAACGGATTTGGGTAGTTCAGGCGGCAGGTACTCACAAATTGAATATAAACCGGGAAGCGGAGGAGGAGCAGTAAAGTTAACAATTTCAGGTACACTCACTGTCACAGGCAGTATCAAAGCCGACGGTTTGGACTATTACGACAGGCCACCAAGCTCTGGCGGATCAGGGGGATCAGTATATCTTATTGTAGGCACATTAGCCGGATCCGGACCGATATCATCTGATGGAGGGAATGCGTATGTCTCTGGTACAAATTCGGGAGGAGCAGGAGGAGGGGGGAGGATAGCAGTGTATTATCAGGAAAAAACATACAGCGGGACTATCAGTGTGACAGCCGGTACAGGTTACGCAGGGTATACAGCCGCAGGTGATGGTACCATTGTCCAAAAACCAACGCAAGCAGAGCTTATATCCTCACCGTTTGATTCTGCCGATTCAGGAACAGTACTTAGCCGTATTACCTGGACAGAAGTTCTTGAAACAGGAACCGATGTGAAATTCCAACTTCGAACTGCTCCTGACAATGAAGGTGCTCCCGGAACCTGGAGCAGCTGGCTTGGCCCCACGAGCACAAGTGATTATTACACAGATCCGAATGGCGGCGAGACAATCAATACTAACCATACAGATACAACTGATGATCAATGGTACCAGTACAAAGCGATACTTACTGCGGCAGAAGGAGATCAATACATTTCCACTCTTCAGGAAGTGCAAATTCAGTATGTCGTAAATACTCCGCCTACGGTTCTCATCACAAGCGGGCCATCACAAAACTCAGACGGTATTGTGACTATGACTTACACTGTCACTGATCCGGAAGAGTCAACGGTGACGATGTATATCACGGCAGATATCGGCATTACCCTTTCCTCAGGTCTGGCAAAAGCAGATACATCAGGCATCTCAGTTTCCGATGCGTCGGTTTTACCGACATCAGGGACAATCATGGTCGATAGTGAAATGATTTCCTATACTTCAAAATCAGGAAACACCCTAAACGGTACAATCACCCGTGGTGCAAATGCGACACGTGATGCAGTACACTCAAGCAGTGCAATCGTTTATTTTGTCGGATCAACAGTCGGCGGGGTCGGTTCGACCACGACCGGCACCGGAAAATCAGCAGTCTGGACGGCCCGTGATGATATCGGTGATATTGAAACAACAACCGCAAAGATACGACTGGTTGCAAATGACGGAAATGCGGCCAATCAAATCGGTTCCGATCTCTCATCATTCATAGTCCTTGATACCAAAGCGCCTGTATCTACCGATCTTTTTATAAACGGGAGATTGGCCCGTGTGACACCGCAGGCATCGGACACTAATTCTATTCTTATGAAAGTCTCAAATAATAGTGATCTTACGGCAGACGGTGACAATGCGAATTCAGGAACATGGGTATCATATGCAACACCCTATGACTGGACCATGCCTGACGGAACAAAAACAGTATATATCAGATATAAAGACCAATATGGAAATGAGACAAGCACGATTTCAACAACAGCTCCTGATGCCCCTTCCAGTGTCATGATCCAGGATGCATCTTTCGTCTCAACGAGTACCTGGAGATTGTTTGTTGCCTGGGCAGTAAGTTCTGAACCCACGGAAGGATTTAACTATTATCAGATTTATAGATCTACTGACAATAGTACATACAATGCACTTGCACAGGTAGCAACAATTACCCAAAACTTTTATCTTGACACTAATTTAAATAGTGCTACTACATATTATTATCGTGTCACCGTAGTAGATGATCACGGCAATGAATCAGAGTACAATACGGTAAATCAAATTAGCGGTGTTGCAACGCGTGCCGGGGACGGATTACAGCCGGACGGTTCCGGCGGAAGCGATACGGCAGCACCGGTTATTACGGAGCTTGCTGTATCCAACATTACGACAACAACAGCCACCTTCACCTGGACTACAGATGAGCTGGCAAATGCAAAGGTGGGATACTCAACTGATACTTCATATACGACTGAAAGAGGAGTTGCAACAATGGGTACATCTCACTCAATAACACTGACAAACCTTTCTCCGGGAACTACCTATTATTACCGAGCGATTTCTTATGATCCGGTCGATAATAAAGGGACGGAGGAGAACTCGTCAACGTATACCTTCACCACCTCTGAAGATACAACAGGACCAGTCATCAGTAATATTAAAGTATTTCCAGGACAGACCACAGCCGGTGTGACATGGTCTACCAATGAGTCTTCTACATCATTGGTAGAGTTCAGTACGGATACTTCATACAATGTGTCATCCTCTTCAGCTACTCTTGTACAAGGACATGCCATCACTTTGAGCGGTCTCACTGCAGGAACAACCTATAATTATCGCATTACTTCAGTTGACGCAAGCAGCAACTCAACCACATCGACAGCCGCAACCTTTACTACTATTGAAGGAGCAGCGGCACGTGATGAGACCGGACCGTCAATCTCAAATATCACCGTTTCTGAGATCACTGCAACCTCTGCAAAAGTGTCATGGGATACCAGTGAAGATGCCGACGGAAAAGTCGAATATGGAGAAACAACAACATATGAACGAGGCGTTGCCGAAGGTGATCATGAATATGACACAAGTAAATCAGTAGTTATTATCGGATTAGCTCCATCTACAACATATAATTACAAAGTAGTTGCAGTGGATGAGGCAGGGAATGTCAACCAATCTTCAAATGCAACCTTCTCTACTACAACACAGGATGTCTTGGGAGCGCTTACCGATGTCGGTTCTTCATCAGGGACCAACCCACCAACCATCACATCTGATGGACCGACTGTCACTGAGATTACCGGAACTTCTGTGACATTGACTTGGACTACATCGAAAAAATCAACCAGTCAGGTGTATTACAAAGAAGCCGGAGTTGCATCGACATTGCTTACTGCGGGTGACGCGACATTATTTGTGACGGATCATGAAGTGACATTGACAAATCTGACACCTGCAACAAGTTATGAGTATCAGGTCAAATCTTCGGATGTAAACGGAAACTACATTATTTCCAAAAAATACCAGTTTAATACTTCTTTACCGGAAGTTGCAGCTGTCCGTGTGGAGAACGTTACAGAAAATACGGCAATTATCGCCTGGAAAACAGCTATTCCGACTGTTGGTTTGATCGAATATGTAAATACCGCGAACCGTGAGCAAAACACCTACAAAGTATCCGGGGTTACGACCAGTCATACAGCAGTACTCAAGGATCTATCAGGGTCAACAGTGTACTCATTCACAGTCGTTATCACTGATGAAGGCGGTAATACAGCAAGGTCTTCGCAGTATTCATTCACTACAGAAAATGATTCTGACGGTCCGCAGATTTCCGTTGTTAATAGCCGCAGCACGGTAGTATCGGGACAGAACAAAGTACAGACAATTGTCACCTGGAATACCAACGAACCATCAACCGGAAAAATTGAGTATGCACTCGGTGGAATTGGAGATACCTTTGATCAGGAGACTCCTGTGAGTGTTGACTCTGTCACAAACCACATAGTTATCATTTCTAATCTGAAGCCGGCAACAGTCTACCGATTTAGAGTAGTTTCGGAGGATCGCACAGGGAATGTAACGAAGTCTGATCCGTATGTCCTTCTCACACCGCAAAAAGAAGTATCCGCTCTTGATCTGATTATTAAAAACCTGGAAGGAACATTCGGATGGGCCAAACGTATAGGAGGTTAATATGACACAATCACAACCAATCATTGAAACAAAAAATTTGATAAAAAATTACGGAAGCGGAGCGGGGCTGAATAAAGTGCTGCGCGGTGTCGATATGAAGGTTATGGACGGCGAATTTGTCATTGTTTTCGGTCCTTCAGGGTCGGGAAAATCTACTCTTCTCAATATTATTGCCGGGCTGGAGCAGCCCACGTCAGGAACTATTACCATTGATAAGCAGGATATCGGCAGCCTCAAAAGCGATGAACGAGCCAAGTTTCATCGAGAAAAAGTGGGCATGGTATTTCAGGCGTACAATCTTATTCCATCCTTAACTGTCATGCAGAATATTACCCTGCCGCTCATTTTTTCTAAAATGCCGAAATCAGAACGCGAAGATCGGGCAGCTGTTTTACTAAAAAAATTTGAACTATCACAGCTTGCTAAAAGATTACCTGTTGAGGCGTCAGGAGGACAGATGCAGCGTGTGGGTATCATTCGGGCACTTATTACGGAGCCTCCGATCATTATTGCCGATGAGCCGACAGGAAACCTGGATTCCGTTGCTACAAAAACAGTTATGGAGCTTTTTGCAGAACTTAATGATGAGTTCCATAATACTCTTCTTGTTGTGACTCACGATGCTTCTCTTGCCAAATTCGGTGACCGTATCATACATGTCCTGGACGGAAAAGTTATCAAAGAAAATCCCCGGAAAAAAATTCGCAAAGAGCAGGAACATCTGTCACCGTACGAAACTCTGGTCAAAACAGAACGAAACGAAATCAAGCGACATATGCTTGATCTGTTGGCTCTTATGCTTAGTCAACCTCAACTAATGAGTTTCAGTGATGATGAAATCAAAGGGATCATTAATCTGATGATACAGCGCTATAAGAATCGAATATCTGCAAAAGAAATGTGTAGCGTACTTGATCAGCCGGTACAAAATGGTGGTATAGGATTGTACGCTCCGACAGCAGAACATCTCACCGAACATTTTGATCAAATTCTTAAATTGATGAAATTATGAACATACTACGAACCATTATTTCCAAAATATTCCAGCCAATATCATCGCAGATCCATTCAGAAATCTTATTGAGTGATATAGTTGAACTTACTGTGCAGCGATTCTGGACAAAAAAACTACGGGTGTTTTTGACAGTTATCGGTATAGGAATCGGTATCGGAGCAGTTTATTTTTTGGTTTCGCTTACTTTTGGCCTGCAGAAATTGGTCATTGGGAATTTGGCCACAAGTGACTCATTGCTTAGTCTGGATGTTGTGGCAAATACGGAATTGAATGACTTTGTCAAACTTGATAACGCGACCGTTGAAAAAATAAGAAAATTGGAACATGTTGATGTAGTATCAGCTTCAAAATCGCTCCCGGCGGAAATGAGCATAGACAATGCCAAAACTCAGACAGTTGCGTATGGTGTGGATGAGACATTTTTTCGTCTTTCAAACATCAGTTCCGATCAGGGAGATCTTTTTACCGATGACGCGACAGACAAAGCTATTGTTTCGTCCGCAATCCTTACGTTATTTGATTTAAAACCGGAAGAAGCGGTCGGTAAAAAGTTCCGGATATCGCTTATCAACAGTACGGAAGCAACCCCTACCGAAACCCCACAAGTAGCCTCACTTTCCGCTGCTCTTGAAGCAACGGCTACTGCAGAGACTGCACCCACACCACAAATCGAAACAGTTACTGTTCCCATTGAGTTTACTATTGTAGGAGTGGTGACAGATGAAACTGACTATTTCTTTATTCCGCAAAAGACGTTTGATATTGTTGCTTTTGATGAGTACAAAGCACTGAAAGTCAAGGTTACGGACCAGGAATACATTGAAACCGTCAGAGAAGAAATTTTAGGAATGGGATTTGTTGTCTCGGCGATAACAGACACATTAACCCAAATTAATCAGATATTCAGATATACGCAAATGCTTTTTACCATTATTGGTATTGTTGCACTGTTTATTGCAGCAATCGGCATGTTCAATACAATGACTATTGCACTCCTTGAGAGAACCCGTGAAATCGGTATTATGAAGTCGATTGGTGCGACAGATAAAGTGATACAGCAGATGTTTCTGGCGGAATCAGTCTTTATGGGACTGGGTGGAGGGATAGCCGGATTGATACTCGGATTTTTGTTTACAGTGATATTCAATGTTCTTATCAATGTACTGGCACTCAGCTTAGGCGGAAAATGGATTGATATTTTCTATACACCTGCGTGGTTTATCGTTCTTGCAATATGTTTTTCGATTTTTATAGGTTTCGGAACAGGATACTTCCCAGCACGCCGCGCAGCCAAAATAAATCCTCTTGATGCGCTGCG
The DNA here is from genome assembly GCA_964394215.1 of uncultured Gammaproteobacteria bacterium. Lineage (GTDB taxonomy): Bacteria > Patescibacteriota > Microgenomatia > UBA1406 > GWC2-37-13 > UBA1450. The sequence continues at coordinate 21,414 of CAYMVU010000009.1, forward strand.
ATATGAATAAATTGGAAACCATTTTTACAAATCTTTAGTAAAATGAGAGCTTATGAAAAAACATATTGCTCTTCTTCCCGGTGACGGTGTCGGGCCTGAAGTCATTAACGCTGCAGTAACTATACTGGATACGATCAGTTTGAAATTCGAACATGAATTCACCTGTTCTGAAGCACTCATAGGCGGAGCGGCAATTGATGAAGTAAATGATCCTTTTCCGAAAGAAACAGAACAATTATGTCTCCGGTCAGATGCGATCCTATTCGGAGCAATAGGAGATCCGAAATATGATAATGATCCGACTGCAACCGTTCGTCCTGAGCAGGGACTCCTTAAAATGAGAAAAACACTTGGACTCTATGCAAATGTACGGCCCATACAGACATTCTCGGCGACACTTGATAAATCTCCCTTGAAAAGGTCAATTGTTGAAGGAACGGATTTTATCGTCATTCGTGAACTCATTGGGGGTATTTATTTCGGAGAAAGAGGCAGAAGAAAGAACGGTCGCGAAGCGTATGATACATCGAGTTATTCAATCACAGAGATTGCAAGAGTTTCCAAGTTTGCTTTTGAACTTGCTGAAAAAAGACACAGACATCTAACCCTGGTAGATAAAGCAAATGTATTGGAAACATCCCGGCTTTGGCGGGAAACCGTCCAGCATATGTCTGAGGAATATCCTGATGTGATCGTTGAGTATATGTTCGTTGACAATGCGTCGATGCAGATTATCAAAAACCCAACGCTCTTTGATGTTATTCTTACCGAAAATATGTTCGGAGATATTCTGACTGATGAAGCATCGGTCATTACGGGATCGATCGGTATGTTGCCATCGGCATCAATAGGAGAAAAGACTTCTCTGTATGAGCCGATTCACGGATCATATCCGAAGGCAGCAGGAAAAAACAGCGCTAATCCGATCGGTACAATTTTGTCTGCTGCAATGATGCTTGAGTATAGTTTCAAAATGACTGATGAAGCACAGGCAATCCGTCATGCAGTTGAGAAAACACTGGATGCAGGATACGGTACGAAAGATATTGTGTTTGAGTCACCGCTCGGAACGCAAGAGCTAGCGGAAAAAATCGCACAGAATATTTGAGATCGGTTATTTCTTCTTAATGACATCAAAGCCTGTATAAGGCACAAGTACTTCCGGTACTTTCACGCTTCCGTCTGCCTGCTGGTAATTCTCGAGAATAGCGATAAGAATACGAGGTGATGCGACTGCGGTGTTGTTGAAAGTATATACGTACTCGGTCTTGCCTTCTTTAGTCTTATATCTGATATTCAAACGACGCGACTGGAAATCACCCATGATTGAGTTTGACATGGTCTCTCCATATCCTTCCCGTGACGGCATCCATGTCTCAATATCATATTTTTTAAGCTGCGGTTCACCCATATCTCCGGTACACATCAGAAGCTGACGATAGGGAAGGTTGAGATCCTGCAAAATCCCTTCGGCATTTTCTTCAAGTTCTTCATGAATTTTCCTTGCTTCCCCCAAATCATTTTTCCCTAAAATCACCTGTTCAATCTTCCAGAACTCATGAAGACGGTATAAGCCTTTGGTATCTTTTCCGTATGCGCCTGCTTCTTTTCGGAAGCACGGTGAAAATCCGACATACCGTTTCGGCAGATCTTTTTCCTGCAATATCTCTCCGGAGTGATAGGCAGTAATAGGAATTTCAGCTGTTCCAGAAAGATACATATCTTCTTCATTCAGTTTGTACACATCCTGTTCGCTTCCCCATGGGAAATGACCCGATCCGAAAAGTGTGAACTGCTTCACAATTGTCGGTGCAATGAACGGTGTATAGCCTTTTTTATTCAGCTTTTGAAAAACATAGAATAGAAGGGCGAGATGGAGAATTGCACCTTCATTTTTCAGGAAATACCCGCGAAATCCGGAGATCTTAGAACCCCGCTCAAGATCAAAAATATCAAGTTCAGTACCGAGTGTGATGTGATCTTTCGTTTCAAAATCAAATTTTTTCGGCTCTCCCCATTTTTTCAATTCTTGATTTGCGGATTCATCACGGCCGACAGGAACTTCATCAAGAGGAATGTTCGGTACATACAGCATCAGTTCAGTAAATTGTGCTTCAGCCGTTTTCAGATCTTCTTCAATCCCCTTAAGCTCCTCTTTAATAGCTTTCCCGCGTTCAATTTGTTCTTTTGAAGGAGGGTTTTGCGATGCAATCTGATTGCGTTCTTCCCGAAGTATTTGTGATTTCTGGATCAATTCTCGACGTGTCGTGTCCAGTGACAGCAAACGATCAATATCAACTTCTCGGTTTTTGTTTTTTGCCGCTTCTTTTACTTTTTCAACATTGTTGCGGATATATTGAATATCGATCATATTGTCCTATTGTATCACAACTTAGTCTTCAATTACCTTATCACCGTCGCGGAATTTGGAATGAATATATGTATGTAGGGGCTTGGAAACATGATGTATATACCGATAAATTGCCATCATAATCAAGATCGCGATACATAGGATGGCAAAAAAGAATGCAGTGGGATGTTCTTTCAGTGTCACGGTTTCATACCTCAAAGCAAAAAATAACCCTGAAACAAGCACAAGCAGGGTATAAAACATAATACGGGTTACATGAGTAATGACAAAGGAAATGGAAGTTGCGATAGCAAGTCCTGTTGCCAATACTATGAGCAGCATCTCCTGATGCGGTTTAAGGATTTCGGGACTTCCCTTAAACAAATCAAGAAGTACCACAACATAGATCACAAGCGCGGCCGGAATATACGTGAGTTTGTGTCCGAAGGGCCAATGAAAGAAAAACAGTATATCGTCAGTCTCTTCAGTAAACTTTTTATTTTTCAAGCTCTTTTCTATACTGACTGCTGCAATATGTCCGCCAAGTCCGATTCCAAGAAGTAGAGACATGAGCGTAATCGTAAAAATCGCAAGTATCTCCCAACGCAGTTGAGAGAGATATTGAATATTAAGAATTTTTGCATAAAGCGCTAGAATACCAATGAGACCGACAATCGGTCCGACAATATTCCCGAAAAATAAGTCCTCACGCATATTAAAACGCATACGGCGTGAATCCTTCTTCGAGTAGTAATATCTATTGGTAAAGATGAGAAAGAGAGTAAATGCGGGTAATACAAAGTAAAGAAAGAAGGAATTTGCGTTCATAACACTATTTTACAATAAAATTTTCTCTTTGATATGCTTTTTAAGCTTTCTTAAGGCTTTCAGACGGTGATTGATGTGATGATGTTCTTCTTCTGTGAGGTCATCGTAAAATTTGTTGTACTTTTTGACTACAAAGAGTGCGCGATACGGATAGCCGTTCGTGTCCCATGTCGATGCTTCTCTTGTAATCATCCCTTCTATTCCTTCCTGCTCACAGAAGTATTCTTTCATGTGAGGAAGGTACAGACAGACGCATGTGATAAGTTGTGCGGTGCGGTTTTCATCCGGGATGTGTTTCATCTTATCAAGAGCATACTGAATGAGTTCTTTATCAGTCGCTTCGTATCCCGGCCAACGACGGGATTTTACTCCCGGTTGTCCATCCAGTGCATCGATCATCAGACCGCCGTCATCGGAGATGACCGGCATATTGACTTGTTTCCCATAAAAGAGAGCTTTGATCTTTGCGTTTTCTTCAAATGTGTCCCCGGACTCAATGGGTTCTCCTTCAACCCTCACGTCATTGAGAGTAAGAATTTCCAATCCTTGGCTTACGAGATCCTTAAGTCCGTATGAAATTTCTTCCCGTTTTGCGTTATTGGAGGTGGCAATTAGTATTTTACCCATATTGGTATTATACTAAAAGGATGAAACGATTCGTCTTATTTGCCGTTATTTTGATGGCAGTTGTGGTTGATATCTCGGGAATTCTGGATCTTGTAAACGGACGGAGTGTCGATTATTTCAATACGATTTTTACTCTTGTCCTCAGCCTTTTTGTAATCGGATTTGCGATATATCTTCTTCGGAAAAAACATATTCCGAAAAAACTTAGTCGATAATTCCTTGCATCTCCCAGTCCTGAAATCCGATCTCAAGCATTTTTTCTTTTGCATGTTTGACGGATCCGAACATCTTTGTAAATCCGTCGGCTGTTTCTCTGACATCATAGGGAAAGACGATCCATGCATCAATGCTTTTCTGATGGAAGTCAGGGATAAAGGTCGTATGAGGTTTGATATACGGCGAGAGAGTATAGATTTTTTTTACTCCTCTTTTTTGAAAGTATTCAGTGACAATCTCAAATGTTGCACCGGTATCAGATACTTCATCAATTACCAGAATGGATTTTTCTGATAAATCTTTCTGCGGCTCTTCTGTAATGACGGGAATTTTTTGTTTCTTCATATCTTTATAGGAAGTAAGGGTGATGTGGGAAATTGGCAGACAGCCGAGTAAATCCGAAAAGATACGCGACACAATATCTCCGCCGCGGCAGATCGAAACGATTTGGTCAACACTGATGTCTTTAAGTTGAGAAACATATAAATGCAAGCAATCTTTTTCTAAATCCTGCCAGGAAAGTTTGTGAAAGCTGATATTGTTCATAGATATTGTGAATATATTAATACATATGAATGGTGCATTTGTTCCTATTTTATTCATTCACATTTTATAATCGTACTATCAATTATGCCAGCAGAAATACTCACGACATACGAAGAAGACAAGCCTGTGCACGAGTGCGGCTTGGGACTAATCTACTCATTCAGAAAACAGGATCTGCAACGGGATCTTTTTAAAATCGGACATTCACTTCAGCATCGCGGTCAAAACGGAGCCGGCATCGTAACCGACAGCGGTTTTCGCGTGACGGGTGCCGGCCTCCTGAAAGATGCCATTGATCCTCATGATGTAGAGAGTGAGATGGCAAATAATTGGGCTATTATCCACCTTCGATACGGAACGAGCGGCGGATACGGATCTGAAAATATGCAGCCTGTAGAAGTGGAAATCGACGGACAAAAGGTACATGTTGCGGTAAACGGAAATACTCCGAATGAATCACGTCTGAGAAATTATCTCCCAGTCCCGGTCTCCGATCATGCAAGTGATACCGTGCTTGCGGCTCATACATTGAGTTCACTGGATGCAAATACCATGGATGAGCGTATTTTGAAATTTGCGCAGCTTCCCGAGATCGCTGCATCAGCAAACAATATGATTATCGGATCCGGAGATACTGTGTATGTGATTCGTGATCAGTTCGGAGTACATCCTCTTGTTGTGGGAGACTATCTTCAAAATGAAGGGATTGTTATTGCGTCAGAAACAGTAGCGCTGCAAAAAATCGGATCGCAGGTTTTGGAAGAGTTCCCGCCGGGCGCGATTCTCAAAATTACCCCCCAAGGTACAGCTTTCCTTCAAGATGGATCACCTGAGGAAAATCGTCAACGGTGCATTTTTGAGCCGGCTTATTTTTCAAGTCCGAACAGTCGCTTTCCGACTGAAGAGGGAATGAATCCGCGGGAGTGGCAATCCGCCTTACAGTTTCGTATGAGGACCGGTGAGATTGTAGCTCAAGAGCATCCGGTACCGCATGCTGATTTTGTCGTGGGAATGCCTGATTCAGGAGTACCTTTTTCTACGGGTTTAGCAAGTGGGATGAAAAAACCATATTACCCTTCAGTTATCAGAAGTCATTATAACGGAGAGGAGGAAATAACCCGCACCTTTATGCAGGATGAGAAGATGAACGGAATTGCAGCACTTGTGAGGGGAAAACTGATGCCTGTCGATGACCACCGATTATGGAAAGACAAGGTTGTTGTTATCGGAGATGACAGCCTCGTGAGAGGAAATACTTCTCGGGAAGTGACGCGCATGCTCCGTCAGCTTGGTGTGAGAGAAATTCATTGGCGCTTCGGTTTTCCTCCAGTCAGATGGCCGTGTCATCTGGGTGTTAGTTTCCGGTCTCGAGGAGAACTGATAGCTGTACAAATGGGGAACGATTGGGACAAAATTGCAGAAGAGATAGGGGCAGATAATGTAGCGTTTGTGAGTCACAAGGGGATTATTCAAGCAGCACGTGAATGTGATATTGAGGACCTGGTAATTCCTGACGACAGTCGGGAAATATTTATGGCAAACGGTTACTGTGGGGGATGTGCAACCGGTGTATATCCTGTCATGCCGGAAGGGACGATTTACCGATCATCAAAAAACACACTTGCATTGAACGGTATTATTCAGTAAGATACTGAAGCAATGGAAGCTGATAGACCTCAAATCGAGCGCGAACCGAGATCTCAAGGGATGCTCCTTGTTATGACAGGGCCTTCAGGTGCCGGAAAAGACACTATCAGCAATGAAGTCATGAAGCTCCCGGGTTTTGATGCCGAACGGATTGTCACATATGCTTCACGTGATCCGCGACCGGGAGAAATTGACGGTGTCGACTACAATTTTGTCACTCTTCCTCATTTTGAAGAAATGATAGCAGCAGGTGAGTTTGCAGAGTATTTTAATTATGCAAAAAAAGGAAACCCTCCTGATTATAAAGGAACGAAACGAGAACCGTTTGACCGTGTTCTTGCAGGTGAAAATACTATATGGCGCATTGATCCGAGCCGTGCAGCAGAAACTGATAAATTCTTTGATGATAATTTCACTGCTGAAGAAGCGGCACTTCTCAAAGAGAAAACTCTTGTGGTATATGTCGGAGTTCCGGCGCTTACTACGCTATACCACCGCGTAAAAGAAAGAAATCCTGATGAATTTGCAGCCAATAAAAAGAAGTTCCTTGAAAGACTGGAACGGGATTGGGAAGACTGGGGAACATACGGACATTTATTTGAGAATGTTGTGATGAATGACGGAACGATTGAAGATGCAGTACGGAAAGTGTATGAATTAATTCAGGTAAACAAGGCCCATTAAGGTTATGACATTGAAGGTCTATGTGCTTTAGCAGTATCTACAGCTGCAGAGCTTGCTCCGAGATGAGTGTCGCCGTATTTTTTAATATTTTCAATTATTTCATCTATTGAGCTTGACTGCTGATCAGCAAGAGTACGTCCCAACATACTCCGCATAGCATAAAAGTAATTTGCGATACTAATAGCCCAGTGTGGAGTCTTCATATACCCGGGTTTTCCTTCATTATTTTTCAATTGGCCTGCAGGATTGGTGCGTGGAGCTAATTCAGGGAATAATGTCCTTTCAATCATTTGTGTCCAGGGACTTGCGGTTCCGGAGTATGGCTGTACAGGAGCACCTGTTTTATGTAGGATACTGATCCCGCCTTGAGTTTCAATACAACCACGTACCATGCTTCCGTCTTTTGAAATCTGTTCTATTCTCCCCATCCACGGACCAAACCAAGTTCCCAAGCCTCCTTCAAAACCTAGTGATACATTATTAAATTCGGGTTTTTGAGTAAGAGCGTATATTATTTGAATTGCGTTGGCTGCAGCACCACCTTCGAGTGAAGTACAGTTCTCGCCGCCGCCATGACCTGCTAAAAGTGTAAGAGCAATACCGTATTCTTCAGAGATTTTTCTAAGTTCTTCTGCTTGATCTTTGTTGACAATAGGTCCGACACATAAATGGAAAGGGAGAGTCTCATTTTTATCCCGCTTTTCTTGTACCATTTTTCCTATCGCTCGAGCAGCGTCAGGGACTTCCGGACCGGGATTTGTCGTATAAATTCGCAGGCTGCTGCAACCGGACTGAATTAGTTCGTCAGTCTGATGTGCAATTGCTTCAATATCTTTACCGCTTACGCATACGCCTATCTGTGCCACCGCAAGTTTTCGGATATCTTCATTTTCCTCTCCTTCAATCATTTCTTCGACGTAAGCCTTACATTCATCAAACATCTCTTTCCGCCGATCAAAGTCGACAAATAAACTGTTGTGAGGAATGTATGATCTCATAAAGGATAGAGCTGCAGTCGTGACAACATCGCGTGATCCGGTCACAGGAGGCATACCTCCCAAAGCAAAGATGGATGTCGGGACACCATTTCTATTCAGAATATGATTCATTGCAGCGGCTGTTCGGCTTTGACTTTCTTCGGAGTACTGTCTTTCATAGGCAAGATCAGTAAAACCGGGAACAGCAGTCGCTTTGAATTCGATCACCTCTTCACCGGTTTCAGGATCAATCGTGACAAACTCTTTCATTCCTAGCAGTTGATCGATAACAGGGGATGCGATATTTGGACGATCAGGTGTTTTTTGTCCATTCATCATTTTTCTTAAATGTTCGTACATAGAAGGATTATGATGAAGACTAAATTCATATGCTCTTGCCGCGATGCCCCGTGTGTATGACTTTGCAGTGTGCTCCAGGAAACTCGGTCTTCCGTCTTGGTTCTGTTTTATACGAGTATCTGTTTCGTCAGCAAGTTTGCGATGATCATATCCCATCAACAGTACCCCGATATCTTTAGATTTCGGATCATGTGTATACTGAGTAATCTCCGGATGAAGTTTAACCTCAATGATAGGTGGTCTTTTATTAGGATCAATTTGCAGATCTTCATTCTCTTCCATATCTCCAAGGGATCTTAGTTTAAAAGCAAAGCGTCGTGCAGCAGCCATCTCAGGGCCTTTAAAGTATTCTTTATCAATGGCTTCAATTTCCATATCCAGTGTTCCTAATAGTCCGTGTACCCAAATTCCGGCTTCAAAAGGATTTTCTTTTATTTGTTCCAGGGCTTCTTGTCTCATTGAAAGAGCAATCTTTTCTTCAGGAAGCATTTGTGCAAAGGTACGGGGGACAGGATTTTCTTCCCATTCTTGTAAGTGTTTTTGACCATCCGGAATAAAAATATCATCCCATCCGAAATCGGGAGAACCGGCCGGGGATTCAGCTATAGTACCGTAGACTTTTCCTTCGTATGTCGCGACATTTTCTCCGTCTGCTATGGCAAAAATTGTCCTGGCTTCAGCTCGTCTGTCTGTTTCGCTGAGTAGATTACAGATTTTTTTTCGTCGGTTTCGGTCTTCAGCCCAGAACTTTACAACAGTAGGCTCGAGAAGATCTGATAAGTCATATATATTTAAGGTCGTATCTTCAACATACACTGGTTCACCTGCTTCTTTATATGCTTCCTGAGCCTTTTTTATAGCTACAGTTCTTGGGTTTTTGTCCTGGATTTCATCAATGTCGAGTTTTATCGATCTGATTTGGTCCATGGGGATTCCCAAACCTGCAGAAATTTCCTGAAGCTTAAAAGGATTATTAGTCGCGAATGCGGGGAATTCTGACCGCGGACCGTCAGGGATAACACGGTTG
>CAYMVU010000010.1:0-30571 GCA_964394215.1 uncultured Gammaproteobacteria bacterium
CTTAACACTATTTTTTGGACGGTCTGTTAACGGCTCTTAAAAAAATAGCGTACAAAAGATTGAAGATCATCCGTAAAGAGGTTACTTGGAAAATGATGATAAAAATGACAAGCTGAACATAGTATCTGTCCCAATCATAAAAAAGGTACAAGCACATAGCTGCAATAATTACCAGAAAAGACACTATTATCCATTGTCCGTTCTGATCTGCTTTTATTGCCTTGAACGAATAATAGATCAGTCCGGATAGTGACAATGTCAGTAAAAACATATTCTCAAATACATTCGGGACTCTTTCTAATATATTATCGTAACGGCGTGAACTATCAGTCGTACTAAAATGCTCGATTATTCGTTGTAATCTTTCTGCAGGTGTTGAAAGAAAATCTACAGCAGTCTGCTCATAAGTAGAAGTCTGAACTCTCCACTGAAAGAGTTCGTATGTTTTTACGAGTGGGGATGAAAAGGTATATGGGTTAAGGAGTACTAATATCATAAAGGGAACGATCGATGTAGCAAAAATATTTCTCAATATCGGTTTTATTTTTTTAGGTTCGTGATAAAGTTGAATCAATGACATCAAACAATATATACCAAGCAGTAGAAATCCGTTAAGTTTTGTAGAAGCGCAGAGTCCGGTAAATACCATAAATATGACGATATAAAGTAAATTACCAGATCTCTTTACATAAAGTACGAAGAACAATAAAGCAGTTGTGAAAGTGAGAAGAAATAAAGCTTCAGAATGTGCGACTAAGGATGATTCGATGATGAGTGAATTGAGTCCGTAGTAAATAGCACTTCCTAGCGCGAATAATGGATGGAATAATTGGAGTAGTAAATAGTAAGTAATAACTATCGTGATTAACAGGAATAATAGGTTGAGAAGGCGGGCTTGATATACAATTCTAGCCGCTGTTAGACTTTGGACATCACGCAAAAGCTTTCCATCTATCCATTTATTCTCGTCCATTGGCTCAACACTGCTTTGCTGAAGAAGTAACTCCATTTCATCTTGTTCTAATGACGTAAAATTGTTTTTTAACAGAAAAGTAGTGTAAGGATATTGAAGAGTGTGATCAATTTCAATATAAAAACGCATTGATAGCCAGAAACCGAATAGTAGTTCTGTGAGCTTCGGCTGATCATATGATTCGTATGCATCCCATACAGGATGATTTAGATCTTTTGGCGTATAAAATTCGAAAAAGTAACTTCTACTTACCCATTCGTACTCATCCCAGTAGTGAAATGGCAATGATCTAGCCTTATTCAGGTAAATAGTGAAGAGAACAGATATTAGTATCAGTGGCAGTAATAGGTATGTTATTATCGTTTTTTTGAAGATGTTCATTGTTCTTTCAAAATCTCTTTCAAAGTTTTTATTCATGCCATACGCCCTCTTTCAGTACGATCCAAGGCTCTATATAATCTCCTTCATATCCGAGAGACCAAAGCGCTATACCTCCGAGTTCACGGTCATGCATAAGCTTAATCTTAGATTCAATAGATTTTTCATCCTCATAATAGACCTGTTTAATTTGACCGTTTTGTCGATACGTAAGCCAAGGGGACTTGCTATAAGAATCGTAATGAATAGAAACCGTTTCTTTATTTGTTATCAGCTCTCTGACACGTTTATACGTGGCAATTGCGCCGGTATCGGGCACTGTTTCACTTCCGTATCGGTCTGTCAAAGTGCGCCATTCATAACCGTACAACGGAATTCCGAGAATAACTTTTTCAGGCTCAACGCGTCCTTTCAATGAGTCAAGAGTTTTTGTAAGACTTGGTGCATTGTCAGGCATGTCAATCGGTGCTACAGGACCGGCATTAGTTGATGAGGGTTGATAGTAATCATATCCCATTATGACAACCTGATCGACTGTGTCTCCAATTTTGACCATATCATATGCCATATCGGCATAGACAGCCGTTGCATTCACATCGAATGAGATGATAATATCTGCTTTTTCATTCCTCAGATCATCAGCTAATACCTTAAGAAATTGATTATAGAATTTTTGTGTCGGGAAATCAGATCTCGTGACGTATTCAAAATCGATATTGATACCGTCGAATTCATATTCCTCCACAATAGATTTAATTTCATTTATACCTTTTCGTACAGCTGATGGGTTGCTGATAAGAGTATTAATTTCGTCATTTTTGAAGTTCTTTATGGCAATCAGTACCTTCGTGTCTGTTTTTTTTGCCTCTTCTCTGAGAGTTTGAAAGTATGGAGAGGTAAGGCTATTCCACTCAGGCAGAGTATTTCCGTTTTTATCTTCCTTGAGAAGTTTACCTGCTGAGTCCATTGTCAAACCGAAATAAATCATTTGGTCCATATACTCCGGATATACTTTTGCTTTATTCCCTATCGCCCAGTAGGGGAGAAATCCGATAATTTGCCGACGTTCGGATGCTTTTCCCGTATTTGAGAGCGGAGCTGAGAAATTCGAAGAAGTAGGTTCGATTACTGATTTCTGAAATAGCTCTGAACCGAGTGAGTACTGCGGTGCAGTATAAACGACTACGGCAGCCAAGGAACCTGTGACAATTGCAAAAACCGACGACACAATACCGTGAAATGAACTGTGTTCCGCTTTTATATCTATATGAGGTTCTGCAAGCATAATTCATTATAACTAAATTTTTGACTTGAAATATCAGATGGTATAATGCCTTTATGAACCGCATTGAAGACTATTTTCTCATAGGTGATTTACAGACGTCGGCTCTTGTTTCATCACAAGGATCTATTGACTGGATGTGTCTGCCCTATTTCGATTCATCGAGTATTTTCGGAAGAATTTTGGATGAAAACGGCGGAACCTTTTCAATAGAAAATCCGGAATACGACGTCGAATCAACTTATGTATCAGAAACTGCGATTGTTTCACATCAGTTTACCAAGGAAGACAAATCTTTCATAGTGAAGGATTTCATGCTCCCCAAACCGACAAATGCGTGTAAAACACAGCTTCTCATCCGTAAAATTGAGGGACAAAAAGGCTCTAATTCCGTAACTTTTATATTTCAGCCTCGTCCTGAATACGGGAAAGTGTCTGCGGATATGCATCAGGACGGTTCCCGTATTACGTTCATGAGCGGAGAAGGCCGCTTCATTTTATTTTTGCCGCCGGGTACTGCTATTGAAAGGAGCAATGGTTTGTTCGTGCTTCATGTGAGGATCGGCGAAGGAGAGATCAAGCAGCTCGTCCTTGAGCACGTTAGAAAAGGTGAATTATCAATCCATCCCCGTTCTGACTTTGAATCAGAAACAATGAATTTCTGGAAGGAATGGGTTTCCAATGGACAGTTTATCAGGGAATTTCGCGATACGTTAGTCAGATCAGCCATCACACTGAAACTTATGCAATTTTATCCAACCGGAGGCATTGTTGCGGCTCCCACCATGTCACTGCCGGAACAAATCGGCGGTTTGCGGAACTGGGACTATCGATATGTATGGGTACGTGATTCAACATTTATTTTGTATGCATTGTATATTCTCGGGTATGTCGATGAAGCGATGAAATTCTTTTCATTTATTGAAAATGTGACTGAGTTCGATCGTGAAAGTGAACATGATATTCAGCTTATGTATACCATACACGGAGAACATGTCCCTGAAGAAACATACCTTGATCATTTGTCGGGTTATCGTAATTCCAGACCGGTTCGTCTCGGAAACGGCGCAATGGAGCAGTTTCAGCTCGACACATACGGCGCTCTTATTGATGCTTATTACTTCGTTTGTTCTCTAGGCGCAGAACTTTCTGATGAGAACAAAAAAATGATCCGTTACCTTCTTACGAGGATAGAACATTTATGGGATGAGAAAGATAACGGTATTTGGGAAGTTCGAAGCGGAAAACAACATTATACGTACTGTAAAGTGATGTGCTGGGTCGGAGTTAACCGTTCACTTAAGATACGTGACAAAATCGAACTGAAGGACCATGAAGTTGAACGTTACACCCGTTTGGAAAAACAGATTCATGACTGGATCTGGGAAAACAGTTATGATGAATCAAAAGGAATCCTGAAGCAATATCCCGGTACCATGCATATGGATGCAACAAATTTTCTTTTTGTTTTGTTCGGCTTTTTGAAGACATCTGATGAAAGAACGAAAAAGATTGTCGAGAAAACGGCGAATGAACTTGTTCACAATGATGTGTTTGTGTATCGGTATTTCAGCGAAGACGGTTTACAGGGTACTGAAGGAGCATTTCTTCTTTGTACATTCTGGTATATCTCAGCGCTTGCAAAAATCGGCGAACTAACAAAGTCTGCGAAACTATTCAAGAAAGTAGAAAATCTCATGAACAAGCAGAAACTTCTGGCAGAAGAGATTGATGAACAGACTCACGAATATCTCGGAAACTATCCACAGGCATTTTCGCATTTAGGATATATTATGAGTACGTACTATCTTGACAGGAATAAGAAAATAAACCTATGAAAAATGATATATATTAGAAAAAATTGTATATTCAATTCATATGTCAAAACCTGTATTACAATCTACTCAAAGTATTATTATTAATGCTCCTCTTGATAAGGTGTGGAATATCCAATCGGATATTTCCCAATGGCCTACATGGCAATCCGATATTTCATATACACATATTGACGGTCCGATTAAGAAAGGGACGATTTTCACCTGGAAGGCACTCGGTATGCCTATCACATCAAGACTGGAACGCGTAGATAATCTTAAGTGTATTGGTTGGATCGGCACTTCAATAGGCATGAATGCTGAACATATGTGGTACTTTGAAGCAATCGGAGATAAGACCAAAGTACAAACTACTGAAAAACTATCTGGTTGGCTAACTCAAATATTAAGAATAATAGATAAAAATTTTTTAGAAAAATCGCTTAAGAAGTCTTTGCTGAGCTTACGAAATGCTGCTGAGCAGTAGGGACATTACTTCTCTTCAAATCGATATTTCGTTATCTTTAGAATTATCTCCAACGAAAGTTCTTTCTTAAATACATTAATTACTTTTGGTGTGAGATGCTGTGAAAGCTTCATACAGAACCGTTTTCTCATCTTTCTTGAAGGCCGGAACTCCATAGGGCATCTCCTCAAGTAAGATCATCAACTAATATAAGTAACTGCACTACGGATCTGTTGGAGACGCTTTTAAATTTCAGGTGGGAAGCGGTTAAAGTAATCCTGAATCGTTTGTGGCGTAGTATCCATTGGAGTGGTGGAAGGGACTCGAACCCTCGACCTGTCCGACAGTTGTCGGACCATTCTAACAATGAGCGGGATACGAGAATCGAACTCGCTTCTCATCCTTGGGAAGGATGCATACTACCGGTGTACTAATCCCGCTGTTTCAATATTATACACAATCAGATGAGAATATCAGCGGGGGATGGTGAGTTCCATTCCGACCTCAATATAGTCAGGATTCGATATATTATTCGCCTGAGCAATTCGCACCCAAGCATTCGGATCCCCATATACCTTTCGTGCGATATCCTGAAGACTTTCTCCCGGTTGGATTGTATATTTGTTTCGCTGGTATGTTACTTGCTCTGAGCTTATTGCACTGATTTGACCGTTTTCCTCTGCCGCAATACCGATTCCCTCGGCTTGAGCATCGGATTTTTTCGGTGCAGGGGAGATGTAGTTGATAGATTGATCACTTACAGATTTTGCTACATCATTGATTGTGTCATTTGAGGTCGTCTTTGTCGTAAACAATTTTGATAGTTGAGTTCCCTTTTGGGAAAGCGCTTGCTGAATATTACTTCCGTATCGAATTCCGACTGAGCTGAGAGCAGTTGCAAACAGTATCGCTCCGATAAAAAAGGCAACAGTATTTTCTTGAATAAGTTGTTTGGTTAGTTTTTTATAATCGCTGACTGACTGTACGTCTTGTTCCATACCTCTTATTCTATCAAATTAGCCTGTAAATACAAGACAATCAGTCGGATTTGGATCGCGGTATGCTACAATGTATGTATGCGAAAGGAGGTGATATATACTTGAACCCATTACTTATAGGCGGTGGTGTAGTACTTGCAGTCGGACTGTACCTTATCGCGACATACAACAGTCTTGTTGTCCTTAAAACACGTATACAGGAAGCGCTTTCCGGCATTGATGTACAACTGAAACGTCGTGCAGATCTTATCCCGAATCTCGTCGAGACAGTCAAAGGATACGCCAAACATGAAAAAGAAGTATTCGAAAACGTGACGAAAGCGCGTTCGGCTCTTATGAATGCTCAAGGTATGCAGGAAAAAGCAGAAGCAAATGACATGTTGACAGGAGCTTTAAAATCTCTTTTCGCAGTTGCAGAAGCTTATCCGGATCTGAAAGCCAATACGAACTTTCAGGATTTGCAGAGACAGCTTGAAGATACCGAAGATAAGGTTGCTTACTCAAGACAGTTCTATAACAGCAATGTATTAGACTACAACGCCAAAATCCAAATGTTCCCTTCTAACATCGTTGCAGGATTATTCGGATTTAAACCGTTCGAATTTTTCAAGGCAGGAGAAGAAGACAGGGAAAATGTCAAAGTCAGTTTCTAAGAATTTGTATAATAGGGCAGTTTCTCAGACCTTCAAAGGAACGTTTATAATATCTGCTGATATTCTGGGAAACTGATTATTACACAATACTATTCTTATGACACCATACGCTCATATATCTTCGAACAAGTTGAAGACTTATCTGATTTTTGTCATCTTTACGATCATTTTTACCGGTTTCTTTTTCATAATCGGCAAGGTTTATGATGATCCCTGGACATATGCTTTGCTTGGACTGGTCATTTCTCTCGCATCATCAGTCGGAAGTTATTTCTTTTCTGACAAGTTGGTTTTGACTACAACCAGAGCACGACCGGCAACAAAAGAAGAGTTTTTTGATTATTATACTGTGACCGAAAATCTGAGTATGGCCGCAGGTCTTCCGATGCCGAAACTGTATGTTATTGATGACCCGTCACCGAATGCCTTTGCAACAGGACGAGACCCGAAGCACGCTGTCATTTGTGCAACCACCGGTCTGCTTCAATCTCTTGAACGCTCGGAAATTGAAGGAGTGATCGCTCATGAACTTTCACATGTCAAGAATTATGATATTCTCGTGATGACAATTACGGCAGTACTTGTCGGATCGATCTCCTTGGTGGCTGATATCGTGATGAGATCATTGTGGTGGAGAGGTGGTGATAATGACAGACGCAATACCCATCCGGCACTCTATATTCTATTTATTCTTGCATTGATTCTCACCCCAATAGTTGCCATGCTTATACAACTTGCTGTTTCAAGACAGCGTGAGTATTTGGCAGATGCCAGCGGGGCTCTTTTGACACGATATCCTGACGGGCTTGCGAATGCTCTGGAAAAAATCAGCAGTTATCCGAGAGGCGTCGCATCAGCAACGACATCAACGTCACATTTGTTTATTGCCAATCCGTTCAAAAAGGGACAGATATCCTCTGCGGTAGCCAATCTCTTCAGTACTCATCCTCCGATAGAAAAAAGAGTCCAAATTCTGAGAGATATGTAAGTGCCTTCCCGTACTCATCCATCTTGAGTATAATAGAGCATACCTATGTGCGGAATTGCAGGAAGTTACGGAATACAAACGAAAGATCTTCTCGATAGGATGTCGAGGGCTATGCTTCATCGGGGGCCTGATGGTGAAGGTCGATATGTAAATGATACCGTCTCACTTCTTAACAGAAGACTGGCTGTCATTGACCGCTCAGGCGGAGATCAACCAATCTATAATGAAGATGAGAGTCTCATCGTATTCTTCAATGGTGAAATATATAACTACAAAGAACTTCGCACACATCTCATAAAAGCCGGTCATACGTTTAAAACACAATCTGACACTGAAGTGATTGTTCATGGTTTTGAAGAATGGAACACCGATGTATTTGATAAATTCAACGGAATGTTCAGTATTGCTTTGTATGACAAAAACGAAGATACGTTGTATCTTGTTCGGGATCAATTCGGAATAAAACCTCTCTACTACTATGAAGCTGAAGCGCCTCAGGGAATTCTCTTTGCTTCTGAAATTACACCTCTTCTCCAATCAAAACTTATTGAACCGGAAGTCAATGAACGAATTCTTTATCGATATCTTAAGTATCGTATTCACGATGACGGGAGAGAGACCTTTTTCAGAAATATCAAGCGGCTTCTTCCCGGTGAGATGATGATCATTCGGGAAAAAAGCAAAGAACTTGTCCATTACTCAACTCTTGAACATGATTTACTTAATACGAATTCAAGTGCAGCCATAGACGATGAACAAATATTCAAAAAATACAACATGTTGCAGGAGAAAGCAGTAACGCGCAGACTGATATCAGAAGTCCCAGTCGGATCAGCCCTGTCAGGAGGAATTGACTCTTCTGCCATAGTAATGCTGATTAACAAATATCTTCATAAAAAAGAAGCAGAAGCAGTCGGTGATAAGCAAAATACATTTTCAGCCGTATTCCCTGATTCCGAAAATGATGAAGAAGTGTATGTTGATGAGCTTCTCAAACAGATTAAAGATGTAAAGAGCCATAAGATCTTCCCCAAAAGCAGTGAGTTTTTTCAGGATGTGAAGGAGTTTATAAAAATACAGGAGGAACCGACTATCAGTTCCGGACCGTATGCACAGTTTCAAGTAATGCGATTGGCAAAAAACTACGTGACTGTATTAATAGACGGTCAGGGCCTTGATGAAATGATGGCGGGTTATCTTCCGTATTACTTTGTGTACTTTAAGCAACTTTACAAACAAAAAAAGATCTTGACATTAATAAGAGAATTATGGGGAGGAAGAGACGTCATTGTAAAGTACGGGATTTTAAAAATTCAACAGACTTTTTCATCATCTCATCAAATTAGAACGGAACGCGTGCTGAACCAAGATTTTATAAAACAATATGAAAATGAAGACTTTACAACGGAAAAAAACAATTTAAAAAAGCGGCTCCATAACGATATCTTTAGGAATTCTCTACAGGCACTTCTCAGATACGAAGACAGGAATACTATGCACTTCTCACTCGAAGGACGTGTTCCCTTTCTTGATAAGGAACTGGTCACATACATTTTTTCTCTACCTGATACGTTTATTATAAGAAGCGGTTGGAACAAGTTTCTTCTTCGCAACAGCATGAAAGGACTTCTGCCGAATAAGATAAGATTGCGTCGCAAGAAAATCGGATTTACAACACCTGAGCACCAATGGTTTTTAGAGCAGAAGCAGGAAATATATAAGATCTTTTTAAGTGAATCATTTGCATCTCGTCCATTCTGGAACAGTGAACAAGTCCTGAAGAATTTTCGTTTGTTTCTACAGGGTCACAATGACGACACCATGTTTTTTTGGAGGCTACTGAACACTGAGATGTGGCTTAGGGAGTTTATAGATCCGGCAGAAGATATTCTTGAAAAAAAGGAAGAGAACCTTGTTGAAAAAAAGTTAGGAACGCCTAACGCCGGAAAAAAGATAGAGATTCAGGTCAATGACAATACGTATAAACGCATTCCGATACGAACAGAACGCTTTGCAAAAGGCGATGATTTTGCAGAGAAAATTGCCAAACATATATCTGATGCAGTAAAACAACTTGAAACTCAGAAGATCAATGACCTCCGAAAGAAATCCTGGTATGTCATAAGTTCTGAAAAGATCGTCGCCATATCTCAAGGGAGATCCTTTTTCATCTGGGACATCAACCCATCCTGGTGGGCTAATACCCTGTCATCGTTCGTATCGCGTACTCCCTATGGTATCGGATTAGGAAGTCCGTGGACCATGCAAATTGCAATTGATGAGGTCGGTCTGCCAAGGATACTGCTTGCGGCCGTAGCATCAATCCTGACAAAGCCTTTGGGTATACGCGGTGTGTTTTATCGGGTAGCCGGTCCTCAGGCGGCAGCAATTGACGGTCCGACAGAATATTCACTCTATCCGTCAAATGTTTCTGCGAAACTTGCACCGAAAAACCCGGTAAAAGGCGCGCAGGAGATAAAGAAAGCAATTGAGAAAAATCTTTCAAATCAAAGGATAAAGGGCCAATTCGGAGGGGCTGTAATAATCGATGCCAACGACCTCGGAAGAAATATAATGGGAAATGCGACTGATAAGCCCGATGAATTTTTCGAAGAAGTCATGCGTGATAATCCGATGGGACAGGGAAGTGAGCAAACACCGCTTGTGATTGTAGTCTAATAGGTTACTTGGAGTCAGAACCCGTATACCAGCCGGATGGAAGCGTAGACGAACCTGTATTTTGTAAAAATCCGTTGTTAGGATCACGCTTAACAGCATTCCATTCTTTGACAAGTTCTTGTACTCGTTCACTTTGACCGCACGTCTCAATTTTTGCAAGAACCTGTGCTATGAGTCCTGCCCAGTGTGACTCCGTCATGTAGGGGCCCGGCTCGAACTCTCCCGCTGAAGGATCTGGGCTGGCGCTTCCGCCTTCCCGTGCCTGCGTATCAAGTAATGCTTCTTTAAAGCATCCCCTGCGACACATTTTGCCTTCGTTATATGTACAGTTACCTGTTTCAATACTCATATGTATATTATATATTAACCTATAGTAAATATCAACTATTTCTCATTATCTTTCCCTTACAAAAACTGAGTGATGCGTTATAATAATCTTCATGTCAAAGTCTGCCGATCTTACAAAAAAAGATATTCTTCATATCGCCAAACTGGCAAATCTTCAAATACAGGATGCAAACATTGAAATGTACAGAACGCAGCTTGCGGAAACAATCAATTATGTCGAAAATCTCGACGAGCTGGATACATCAAATGTCGAGCCTACTTCACATTCGACCAGGCTCTCAAATATCTATTTCGAAGACGGAACTGAAAACAAGAGACAGTTTACTCAAGAAGAAGCACTGCAAAACGCTAAAAATACAAAAAAATCAATGTTTGTAGTTAAAAGGATCATGGAATAATATGGATATTTTCGGCACTTCACTTACGGGACTAAAAGAATTAGTCAATTCAAAAAAGATATCTTCAAAAGAACTGTTTACATATTTTGCGGGAAGAGCAGGCAAATACAATACGGATCTTAATGCCTATCTTACGATGATCGATTTTTCGAATCATACTGAAGGTGATTTAACCGGACTTCCGATTGCGGTAAAAGACAATTTCTGCACAGAGGGAGTGAGGACTACAGCTTCGGCTAAAGTGCTCGATACTTTTATTCCTCCGTATGAGTCAACTGTGACCAGGAGATTGAAAGAAGCGGGAGCTGTATTTACGGGCAAAACCAATATGGATGCATGGGCTCATGGATCATCGACTGAGACTTCTGATTACGGACCGACAAAAAATCCTTGGGATACCACACGTGCTCCGGGCGGATCATCCGGAGGCTCGGCTGCTGCGGTTTCAGCCTACCTTGCTCCGGCTGCGATCGGTTCAGAGACAGCAGGATCAATCAGACAACCGGCATCGTGGTGTGGCATTGTCGGATTGAAGCCTACCTACGGACGTGTTTCCAGGTACGGTGTGATCGCAATGGGCTCTTCTTTTGATTGTCCGGGTCCGATGACACAAACGGTCGAAGATGCCGCAATGATCCTGCAGGTTATCGCTGGCAAAGATCCCTATGATGCTACTACCGCAATTGAGGACGTACCTGATTACAAGAAACAAATGACTGAACAAAGAACGCTTACCTTCGGTGTACCGGACGAGTATATGAAAGGCCTGGACAAAGATGTTGAAAAGAAAGTAGAAGAGTCGTTGAAAATTCTTGAGAAAATGGGTCATAAAGTAAAAAGGGTTTCGCTTCTTGACCCGAAATACTCAATATCAGTCTATACCATACTGCAGCGGGCGGAAGTATCATCAAACCTTGCCCGATATGACGGTGTCAGATTCGGAAACGGACGCGATTCATTCGGTCAGGAAGCAAAGCGTCGTATGATGCTTGGAACCTATACATTATCCCACGGATATTATGATGCTTTTTACAAAAAGGCACAAAAAATCAAGACGCTCATCATTGAAGATCTCAAACGAGTATTTAACGACGTCGATCTGATAGTTGCGGCACCGACACCGATGACGGCTCTTAAGCTTGGCGAATTTGAAAAATATCCTTTCTTCGGAGAGACGATGGATGTGTTGAATGAGGCGGCTGCAGTTGCCGGGACACCAGCTATTAGTGTACCGTGCGGATTGGATTCAAAAGGCCTTCCTGTGGGTTTACAGTTTATGGGCAATTATTTTGATGAAGGCACAATACTGAATGCAGCTTATCAGTTTGAGAAAGAGACCAACTTCTTTGACGTGTTGGAGAAAGGGCGAAAGAAATATGAGTAAGTATTTTCCGGTAATCGGCATGGAAATCCATGTTGAGCTGAAAACCAAATCAAAAATGTTCTGTCAGTGTTCGGCAAATTACTTCGGTCTCGATCCGAATACCAACACCTGTCCCGTATGTCTCGGTATGCCGGGAGCTCTTCCCGTTCCTAATCACCAAGCAGTTGAATGGACCGTAAAAATCGGTCAGGCACTGAACTGTTCTATAAACAGACATACTAAGTTTGACAGAAAACATTATTATTACCCGGATCTTCCCAAAGGTTATCAGATCAGTCAATATGATGAGCCTATCGCGGTAGACGGACATTTGGATATAACACTAAAAGGCAACGATAATACACTCAAAGAAAAAAGATTCAATATCACACGAGTGCATTTGGAGGAAGATACAGGAAAACTTACCCATGCTGGAGAAGATACTCTTGTTGATTTCAACCGCTCCAGTGTACCTCTTGTTGAGATCGTAACTGAACCTGATTTTGAGAATGCCGATGATGTGAAAGTGTTTTTGGAAGAACTTCATACAATCATCCGGACACTTGATGTCTCCGATGCTGATATGGAAAAAGGTTCTATGCGTATGGAGCCCAATATTTCACTTAGCGTTTACGAGAAAAAAGAAGAGAGGATGAAGAATCTTCCGAAGTATAAAGTAGAAGTAAAAAACATTAATTCCTTTAACTTTGCAAAGAAAGCAATAGAGTATGAGCTTAAAAGACAGGCTGAAATCCTGGATAAAGGAGAAACACCGACACAGGAAACAAGAGGGTATAATGAAGACAAAGGTATCACGTACTCACAGCGATCCAAAGAAGAAGCTCAGGATTACCGATACTTTCCCGAACCTGATATCCCTCCGATGGAGTTTACTGATGAGTTCATTGAAAAAGTAAAAACCACACTGCCTTTACTTCCTGCACAACGAGTTAAGCGGTATTTGAATGATTATCAGCTCAGATATGATGATGCTTTTATCCTGACACGTGATGCAGATCTGTCAGATTATTATGAAGGTCTTATTGAAATACTATCAGATGAAAAACAACTGGAGCTCAAAAAGCAGACCATAGAACAGGCTCTCGCCAATGTAATAGTCAATAAACGTATCCCCACTACACTATCAAAAGAAGAATTTGCAAAGAAGTTTATATCGATGTTCAGACAAGTCGAAGTCGACGAATCACAGCTGCAGGCTGCATTAGAAAAAGCCATACAGGAAAATCCGAAAGCGGTTTCTGACTATAAAAGCGGAAAAACGAATGCCGTCATGGCACTAGTCGGTACGGTGATGCGCGAGATGCGCGGACAGGCAGACGCGATGGATGTGCGAAAAAGACTTGAAAAGCAATTGCAAAGGGATTAATTATTGATTTGCGATATCTTCAGATATTCGATAGATGTTTCAATTTTATTTATCGAAGATAAAACAATAAAATGGATACGGAATTTATTAATAGCAAGATTCGAGCAGGTGAGTCTTTTTTATTAGCAAATGATGGTCAATATCTTGGAAGACTTACTTTAAACCAATATGCGGCTGACTCAATATTTAATCAATACGGCTCATATGGTAGTCAATACTCAGCAACTTCAATTTTTAACAAGTATGGCAACTATGGAAGTCCCTACTCTTCATTAAGCCCATACAACGCTTATAGTAACACTCCTCCGGTAATGTATTTGTTCGGGCGAATAAATTCATATCTTACGAAAAACCTTTACTTAAGCCACACAATCGTAGACCCTGATAATTTAGTTCCTTGGTTAAGGAAACATAATTTACTTTTTTGAAACAATGTCCGAAATCAATTACATAGAGATAACAAAAACTATCATTTATACGCTTGGAGGACCAGTACTAATCATTGGCGGCTTAGCAAAATTATTTTCTGACTATAGAATAGAGAATCTTAAAAGTTCACATAATGTTGAATTAGAAAAAGTAAAGACACAACTGGATCAAGCCAAATCACTTTTTTTAAGATACTCAGAAAAACAATTTGACTTATATAATGATTTGTGGAGAGTGCTAAACCGTACTAGAGAGCTTGCTGATTCATTATGGAAAAATGCGGAACGTACCAAACTCCCTGCATTTGCAGATCAAATAAGGCAAACTCGAAGAGCAGTAACAGATAATATGCTTCTTATTGAAGACTCGGATTATAAAGCTCTAGACAAATTATTGAATGAACTTGAGCAGTTCCAATTTGGAAAACAAAAACTAATCGAAATTCAGTCCGATAGCATTACAAGTGCTGCAAGTATTTCTGCAAGTGAAAGTGAGATTAAATATACAATTTCAGAAAACAAAAAACTAAAGGAAAGATATACAAGAGTAATTATGAAAATTGGTAAATCCTTTAGAAAACAGATTAGAGGATAGATTCTCTCATAAGTAATATATATCTAGGTATAATAAGCACATGTCATTTGTTCATTTACATGTTCATTCCGAATACTCTCTTCTTGACGGAATGTGTCGTATTGAAAAAGCGGTAGATCGTGCCGTAAAACTTGGTATGCCTGCTCTTGCACTCACAGATCACGGCGCTTTGTATGGTGCATTCAAGTTTTTCATCAAGGCAAAAGATGCCGGCATCAAACCTATCATCGGCTGTGAACTGTACAAAGCCAACGGCAAGCGCACTGAAAAGCCTGAGAAAGGAGAGCGAAATAATTTTCATCTTCTTGTTTTAGCAAAAAACCTTCAGGGATATAAAAATCTGCTTCAGCTTGTAACACTCGCGAATTTAGAAGGTTTCTACTATAAGCCCCGGGTTGATTGGGAACTTTTGGAAAAGTATCATGACGGACTAATTGCAACAACAAGTTGTCTTGCAGGAGAAGTCCCTCAACTTATCATGCAGGAACAGATTCAAAAAGCTGAGGAAGTGTTGATGAAGTACCATAATCTGTTTGGCGAAGACTTCTATATTGAACTGCAAAGACACCCTAATCTGCCGGAATTAGATAAAGTAAATGAAGTCCTGGTTAAGTTTTCACGAAAGCACGGTATTCCGCTTGTTGCGACAAATGATGTACATTATCTTGACAAAGACGATGCTTATGCACAGGAAATTCTTCTTTGTATTCAAACTCAACGGGCGATTTTTGAGAAGAATCGACCTATGTCGATGATAGATGTACCCGACTACTACTTTAAAACTCCGGAGGAAATGAAAACACTGTTTCATGACTATCCGGAAGCGATTGAGAACACACTTAAGATAGCAGAAAAATGCAATCTTGAAATCCCGCACGGGAAGCTGATACTGCCGAAATATGCACTGCCTGAGGGATATACAAATGAAGAATTTTTACGAAAGATGGTGTATGAAAAGAAAGGGAGAATCAAGGGATATGATGATAAATTGGTGTGTGATCGGCTCGATTACGAGCTGGACATTATCAACAGAAAAGGATATGCTCCGTACTTTCTTTTCGTGCAGGATGTTGTCGTATGGGCTAAAGATGAAGGGATAGCAGTCGGACCGGGCCGAGGATCAGCTGCAGGATCGCTGGTATCATATGTTCTTCGTATTACTGATATCAATCCGCTTGAATACAATCTCCCGTTTGAACGTTTCTTAAATCCTGAACGACCGACACCTCCGGATATCGATGTTGATTTCTCCGATAAAAGACGGGATGAGGTCATCAGATTTATTTCAAAACGGTACGGCAAACAGAACGTAGCACAGGTCATCACATTCGGAACGCTTGAATCGAAGATGGCAATCCGGGATGTCGCCCGTGCTTTGGGATATTCCTATGCACAGGGTGATCGAATATCGAAAATGATTCCTCAGGGAAAACAGGGCTTCAAAATGTCTATTGACGGCGCAATGGAAGAGTCGGCAAACCTGAAACTTGCATACAACGCTGAGGAAGATGTCAAAAAGGTGATAGATATCGCAAGAAAAGTCGAAAGCCTACCGAGACACTTCTCGGTACATGCTGCGGCTGTCGTTATTTCGGATAAACCATTGACTGAGTACGTTCCTCTCCAGCGAGACAACAAAGAAGACCGCATCATCACTCAGTACGATATGTACAGTATTGATCTGAACGCCGTTTCGGAAAATAAAGCAGTCGGATTGGTCAAAGCAGATATCCTCGGCCTTCGTAATCTCTCAACGCTCGAGGAGGCTCTTGGTTTTGTCCGTGAATTCAAAGGAAAAGATATTGATATCCATGAGGTTCCCCTTGATGACCAGAAGACATATGAGCTTATGGGAAGGGGAGAAACAATCGGAGTATTTCAATTGGAATCACCAGGAATGAGGCGTTTAGCCCGTGAAATACAGCCCTCCAAACTGAGTGATATCACGGCTATGGTCGCCCTGTATCGTCCCGGGCCTATGGAACTTATCCCTACATTCATCGCTGGAAAGAAAAATCCCAAAAGAGTGAAATATCTCCACCCCGACTTGAAACCGATACTTGAGGAGACCTACGGAATTCTTGTGTATCAGGAACAGGTTACGGAAATTGCAGTTCACCTTGCCAAGTTCAGTAAAAGTGAAGCTGATATTCTGCGAATGGCAATGGGCAAAAAGAAAAAGAAGCTCATGGAAGCGGGCAAAAAGAAGTTTCTTGAACGGGCAGTAGAGTACGGTTATAACAAGAAAGTTGCAGCAGAAATTTTCAGTTTCATGGAGAAATTTGCTGCATACGGATTCAACAAAGCTCACGCGGCATCATATGCACTTATTGCCTACTGGACAGCGTTTATGAAGGCGAATTATCCCGTTGAGTTTATGACAGCTCTTATGACAGCAGAGTTGCAGGGTGTAGCCGGTCCGCAGAGAGAGCAGAAAATGGCACAGGCTCTTGAGGAAGCAAAACGTATGAAAATCGACGTGCTGCCGCCTGATATTAATAAATCCTACTTAAAGTTCTCGATTGAAGGAAATGCCATCCGATTCGGATTATCGGCTATCAAAAACGTAGGTTCAGCTGCTATTGATTCAATCATTGAAGCCAGGGAAAAAGGCGGACCTTTTATCAGCTTTAGAGACTTTCTCTCACGGGTAGATCTGCGGAAAGCGAATAAGAAAACAATTGAAAGTCTTATCAAAGCCAATGCCTTCGTCGCGTTCGGAAACAAAGCTACACTTATGATGTACTATCCTGATGCTGCAAAAGAGATATCAAAGTATAAAGAAAACCAGGAGCAGGGACAATTCGGACTTTTCGGACAGCATGATAAAGAACGATATAAAAAGGATAATTTTAAATCTATTTCCGAATTCCCCGAAGAAAAATTGATTGAATTCGAAAAGGAAGTGATCGGTTTCCTGATAACAAGAAACCCCATGGATAAACATAAAGATATTATTAGTCAAAAAGTAACAAAGAAATTTATTGATATCGAAGAAGCTGATATCGATAAACCCTTTATTTTTGCAGCCAGCATCTCCAGTATGAAAGTAGTAAAAACAAAAAAGAATAATGATGATATGGCATTTTTACAGCTCAATGACAACTCAGCCGGCATAGAAGCAATTGTTTTCCCGAAGACCTATGCGAAAATTCGATCTGCCTGCGTACCGAACTCAGTGATCCTGCTCAAAGGAAAAATATCTGAGCGCGAAGGTGATTTTAGTGTGATTGTTGAAAAGGCTATCAATTTAGATCAGCGAGCTCAGGCTTTGAAGAATACATAAAAAGATGCATATCCAATATGTTTGCAGTTCATTAGTATAGTTGCTAAAATGGCAAAGAAGAAAACGAGAATTTTTACCACTGTAGATCGCGAAGGAAACGTAACCAGGACGGAAGTTGAAGATAAGGTAAAAAAGAAATACAACATCCCCGTTGAGTATTTGAATTTGGGGATGTATTTTGTTATTCCGATTCTGACAGGATTATTTATCGGACTTTGGCTCGATAAAAGATTTGACAGAAAAGGTTTTTTTACTATACTATTGATGTCTATAGGGGTTATTGCATCCTTTTATAATTTAATTAAACTTTATAAACAAGATGAGTCCGCACATTAGTATTAAGGGAGAAGTCGTCTACGAATTATTCGGATTCCCGATCACAAACACCATAGTCACGACTGTTATCGTCCTTATTGCATTCTTTTTTATTGCCCGATATTTTTATTCTCAAATACAGAAATCGGACAGAAGCCTTGTTTTCTACGCACTGCACGGTATTATCGTAGCCATATATAATCTGTTTGAATCAGTACTCGGCAAGAAGATCAACTATTTTTTTCCTCTTCTCGGGAGCTTCTTTGTTTTTATCCTCATGATGAACTGGTCAGGTCTTTTCCCGGGTGTGGGATCCATTCTTATCGAACCGCCCAAACACGAAGTGGAAGTAACCGAAGATTTGGTTGTTCCTGAGGAAGAAGCTGCTTCCCCTGTTCTAGAAGAGGAAATCGTTGGTGTGGATGAGCTCTCAGAGGAAACGACCGCTGAATTGACAGATGAAGAACTACAGCCTGAGGCACCTGAAGAGGAGCAAGGTGGAGAATCTGTTAGTGAAGAGGAATCTACTGAAGAACATGAAGGGGAAGCTGAGGAAAAGCATTATGTACCGCTCATGCGCGGAGGTACTGCTGATTTGAATACAACTCTTGCACTCGCTTTGGTATCAGTATTTATCACACAACTCTATGGTTTCAAATTCCTTGGTCCGAAAGCTCACTTGGCAAAGTACTTTGATTTTCGCGATCCTGTCATGATTATGCTCGGGCCTCTTGAACTTATTCAGGAGTTTGCACGCATTATCTCGTTTGCATTCCGTCTGTACGGTAATATTTTCGCGGGAGAGGTACTTCTGACAATTATTCCGTTCCTTTTACCTGTATTTTTGTCATTTGTCGTCACTCCGATTTTCTTTATGGAGATTTTCGTAGGAGTAGTGCAGGCACTTGTATTTACAATGCTTTCTGCCGTATTCATAAATATGGCAACAGCACATCATCATTAATTTGTTTATTACTAATTATTATTTATTAATTATTTTACTATGGAAGCAGAAACAATGAGATTACTCGCAACTGCAATCGCAATTGGACTTGGAGTTATCGGTCCGGCACTTGGTATCGGTATGATCGGTAGCAAGGCAATGGAAGCCCTTGGCCGCAATCCTGAAGCAGAAGGACCCGTCCGTACAACTATGATTCTTGCCGCAGCATTTGCAGAATCAGTCGCTATTTTCGCGCTTGTCGTGGCTCTTATTATCAAATTCGTAGCATAATACGGTAATTAATTATGGAAAATTTAGGCATTGACCTCAAACTCATCATAGCCCAGATTGCGAGCTTTGCCATTTTCTATCTTGTATTCAGCAAATTTATTTCGACACCTCTTCTTAAATTCCTGAAAAAACAAAAGGAACAGGAAGAGCTTCGTGAGAAACTTGCAGAAGAACTTGAGGAACGAAAAGTTACACTTGAGGAAAAAGATAGAGCTATGGACCGCGAACGAAAGAAAGCTCTTGAAAAGGCAATGGAGCAAAGTAAAAAGGATGCTGACGAAGTAAGACGTGAAATGATAGAAGATGCCAAAAAAGAGGCAGCTGCTATCGTCGTAAAAGCGCGTGAGCAGATGGAAGAAGAACGTGAAACCATGTACAAAGATATGCGAAAGCAAATCGCAGATGTCAGTGTACTGATGGTTTCAAAGGCTTTGAAACAGTACCTTACACCCGATGCTCAAAAAGAGGTCACCAAGTACATTATTTCAAATGTACCTGAAACCAAGCTTGAAAGTTAATGAGTATTTTGTCATTCTGGACCCTAAGTCAAACGTTTATCGTCCTCCAGATGAGCTAGATCATCAATGCGATTTCGGGGATATCAAAATGAGTTCGGGATGACTGAAGTATTCTCAATTAGAACACTATCAATTATGCATATAGATCCAGCAGTAAAAGAAGATTTGAAAAAATATCTTCTTCAAAAACTGAACAACAACCAAGTACCGCAGGTAACAATACGTGCACCGTTTCAATTAAGTCAGGATGAAGTATCAGCACTTAAAAAGAAGATTGATCTTCTTGAGAAAGCGGACATTACGGTCGAAGTCGATTCTTCGATTTTAGCCGGAGTAATTATTCAGTTCGGGTCTAGTGTCATTGATTTGTCTATTAATACCGAGTTACAAACATTAGCTCATACGCTTTATGAAACAGTTTGACCAATACATTAAGGAAATTGAAAAAGAGCTTTCAGCCCGGGAAGGGATGAAAGTCGAAACGAAACAGATCGGAACCGTAACCGAGGTAAAAGACGGTGTTGTTACATTGTCCGGACTGGACAAAATAGGATACGGCGACCTTATTGAATTTGAAAACGGTGAGCGTGCAATGGTCATCGATTTGTTTGAAGACACTGTAGGAGCTATTGTTCTTGGTGATTATTTGGGTATCACAGCGGGACAAACGGCAAAAGGAACAGGAATTACTCTTTCTATACCTGTGAGTGATGATGTTCTCGGACGCATTTTGGATCCTCTGATGCGGGCACAGGATGCCGGAGTTGATATCAAATCAGAAACGTATTATCCGATCGAAAGAACGGCACCGGGAATTGTCCGGAGAAAATCAGTTTCTGAACCGCTGCAGACTGGAATCAAGGCTATTGATGCGCTTATCCCGATTGGCCGAGGACAGCGTGAACTTATTATCGGCGACCGAGGAACAGGTAAAACGACTATTGCCGTTGATACGATTTTGAACCAGAAAGGTAACGGAGTGATTTGTGTTTACTGTGCAGTTGCTCAGAAAAACTCAAAGATCGCTACATTGACCGAGCTTCTTCGACAAAAAGGCGCAATGGATTACACCGTAGTCATCAATGCATCGGCAGCTGATCCCGTCACTCTGCAGTACATGGCTCCTTATGCCGCTACTGCCGTTGCTGAGTACTTTATGGATCAGGGAAAAGATGTGTTAGTCATTTATGATGATTTATCAAAGCATGCATGGGCATACCGCCAGATTTCACTTATTCTCCGAAGACCGGCAGGCCGAGAGGCATATCCGGGAGACGTGTTTTTCCTGCACTCACGACTGCTTGAGAGATCAGCACGTATTCATCCTGATTACGGAGGCGGTTCTATAACGGCACTCCCGATTATCGAAACATTGGAAAACGACGTTTCGGCATACATTCCGACAAACGTGATTTCAATCACAGACGGACAGATCTTTCTTGAAACTGATTTGTTCAATTCAGGCGTACGGCCGGCAGTAAATGTCGGATTGTCCGTATCACGTGTAGGATCTTCAGCACAGACAAAAGCTATGAAACAGGTAGCCGGCAAGCTGAAACTTGATCTTGCTCAGTATCGTGAACTTTCGGCATTTTCACAGTTTGAATCTGATCTTGATCCTGAAACGAAAAAGCAGTTGAACCGCGGTGCAAAAATGACTGAAATTCTGAAGCAGAAAAACAGTAATCCGTACAGTCTTGCCGAGCAGGTAGCTGTCATTTGGGCAGGATCAAAAGGATATCTTGACGATGTTCCTCTGAACAAAGTAATGGAATTTGAGTCAAAGTATTTAGCTGATTTACGAGGTCGCGGAAAGAGTATTCTTGCGGCAATCAATAAAGAGAGAGTAATTTCTGAAGCGATGGAAAAAGAGCTCGAAACATTCGTCAAAGACAATTTGCCGGAAGAAGAGAAATAAATTATAGGGAATAGCTGATAGCTTATAGACCTAACCTCTATAAGTAAATTTTCACCCTATAACCTAAACCTTATCAGCTATAAGCTAATTGTATGAATATCCGAACAGTCAGAAAAAAAATTAAGTCGATCAGAAACGTACGCAAAATCACGAAAGCCATGCAGATGGTATCGGCTGTGAAGATGCGCAAAGCCCAGCAGCTTGAGGTCGAAAGCCGACCGTATCGCGACGGCTTGACTGAGCTTATCGCTAAGCTTATCAAGAAAGTCGACCCATCAAAAGCGAAGCTTCTGCAGGTCGATGTGTCTCAAGCTGAGAAACGGTTAGTCATCGTTGTTTCATCGAACAAGGGACTGGCCGGATCATTCAATGTAAGCATTTTTCGACATGTTCTTTCTGCCGTTAAGGATTTCAAAGATGTAGAACTGGTGACCGTCGGAAACAAAGGAACTCAGTTTTTCGGAAGACTGCAGGATGCACATATTCTTGCTGATTTTTCAGGAAGCAACCTGATTATCGAAGCATCGGCGCTTTTTGACTTTGTTCTTGAACAGTTCCAGACAGGAAAGTATAAATCGATTTCTATTATTTACAGCCAGTTTATCTCAACAATGCGTTCGGAAGTAGTAGAAGAAACACTGCTCCCGTTGACGAGTGTAGAGGTGAAAGAAGATATCAAAGAAGAAGGACAGGAAAAGAAGAAATTCGAAAATACAGACATGCTGATTGAGCCGTCACCGACTGAAATTCTCGAAAGCTTACTTATGAGCTTTATTGAAAACAAGATCCGCGGAGCACTCATAAGCAGCGAAGCAGTCGAGCACTCAGCACGAATGATGGCAATGAAGAGCGCAACAGACAATGCATCGGATTTGATATATCAATTGACACTTTTGTCCAATAGATTAAGACAGGAAAAAATCACCTATGAACTGTTGGATATGATAAACGCTATTGAGAGTGTCAAACAATAAGTTAACAATTAATACCAAAATTAGTATTTAATAACATAATATGGCAGACACAGCAGAAGGTAAAATTATTTCAATTCGTGGTGTCGTTGTCGATGTCCAATTTCCGGAAGATCACACACCTGAGATTTACGATGCACTTCATATTGAAGATAAAAAACTCGGATCAATAACATTGGAAGTAGAAGCGGTCATCGGACCGGGATTAGTACGAACTGTCGCTCTGACAGACGTTTACGGCCTCCAGAGAGGTGCGACCGTCACAAATACCGGTAAACCGATTGAGGTACCTGTCGGAGAAGAAGCACTCGGACGTATTCTGAATGTACAGGGTCAGGTTATTGATGAAGGAAAAGATATTAAAACCGATAAAAAACTCCCGATTCACAGACAAGCACCTGTTCTCCAGGAACAGTCAGTGAAGCAGGAAGTCTTTGAAACAGGTATCAAGGTCATTGATCTTATTGCTCCGCTGGCAAAAGGTGGTAAAGCTGCAATTTTCGGAGGCGCAGGAGTAGGAAAAACCGTCACCATTCAGGAACTCATTCACAATGTCGCAAAACAGCATGAAGGAGTGTCAGTCTTCACGGGAGTCGGAGAACGAACACGAGAAGGTAATGATCTTTGGAATGAGATGAAGGAGACAAAGGTTCTTGACAGTACTGTTCTTGTCTACGGACAGATGAACGAGCCTCCGGGTAATCGTCTTCGAGTCGCTTTGACCGGTGTCACAGAAGCCGAATACTTCCGTGACGAAAAAGGCATGGATGTGCTTTTGTTTATCGATAATATTTTCCGATTCGCGCAGGCCGGAGCTGAAGTATCAGCACTTCTCGGACGCATCCCATCAGCAGTAGGTTATCAGCCGACACTTGCCACTGAAATGGCAGCGCTTCAGGAACGAATTACATCGACAAAGAAAGGATCTATCACATCACTTCAGGCGGTATATGTGCCTGCTGACGATTACACTGATCCGGCGCCTGTCGCAACTTTTGCACATTTGGATGCAACTATCACACTTGAAAGATCACTTGCGGAACAGGCTTTGTTCCCTGCAGTAGATCCTCTCACCTCTACATCACGAGCTCTTTCACCTGATATTGTCGGTGATGAGCATTACGAAGTCGCTCAGGGTGTATTGAATACCCTTCAGAGATACAAAGATCTGCAGGATATTATCGCCATTCTCGGTATGGAAGAACTTTCAGAAGATGACAAACTGGCAGTGAGCCGTGCACGTAAAATGCAGCGATTCCTCACACAGCCTATGAACGTAGCTGAGCCGTTTACCGGACGCCCGGGTAAGTATGTCAAGATAGAAGATACCGTCAAAGGATTCAAAGAAATCCTTGAAGGAAAACATGACAATAAATCCGAAGGTTCCTTTTATATGGTAGGAACAATTGACGAAGTAAAATAATGATACATCTAAAAGTCATAACACCGAAAAAGCTGGCTTTTGAGAAGGATATTCTGTCGATAACCGTGCCGACAGTGGCAGGAGAATTGACAATCCTTCCCAAGCACTCTGATCTGCTTTCGCTACTGAAAGAGGGAGTCATTACAATCCGAACAGAGAAAGAGGAAGAGTATATGTCCATCGGAGGCGGGTACATGCAAACGGACGGCAGGATCGTACAGATTTTAGTCTCACGAGCATACGGACAGGATGAGATAAATGAAGAAATGGCGAAGAAAGCTGTTGAAAACGCTCAAAAAGCTCTTGAAGA
The DNA here is from genome assembly GCA_964394215.1 of uncultured Gammaproteobacteria bacterium. Taxonomy (GTDB): domain Bacteria; phylum Patescibacteriota; class Microgenomatia; order UBA1406; family GWC2-37-13; genus UBA1450. The sequence goes on from CAYMVU010000010.1 coordinate 24,726, forward strand.
AGTGGAAGACAAAGCAGAAAGAACAGAAGCTCTTCGCACCCTGAGACGCTCAATGGTTGACATGAAACTCCTTTCAAAAATGAAACGGAAGGCCAAAGCTTAAATCTGTTATACTACGTTATTGCTGCTAAATGCACAGTGAGTTACCAATTGTTTGAGAACTAATTTGTATGGCCCTTATTGTTGTTGAGTCACCGACAAAGGCAAGAACCTTTAACAGAATTCTGAAATCGAAAGAATGGGGAAGCGATTACTTCGTATTCGCAACCGTCGGTCACTTCCGTGATCTTCCGTCAAAATCAATGGCTGTAGACCTCCAACATGAATTCGCTCCTGAGTATGAAATCATGGAAAAAAAGATGAACATGGTCGAAAAGCTCAAAGATCTGGCGAAGGAACATCATGAAGTTATTCTTGCAACAGACCCTGACCGCGAAGGGGAATCTATCTCATATCATGTCGCATATATATTGGGTTTTGTGAATGAGAACTGGCCTGAGTTTGATCTGAAGAATCGTAATGCTTTGAAGCGAATAGTCTTCCATGAAATCACACCGTCCGCACTCGAAGAAGCACTTCAAAATCCCGAACATCTTCGTGAGGACCTGGTAAAAGCTCAACAGGCACGTCGCATTCTGGACCGTATCGTAGGATACCAGTTATCACCGCTTTTATGGAAAAAGATGGGGAAAAACTGGCTTTCGGCAGGTCGTGTACAGACTGTTGCGTTAAGACTTATTGTCGAACGCGAAAAAGAAATAGAAAAATTTGATAAATCTCCCTACTTTCAGTTGTACGGAAATTTCATAAACAATGCACCTATTCGAGCAAAACTGATATCAAAAGACGGGAAAGAATATGAAGTAAAAACAAAACTGGACCTGTTTGACGGCTCTTATGAGTTTGTAAAGACAATAATTGATAAAAATTCCTCTGAAGTAATTGAAAAGGACCTTTCAGACGATACATTTAAGATCTCCTCGGTAGATGAGAAAATTGCTAATCGTTATCCGCCTCCTCCTTTTACGACTTCACTACTGCAGCAGGAGGCATTCAGAAAGCTCGGGTATCCGTCTAAGCTCACGATGCGTATCGCACAGTCTCTGTATGAAAAGGGCTTGATCACGTATCATCGTACTGACTCATTTAACCTTTCCTCAAAGTATGTTTTTTCGGCAAAGGACTACATTATTGCGGCGTACGGAAAGAAGTACGCTCTGGAAAAGCCAAGAGGATTCAGAACAAAGTCCAAGAATGCGCAAGAAGCTCATGAGGCCATCAGACCGACAAAAGCGGAACGATCTCCCCGTGAAATAAAGAACAAGAAGATGAGTACACAGGAAAAGAAGTTGTATGAACTGATATATTATCGGGCACTCGCTACCCAGATGAAGGAAGCAGAGATAAAAGAAAGCACGATCAAAATCTCAAGCGGAAAAGGATATGAATTCGAAGCAACACATCAGCAGGTAATTTTTGACGGATTCCTCAGAGTTCTTTCACCGACATTTGTCAAGAATAATCAAACCGAACTGAAGAAATCGGACTCTGAAGATGTCACTCTTGAAAAACTGGATATTGAAGAAAAAGAAACAAAGCCGCCGTATCGTTACAGTGAGGCTTCTCTCATAAAAACTCTTGAAGAAAAAGGTATCGGACGACCGTCTACGTATGCGAGTATCATTTCCCTGATTATCGACAAACATTATATTGAAAAAGAGCACAGATATCTGAAACCCACTCCGCTCGGCGGAAGTATTTCAGACTATCTTTCCGAAGCTTTCCCGGACATTTTTGATCTCACTTTTACGGCTCACATGGAGGATGACTTGGATGACATCGCAAACGGAGACAAAAAGCTTCTTGATGTCCTGAAGCATTTTTACTCACCGTTTGAAACTGAGCTAAATGAGCGAAAAAAAGATACCGGCACGATAGATGTAGCTGAGGATAAACTCGAAGAAAAATGTCCTAAGTGTGGGTCGGATCTCGTCGCCAGATATGGTAAGTACGGCAAATTCTATGCATGTAAGGGCTATCCGGACTGTAAATACATAAAACCGAACCTAAGGTATGTAAACGGTTACAATTGTCCCGAATGTAACGGCCGTCTGGTGATAAGATACAGTCGTGCAGGCAAACGATTTTACGGTTGTGAAAACTACCCAACCTGCAAACACGTGCAGTGGGCACTCAAGGTTGATGAAAAGCCCGCCACAGCTAAAGCCGCTGAGGGCGAAGTAAAGGAGCCCGTCAAAGCGGCAAAAAAGACAACAAAAAAGAGAAAAACAGCAGCAAAGTCAAAGACAAAAAAAACTGTTAACAAAAAATAAGTTATGTAGTAAAATTACATATGCAAGGATTGAAATATATTTTCGTATCAGGTGGTGTTATTTCAGGTATAGGAAAAGGCGTTACAACCGCCTCGATCGCTCTTCTACTCAAACAGGCAGGATACAAAGTTTCTCCGATCAAATTTGAAAACTACTTAAATCTGGATGCCGGTACGATAAATCCCATCGAACACGGTGATCCGTTCCTTTGTGAGGACGGTACTGAAGCGGATATGGATATGGGTACCTATGAGAAATTTTTAGGTGAGAATATGACAAAGGACAACTTTGTCACTATGGGGAAAATTTATAAGACAGTTATAGACCGCGAACGCAGATTCGAATACAACGGAGAAGATGTCGAAGCCATTCCTCACATCACGGACGAAATTATTCGCCGCATTCATATTGTTGCTGAGAAAAACAAGTCAGATATTGTCATTATCGAACTCGGCGGCACGGCAGGTGAATATCAGAACATTTTTTACTATGAAGCATCCCGGATCCTTACACTAAGAAAGCCTAACGATGTCATTCATGTACACGTGAGTTATGTTCCGACACCGGGACACTTGGGTGAGCCGAAAACCAAGCCTACACAGCTTTCCGTTCGCACACTCAATTCGATGGGTATTCAACCGGACTTCATCGTCGCAAGATCTACAAAAAAACTTGATAAAAGACGTAAAGACCGTTTTGCACTGTTTTGCAATATGCATCCCGATGAGATTATCTCAAACCCTGATCTCAACAATATTTATGAGATTCCCCTCACACTTCATGAGCAGAACATGGATAAAAAAATACTTGAGAAGCTTCACCTTGAAAATCGAGAGCCGGATCTGACAGACTGGACAAAGCTCGTTGAAGAGATCAACACAAAAAAAGATAAAACGGTCGAAATAGCTATAGTCGGTAAGTACTTCGGAACGGGTGATTATCAACTCAAAGATTCATATGCCGCACTGTTTGACGCTATTGACCATGCGAAGTGGCAGGTAGGTGTAGAAGTAAAAACGAAGTGGGTCAATTCTGAGAAACTTGAGTTTGACGGCCTGTCTGACGAGGAAGCAATGGAAAAGATTGCTGAAGTTGTCGGAACTCCTGACGGACTGATTGTCCCGATCGGCTGGGGAGAACGGGGAGCTGAAGGCATGATTGCAGCGGCCAATTACGCAAGAGTGAAAAAGATTCCATACCTGGGACTTTGTTACGGCATGCAGCTTGCCTGTGTGGCATTTGCACGGCACGTGATCGGAATCAAAGATGCCAACACCGCAGAAAACCTTCCTGATGGTGCAAATCCCGTCATTCATATCATCCCGTCACAGAAAGAGCTCATGGAACGACGAGCATACGGGGGCACTATGAGACTCGGAGCATGGGAGGCAAAAGTGCAGAAAGATTCACGTGCATATGAGTTTTATAAGAAATACGGCGGACCCATCACTGATGACGGAATCACAAGTGAACGCCATCGTCATCGATATGAATTCAATGACGACTACACAGACCAGTTTGAAAAGAACGGTATGAAGATTTCAGCACGATCAGTTGTCGAGCAACTGGCCGAAATCGTCGAACTTCCGGAAGATTCGCATCCTTTCTATATTGGGACACAGGGACATCCTGAGTATAAAAGCCGTCCTCTTACCCCGCATCCGTTATTTGTTGCATTCATTGAGGCAGCAAAGGATCACAATAAGTAGTTATTGTTAATTTCCTTTGATTTTTTCTACAATCTCCCGTATAATACTCTATCTATGGCAAACGCAATTCAATACAAAGACAATAGCCTCTCAATCGGAGATACAGTTGCTGTTGACTACAAAATCAAAGAGTCAGATGATAAAGAGCGTATCCAGCAGTTTTCCGGTATTGTCATCAAAATCCGCGGAGCATCCGATGCGACACGCATGATTACAGTCCGAAAAATCTCAAAAAGCGGTATTGGTGTGGAAAGAATATTTCCTTTGTCATCTCCTTTTATTGATGATATCAAAGTGGAGAAAAAATCTGAGTTTACAAAAGCACGAGCATACTTCATTCGTGACCTCTCAGGTAAAAAGATGCGACAGAAACTCTACAGACAGAAATAAAGATACCTTATTGATAAATGATCAGTAGCTTGCAACAATATTAATGTGGTGTATTTATATATCATAATATATTGACATTAGTACAGTTTTGTGTCATGCTGAACTTGTTTCAGCATCTTTACGTAATAGATCCTGAAATGAATTCAGGATGACAAAAGCAAATAAACAGGTCGGATCATTCGGAGAGCAGCATTCTGCACACTACCTTCAAAAAAAAGGCTTTCATATTATTGGCCTAAATAGTACTTCACGTTGGGGAGAGATCGATATCATTGCCGAAAAAGATAACATAATTCACTTTATAGAAGTAAAGACACGTAAAACGTCAAAGCAGGGAAAACCGGTAGAAGCCGTGACATACCAAAAGCTTAAAAAGCTGACGAGGGCGATCGAGTTCTATATTCTATCTCACAACCTTTCAAATAGAAAATTTCAGATTGACGTGATCGGAATTGTACTTGCTCAGGACAACAACGTCACTGAAATGAAGTACTATCCGAACGTAGCGGCAGATCTATTTCTTTAATGGAGTGAAGTTGGGGATTTTTGCGTTTTTGAAGATATATTGAAGCCAACTCAACAAGTCCGGAAATCTACGCCCGTCAGTACGGCGTGAGTACTTTTTTACGAACTCGACTACCTTTGCGAACTCTTCATCCTGTTTATGTGACTGTGTCACTTCCTTTGCAAAAGCGTACAGGGTATCTTCATCAACATCAAGTTCATATTTGTTGTAACGGAGGAAGACACCGGTTGCGACAATTGATATGCGCTTATTTCCGTTGTTGAAGGGATGCAACTTGTTTATGAAATACAAATAGCAGGCAGCTTTATGAAAAAGGGTAGGGTATAAGTCTTTTTTATCAAACGTTCTTCTGGGGATAGAAATGATGCTGTCCAGCTTTTCAAAATACGTATGTCTGTAATTCGGAGGCGGATCCTTTACCTTTTTGAAAAAATCAGATAAAACCTTGCAGATTATCTGAAAATCATCATGATCAAGGTAGTGCATATCTCATGATTACTACTCATAGGAGAGGCGTCGCAGTGTTTTTTCATACTTTTGCGTGACTTCTTTCGCGAATTTCTTTGTTTTCGCTTCGCGTTTTGACTCGGTTTTTTCCCGTTTCCACATTTTGTCTAAAAATCGTACGACGAATTTCATATGTATATATTGTACTATATAATCATCAATCTGTTTAAATTGTAATAACAGATTGCAGGAACTGAGATCAGTCTTTCACAAAGATTGTGTAATAATGATATGAGGATGTGATGGAAAATCTGACAGTGATTTGATAAAATAGAGATTCAGTTTAGACGGCCCCATCGTCTAGCGGCCTAGGACACCAGGTTTTCATCCTGGGAATCAGGGGTTCGAATCCCCTTGGGGTCACCAAATGTTATGATATCA
>CAYMVU010000011.1:0-30556 GCA_964394215.1 uncultured Gammaproteobacteria bacterium
AAAGACATAGGTTTGAATGACAATAAAAAAGCACAGCTTCGGCTGTGCTTTTTTTATGGTTTTTTTTGAAATATTATTCTGCAAGACGTACAAGCGGTTGCTGTTGCTGTTTTCTGACGATGCCGTACTTAATATCTTTTTCCATCATCAGACCGACGTAAGGTAGTCCGTGTATTGATCTTTCCGTCCATTTGTTCATTCCGTGTGTTTCCTGCTGAAAACGTTCCGGAAATGTCTCAGCTCTCCATGCATTGGAAATGATCATACTCAACCTTTCCCTCAAGCGCGAATCCAGTGACTTATCCGTGTTTCTTTCGATTAGCATCTGAATAAGTTCGCTTGATACTAACTGTACTCCTGACATACTGCCGAGTATTGTTCCGATCGATTGAGTCAAGGACAAATCCGCACCGCTCAGCATTTCGACCGCAGTCGGCGATAATACTCCGGTAATTGCTGATACCATAAAACTTGCGCTGTTTTTAGCGGAGTTTGATTGCATGCCGAAGGTACGGGTATCTGACCACTCATGGCTTTGTATCCGTTGTATTCCCTGCCAAAGTGCATTGTTAAATCCTTCTAAGAATAATGTTTCCTCTTCTTCAGTAGTAAATGAATATCCTGACCGGGCAATATCCCGTTCAATTTTTCTTGCCCGTACGCCCAGTCTCCATCCGAGAGGTACCGGGATCATACCGTGCTGAGTACCTGTCTGGACACCGATCACGGCAATTTCAGGCATAGACATCACGTCAAAAAGAGCATTCGGATCATTACTTGATCTTGGTCTTCCGAAGGCTGCTTTTTTCCATGCTGCAAGTCCTCGACCTACCATCTCAGGATACTCTTCCGCGGGAGGCGTATAAGAGATGGAAGTGATTTCCAGCGGTGGAAGATTCAACTGTCGGCAAATGCTTTCAAAACGGGGAACATTCAGCTGAAGCCTGTTTCGATACATATCATTATAAGATGCACCTACCCAATAGTCCCTCTGAGGCATATCTGACAACAGTTGCCATTCCTGATGTTCCTGCTCATATTGTTCCACCGGCGATAATCGTTCTGACATACCATATTATAACCTATAGTGTACGCAGGTTCAATATGACCACGTTTTTGTATAATAGATGTATGTCTCATTTAGGAAGAAGAACTCTCATGTTTATAATAGTACTCATAGTCACATTCCTGATTCTTTTTTCTTATATTTTTTCCAACTCAAGAGCGGATCGACTAACATCAAATGAAGAATATATAAAATCCTTACAGGAAGCATCACGCGGCAAACAACTCGCCGGTCAGCAGCCGATTCCTACCGTCTCTCCCACAAAAGAGGAGTCTACTCAGCAGAAGCCATCCAATCTATTGGAAGAAATTATCTTCCAAATCAAAGCAGTATTTAGAGTACGGTAAGATCTTTCGGAAACATTGTCAGTATCTCAGCTTTCCCATTGACATAAGCAACGGTATCTTCGATTCTCATGCCCCATTTGTCTTCATAATAAATACCGGGTTCGATTGTCAGAACAGTATTGTTTTTCAGCGTCTCCGTAACTGTACGTGCCACCCGTGGTCCTTCATGCACCTCCAGACCGACCCCGTGCCCTGTGGAGTGGGGGATAGAAGGATATCCTTTATCCAGTAATCCCTGTCTTGCAACGGCGTCAATGTCTCCCAGCTTTTTGTTCAGATCTAAAGAATCTATGGTTTTCTTTTGAATATTGAGCAGGTCGTTATAAGCTTTCTCCTGATCTTTAGAAGGCTTTCCACTGAAAAAAACTCTAGTTATATCGGAACAGTAATTTTTGTATGTTATTCCCATATCGATCAAAACGATCGAATTTTTTCCGAGGACACCATCACTCATTTTGTTGTTATAGTGAGGCAGAGCACTATGCTCATCAAAAGCCACAATAGGATCAAAAGAAAACTCCAATTTTCTTTTCCTTATCCAATCTTCCATGCGGTGAATAACCTCCCTTTCATGGATTCCATGCTCCAGAAATTGTACAATTTCTGATAAACACTCATCGGTAAATGCTGCTGCCTTTCTCATAAGTGATAGTTCCTGATCATCCTTCTGATTTCTCAGTTTCATAACTTCATTAGATACTGGCAACAATTCAGTGTGCCCCAATGACTGTTGTAAATACTCAAACCACGCATATGATAGGTCGTGTTTTTCAAATCCGATTTTGTGAATATCATGTTTCGAAACAATATCTGTTATGATCTGAAGAAAAGTCAGATGCGGCTCTTGGATCATGATCTGAATATCTTCAATGTCCTGAAAATAGTTACGTGCTTCTGATTCGTAGCGTGAATCAGTAATAAAGTACACTGTATCTTGAGTTGCCAGTAACTTCGCTTCTTTTTCGTGAGGAGATAATGTTTTAAAACCGGTCAGATAGAGGATATTATAGAAATCTGTAATGAGATGGGCGTCAATATTATGATTCGGCAGGCATGACTGTAACCTCTGCCTTCTTTCTTGGTATTTCATTTTTTGATTCTACCAGATACTTTATACTTCGTACTTCATACTTTATACTGTACGCATGAAACTCATATCAATAGACCCGGGATTCGATAAAGTCGGATATGCCATATTCGATAAAACAGGCAACGGAACATCTGACTTTACATATATTGCATCAGATCTCATCAAAACATCGCCGAAATCCAAACATGAAGACAGGCTACAACAAGTTTATGAGAAGCTCGGAAAGATTATTGAAGAATATAAACCGAAACTCATGGTTGTAGAAGAGCTTTTTATGTTCAAGAACCAGAAGACGGTCATCAAAGTCGCACAAGCAATCGGTGTGATCGAACTCGCCGCTTCCATACACGGGCTTCAAATAAAGAGATTGACACCGCTTCAGATCAAGCAGATTGTCACAGGATACGGAAATGCTGATAAAAAATCAGTTCAAAAAATGATAGAACTAACCCTTTCGGATAAAATCGAAATGAAGGATGATGATCAGGCAGATGCTGTCGCTTGCGGGCTGGCATACTGTTTTCAGACGAATTTCTCCTGATTACTCCCAGTCACTCCAGTGCTGTCCTGCTTCAAAGAGCTCCTGTTGACTGATGACGTTGCGATATGCACTGTGATGTGAATGAATATCCTCTTCAAGCAAATCATGCAGATTCGTCCCCAATTTACGATGAGCTTCCAAATCTGATTCATTTAGTCCTTGGGCTTTCAAAAGTTCCTCAACAGGAACCGCAACACTTTTTTCCATATGAAATATGCGTACTTAATATGTATATTCTATTATACCAAAAAACCTTCTTTTCTAAGGTTAAAAAAAACGTGGTAAAAAGAAGCAACTAGCAGGGATTTTGAGGACTATACTCATCACGATATTCTCCCACAGCATCTCCTTTAAGGTTATTTTCCATACTGTTTCCGCAGATTTTTTCCTGAGGACTTCTCATAATTTTGATCCCACCGGACTTATTGTTTCGGATCGTATTATTATAAACCTGGTTCATAATACCATCCTGTGAAGAATCACCCCCCAACCTGACACCGGCGCCTTCGTTATCAAATATATCATTGTGTCTGAATATATTGTGATCACCGCGTGCATCCATCCCTCCTGATTCAGGATCCTTTTGACCGGTACAGGAATTGTACTCAATAATATTGAATTTCGAGTTCTCCTTCACATCTACGCATTCATTCCCTTGCGTGTTGAATGAATTGTGATGTACGAGATTATAGTTTGACTCATCATTGTCACTCGTTGGATTTTTACCATCATCCCGCTGCTCGGGTGCTGTACCGATATAAAGACCCTCTCCGTTTTTACCTCCGTCATCAAATAAGTAATCATATGCTCCGCAATTTTTCACTGAATTATATGAGAATTCATTGTAGCTTGCATAATAGCGGAAACGAACGCACTCTCCGCCCGCATTTTGAAGGAGCATATTGGTAATCAGTACATTATTTACCCCGTCATAAGGGTCTTTGCCCTGTGCATATATCAGCTTATCACGATAACTTGATGCAGAATTACCAGAACTATGTTTTCCATCGATCGTGAATCCGTCAAGGATGATATAATCGTGAAATATCTGGACAATTCTAGCACTGCCAGCTCCGACAATAATCGCTTCCTTTCCTCCCCGAATCGTGATGGGGGAACCTTTTTCCCCGGAGCGCACCGTACTTAGATCCTGTGCATAACGTCCCGGAAGAAGATAAATAACATCTCCCGGATATGCTCTTTCAAGTGCATGCTGAATACCCTGAAACGGAGCATTGGGTGTTTTACCTGAAGCGCTATTGTTCCCTTGCGGACTCACATACCACATATTCTCAACCGCGACTGTAGGCGGTATCCTCGTTATTTCCTCAATATCACTTGGAACTGGAGTAGAAGAACTCTCATTCTTAAAAGCGGTCGGAGAAGTGGGATTAAATATACTTGTCACAAAGAGACGATAAGCAACAATTATGAATATAATTACTAAGATTATCTGTCCAAAACGTAGATACATATTTTTCTTTTGTGACATAGTCATAATTATATACTAATCATTATCCGCAAAAATAATCCCGGGCACGTATTTACTGACGTAAACCCGGGATATACTTTACGATTTGTGTCGCGGTGTTAGAGCGATGCTCCGACGACAGTATCCTCCTTTACTTTTTCTTTTTCGTGAATTTTCTTGTTTGCCGTCATTGTCGCTTCAAGCACGTCTACATCATAACCCTTTTGCTTTGCCCAAGCGTAAAATGCCGTTGTATCTTTCGGAAGACAACTACCTGTATAGGGACCGAAATCCTTCAAACCATATGCAGCATTCCAAATACCTTCACAACTGATAGCCGTATATTTGAACATTCTGTCAGGATCAGCTCCGATGCTCTTTGCAATCTGTCTCATTTCGTTGAAGAATGATATTTTCGTTGCATTAAATAGGTTGTGGACATATTTTTGCATTTCAGCTTCCTCAAGAGAACAGCGATCTTTCGGACAATCAAAATCTACAAATACCTGTGAAAGTGCATCGCCTGACTTCTCATCAAGCTGCCCGTATACAATAAACCAAGGTTTGCGACTGTCGTCGACTGCGGATACTTCACGAAGATATTCAGGATTCATACACACGCCAAAATCAACGCCGGCCTTTTTACCTGAGTATTTCTCTAAGAGTGGAATAACGATTTCTCGGGTTGTCCCCGGGACCACTGTACTTTTAACGACTACTACATGGTACTCATCACGTTTTGCAAGCTTTTCTCCAATATATTTTGCAACCGATCGGACCGGTTCAAGCTGAATTTCTCCGTTTACGGAAGGGGTAGCAATCGTGATGAAGCTGATATCATACTCAAAAGGTTTATCAGCATAACTATCAAAAGTGTATGCATCAAAGCCTTCTTTCTGGAGAGATTTAATTTTTTCTTCATTTCTGCCTACAAATCCGACTTCAATACCTTTCTCTTTGAGAGCTACGCCGGTAGCATAACCAACAACACCTGGCCCAAAAATACATACTTTAGGATGTCTTATTTTCATAATTAAAAGCAAAAGAAATAATAATATATGATCTAACTTGCCAACAGCTGAAGAGAATCTCTGTCAAATAATGATCGATGTAGTCTCTCCGTCAAAGCTATGTGAAGAATTATAGAGAGGTAAAAATTATATTGCAATAGTAACTTAATATATTTACTTACTTTCTTACATAATTACTATATTTCTTTTTACATTTGTTAAGATTTGCTCTTAACAAAATATTATGTGCTTATTCGATATCCTCTTCCGTCAGTTCCATCCCGTCAACAGTTTTACGGTTACGTTCCAGAATATTTTCATCAAGAATGTTTTGCATACCCACCTGGATTTTCGTATAAATACCGTAGACATTGCTTTCTTCGATGGTATTGTTCATTGCAGAGTTTGACGTGGCGGTATCAAGGAAATAGATTCCGATGTCATTCATATCCAGCGTGTTTTCAGATATGGAATTCATGTCAGATTTGATATAGACACCAACCTGATTCCGAGTCAGGATATTGTTGACAATAAGGTTCTCATTAGCTCCGTCATATAGGTAAAATCCATATCGTTCACTTTCAGTTACTGCATTATTTTTCATCAGGTTATTATTCGAGCTTTCATTTGCCCGGATACCGTGTTTGTTTCCTTCTACAGTATTATTCTGTACGGTATTATTACTTGATCTCCAAAGGGCTATACCGCTTACATTTCCCGTGACGGTATTATTCTCGACAATGTTGTGATCCGATTTTTCATGAAGCATGATACCGTGAAGTCCGTTATTGATCGAAACGTTGTTGCGGATCGTATTATACATACACCTCTTGGAAAATATGATTCCGTGTGTACCGTTATTGTGAGAGTAGTTTTCCTCTACCAAAAAGCCGTTTGAGTCATCATGAGGATCAAGTCCGTATCTGACATTTTCATAAAATTCATTTCCTTTCCAAAGCATTCCTGTCGCTCCGAAGGTGTACGTACCGAAATAATTGTGATAAAATTTACTGTTCACTACCTCACCGGTAAGCAAGACCTTTTTCAGCTTTGAAGTACTGAGTTTCCATGAAACACCGTATGGCGAAACTGCAAGATCAGGTGATGTCGCATAGCCTAGATATCCGAGTTCGGAATCAATGATATCCATCCTTGCGTTGTCTTTGACCATGACAAAACTTCTTCCGTCTTCGATATTCGTGTCAAAATCTTGCAATGTACTGTCCCAGGATGTGATTTTTACGCCATTGATATTAATATCACCGTTTTTAGTACGAATCATCGCGAATCCCTGAGAATTACTTTCAAGCTTCAGCCACTCTACTTCTTCTTTGTCAAGTTTCAGTGTGACACCCTCATGAAGGTATATTGTTGCTTTCGAGATCCACTGCTTAGGTTTGTCCTCATACAGATATTCTTGCCCGACTGCATTTTGGATATCAGTGAGTGTCACGATGTTTCCCCGACCCATAACAACGATTGTATTATCAGATTTGATATAGAGAATACTTAAGACATGATCCTTACCGTCGCCATACGGTATGCTCAAAGTATTATCCAAGATAACATCCTTTCCGGGGACAGATATCACGGTACCCGGAGTGATACTCCAAGGGAAAGGAAGCTTTGCATGATTGGCATGATATACGCGATCGGATGTAATTTGATATTTGTCAGCAATAGTCTGAATTGTATCGCCTTCTTGTGCGACATACTTTGTTACCAGTAAATCTTTCTTTTCAGTCGCCTCACCCAGCACCGCATTCTGTGCAAGTGTCGCATTTACCTCCTCGGTAAAAGCCTGTGACAAGAGCTGCTGCTTCTGTTCTCTAGGCATATAATAAGTATGTTGCTTATACTCGATAAGCCCATAAGCCAATAAAGTAACAATGACTGCTGTGGCGATATATGCCGGGACATCATTCAGAAATCTCAGCTGCTTCATCCGAGATTTATCCCAACGAGTGATCCAGCCCTGTGTGTTCAGTGTAAATAGAGCATATATTTTAATAATGCCTGTGAGAAACGAATAGATAACAAATCCGGGTAGAATTGAGACATTCTGCGGTTTTATCGCAAGATGGGAATGCATCTTGATCGCTCGACTGATAAACCACCAGATAAAAATAATAGCGGCGACAACCCACTCACGGTAAGCAACAGCGATAAAAAAGAAAATCGGACTGAGAATTACGACAAAGGACTGCAAAAACTTATCGATTTGAAAAAAGAATAATGCAGGATGTCGAAGAGGCCAGCCTTCATATATTGCTTTCATATCCGCCCGAAGACTGTTTCTTGACCATCTGATTCGCTGCTTCATATATGATCCGAGATCGGCCATTCCGGGAGTATACACGTGAGAATTGCTCTGATATGCGACTTTCCAACCTGCGGCAAGTACCAAATACGTCAGACGCTTATCATCGCCGCTGATGACGGGTGTTCCGAAAAACGTTTCATTCACAAGCTCATCTCTCATGTTGTCAACAATCTCCCGACGATAAAAAGCAGTGCGCCCGGACAAACACACAAGCGCATCGCCCGCTGCAGCGAGAAACGGATACTCCTGCATATATCTCAAATCAAGCTGGACATCGAAAATCTTCTGTGCAAAGGTTTTCGGCTCGAGTACACTCTGATAGGTCGCAACCCCCGCTACTTTCTTATCATGAAAAGGAGGTAATCCGTATCTGATCACGTTCTCATCCCATATCGTGTCACTGTCAACGAGTGCCACAATCTCAGATTTGGCTTTTGCAATACCATCCGCCAAAGCCGGTCGTTTTCCCGGCTTCTTGGTGACAATAAGCACGGCATTCTTGTATGTTTTGGCAAAGTTCTTGAAAATTTCGATACATGTTTTGTCCGTGTAATCAATAACCGCAATAATTTCTTGCGGTTTGTTCTTTTTCCACGATGCCAAAGCCTTTCGGAAGACATCAGGATCTTCGTTGTATACAGGTGTAATGACAGATACAGAAGCTTTATATTCCTTTGTTTTTGGTCTGTAGTTTGAGCCAATGATCTCCTTCCCGATCCATACGGACCATCTCCATATACCGATCAGTCCGAGCGGAACAAGAAAGGCATAACGGTCAGCATACTGCTGCAGATAAAAAGTAATTTCGGGTATATATGAAAGGATGGATTGCATACTATTCAGAGTTAAGTTTTTGTAATACTACTATGACGGAAATGATCGCGATTTTTCATTATTAATACTGCAAAAAGGTAGCTGATAACCGTGATAGGAATGAAGTAACGACAGAAAAATGCATAGGGTGTACAAGTCCCGTGAAAATAGTAATAGCTTCCGATCGCAACGATCGGAATAATAAGTGAATAATACGGTTTGATTTGCTGGTATCTCAATGAGCCAAGATAAAAGAGAAGGAGCGCAATAAGTTCACTAATAATTATTGGTAAGCTCTGACAACTGAATGCACAGTGCGTGATATTTCGGGTAGAAGAAGATACAGCTCCCGATACTTCGCCTTTCTGTTGTGTTTCAGCACTATCTGATGCTCCTAACACTTCTTTATAAATCGAGAGATTCGGGATGGAGATTTTCTCACTCTCATCCGTAGGTTGTCCTACAGTAGCTGTCAAAGTGTTTGAGAATTCACCGGGTTTACAACCGTTACCGGCACGCACCTGAAAATAGTATTTCTGTCCTTTCAAAAGGCCTGATACAGTAAAACTTGTCGTATCTCGACCCCCAATATTTGGCAAACCGTACTCGAGGTTTTCTTTCGTCACTCCGTAACGGACAAGATAGTATGTCACCGGATCAGGTGCCGGCTGCCAGCTGAGAGTAACAGAATCTTCAGACGTCACTGCTTCATACAAAACAGGAGGGCCTGCAGGCCGTTTATCTTTACACTCGATAGCATTCACATCACCAGTCGTAAGGAAAATGAAAGAGAAAACAGCAGTTGCAGATAGTAGTGTAATATAAATACTCTTCATATAGACAAAAGAGTATTATACATGAGTATTTCTGATACGCAATGTACTTGTAGGACTTTACGCTGTTTTTACAACCTAAATAAGTAAGTAATATTATTAATTATTAAGTAGGTTTTTAGTTTGCTCCTATTTTTGTGAGGATTTTTACGGCATATTCTGCACCGGCTTTCATGGAAGATTTGATATCTTTTGTCCGGATATATGAAGCGATGAATCCGGCAGTGTACGCGTCACCGGCTCCTGTTGTATCAACAACATCTTTTGTTTTTACGGCAGGCTGTCTGTAGACTTTTCCTTCAAAGTAAGCATAGCTCCCTTTCTTGCCGTCAGTAATGACCAGCAAATCATCCTCATTGAAAGGCGCGTACTTTTTGACGATATTACCGTCAAAGTCGATGCTCTCATACGGAAGCTTTACCAAATCCGCGTACTCATATCCGTTTATGATCATAACATCGACATATCGTGCAAAATGCATAATCTGCTCGATCGGTCGACGACAGTCTGTGACATTCAGATTTGCAAAAACCTGGATGTCGTTCTTTTTAGCAAACCGTAGCATATCTATCCGTTCGGTAAGCGCGACCTTTGAGAGATTTGCCATGTATATATTCTTTGTGTTCAGAAGCTTCTTATAATCCGATTCTTTCTCAATAATATGCTGATGAGGAGTCCTGTAATTGATCACGGTCTTCTCACCTTTTTTGTTCAGGATGATAGAGGAGATGTTGATATATTCCTTTTCAATTTCACACAGGTCTTTATATGAAATATGCGCTTCATCAAGCTTTTCTAGAATGATTTGTTTAAATGCATTTTCACCGATTTTAGCGATAACGCCTGCTTTCAACCCTGCCTTTACAACCCCGATGGCGACATTGGCTCCGCCACCTCCGAGACCTTCATAAAAATGATCGACGAAATACTTCCCGCCGACTGCCAACTCCAGACGACCGTCACTTTCCGTGATTGATTCACCTTTGTAGTAGAGATCTATTGTTACTGTTCCGATTGTGAGTAAATCAAGCATAAAAAAAGTATAGAGTATTTAGTTTGAAGTATAAAGAGTGAATTAGTTGTAACTCCATACGTTATACTCGATACTTCATACTTCCTACTCTCACTGTTATAATGTCCTCATGCTTACGATAATCGCCGGCGAAGATACTATTCGATCAAGACAAAAGCTACAAGAACTTAAAGAACAGTATAGAAAAAAGGGATACAGCACGGATCAAGTCAATGTATCAGATATCCCTGAGTTACTGAAAACTGCAGACGGAGTCACCAATTTATTCGGCCAGGAGTCAATTTATATCACCGAAAACGCTTCATCCAAGTACAAAGGAAGAGCCAAAACACCATACAAAGAAGCGATCCAGGAAATTGCAAAGAGCACCTCCATCCATCTTATTGATTGGGAAGACGGGAAATCAGCATATGATCTTTCGGCAATGAAAAAAATTGCAACATCATTTTACGAAGCAAAGCCGGAGAAAAGCATCTTTGAACTACTTGATGCCTGTTATCCCGGAAACCTCAACGATTTTTTGAGATATCTTACTATAGTCAATTCCTCACAAGATATCGGATTTATATATGCTTTACTTTGCCGCCATGTTCGGAAGTTGTATCTGGCATCAGAAGGTGTAGTTGACAGCAAATCATCTTCCTGGCAGCGCGGAAAGCTTTCTTTTCAGGCAAAGAAGTGGGATTCAACAAAACTTATGAAATTTTATGAAGGATTGGCGAGAATTGACACATCAATGAAAACAAGTACAACGCCCTATGATTTGCGAAAATCTCTCGAACTTCTGGTATGTTATTATCTGAAGTAATCAAAACGTAGTAAAATATAACAACATACGAAACAATTATTAATTATTTACTTGACTATGATTGATACCAAAATATTTAAAGCCTACGACATCCGCGGCATTTATCCTGCACAAATTAATGAAGAAGTGATGGAGGATATTATGCGGGCGATTTATACATTTCTTTCCGGAGAAATCGGAAAAAAAGACTTTTCTATTGTGCTTGGACGGGACATGAGACTTTCGTCACCCGCACTTCATGAGATTGCCAAAGAAACACTCAAAAAATCAGGCGCTCATGTCATTGATGTCGGTTTGGTATCGACACCCACCGTATATTTTGCCGTCAAGCAGTATGATTACGATGCCGGTATTCAGATCAGCGCATCACACAATCCCAAAGACTACAACGGTATCAAAATTGTGAGACGTGACGGCGAAAGTATCGTCAAAATCGGAAAAGAAACAGGAATGCCTAAAATTACGGAGCTTGCAACCAATAAGCAATTTAGTGAATACACCTATGACGGGACAGTTGAAGAGAAGCCTCACATCATTCAGGAGGAAGTCAACAAAGCAATGGATGCAATCCAAGTCGGTGATATCTCAAAACTTAAGATAGTGGCCGATCCGGCCAACGCCATGGGAATCCTTCCTTTGAAGGAGATGTTTGACCGCCTTGATACAAGGTTTATCACCATCAATTTTGAACTTGACGGAACGTTTCCTGCGCATCAGGCGGATCCTCTGCAGCACAAAACTCTGAGACAGCTGCAGGATAAGGTAAAGGAAACCGGAGCGGATCTCGGCATTTGCACGGACGGAGATGCCGATCGAGCTATGTTTATCAATGAAAAAGGAGAAATCATACCGGCCACATTGATAACTACTCTTATAGCAGGTGAAATACTGCGCGACGCACCGGGATCACGGATACTTGTAGATATCCGTTACATTCGGAATGTTGAGGATATTGTCAAACAAATGGGTGGGGAAGTGGGGTACACTCCTGTCGGCCATGCTTTGATCACGAAACAAGTAAATGCAGAAGACGCAATCTTCGCCGGTGAGTCATCAGGTCACTACTATTTCCGATCCATGGGCGGTTGTGAAAGCACAATACGTGTCATTCTCTACGTCCTTCGAGTCCTTGCAAGGGAAAGGAAACCAATCTCTGAAATATTGCATGATCTTGAGACATCAGTTGAATCAGGTGAAACGAATTTTGAACTTGAAGGAGAATCCTCTCCAACGGATGTTACTGAGAAACTCAAAGAAACCTTTGCTGACGGCGAGCTAAGCACGCTTGACGGCATCGCGATCACATATCCTGAATGGCGTTTCAGTGTCAGAAGTTCAAATACAGAACCAGTCATCCGACTCAACATCGAAGGTAAGACAGAAGAAATCGTCAAAGAGAAGGAAGGGCAAATTAAACAGATGATTCTGGATATGGGAGCAACAATTGTTGAGTAAACCCAATAACCCGCATAGATGGAGTATAATGGAACATTTCAGGAGTACTTATGCCAGAACAAGAAGAAAATCAAGGAACTTCACAGAATCCGCATATCGAACTCTCGGCTGTTACGGAGAAATTGCTTGATGCCTTGGATAAAATCAAAGGACGTCCTCCGACCGATGAATTCTCAAAACTGACTGTTTCTCAGACAGTCTCCTTTCTTGCGCTTGCCTATGAAAAGGTACGAAATGCAATCGAATATCGAGAAGATCACCTCATACGTCGTGCCGCGATTGAGCGTATTCTTAAGCGTCGTCTTTCACTCAATCCCCAAGGGAAAAACGAGTCCGAAAATGTATTGAGAGAACTCATGTGGGCCAGATACTTTGCAAACGGTTCACTCGGCGAACAGGATATTCGTGATATCCAGACGATCATCAGCAGATATATTTTTATACGCAGCAAACTTCTGCACGGAAGACAAAACAGTGCAAAAACGTATATAGCAGACTTCCTGGTTGAGCTTATAACAGCCGAGATTGAAGAATTTCTGACTCCGGCTGAATCACAAAAAGAAGCTGACTTCGGTTACTATATTTTTCAGACACTGAAAGATATAGTGAAAATTGAGGATGTGAAAGAATCTCAGAAAGATACATTCCTGTTTATCGCCATTGAAAAGGCCTATCGTAAGAGCGATCAGGCATATCAGAGATATCATCTGTTTCGATTATTCTATAAACCGCTCTCTGAATACTCAGAAAAAGAACTTGAAGCGCTTCTTCCCAAACTACCTGATATCTTTAAGAAAATTGACCAGTTGATTGCTAATCCAACTGTTGATAAACTTGTCCGGTTTGTCAGAAAACAGCTTCCTCCGTTTCTTATTATCTTCTCAATCATACGGGAAACAAAAGGTGATCTGAAAGACCTGTTTACAGACAAGAACAAGCTCTGGGCCAAAGTCGAACAGGTAGCCAGAGATAAATATGCGCAAGTCAGATCAAGACTGAATGTATTGGCTTTTAGGAGTCTTATCTATATCTTCATTACGAAAATGGTTTTCGCGCTCATCTTGGAAGTGCCTGTATCTCAGATTCTTTACAATCACGTCAATTATCTCGCGATCGGCATCAACAGTTTGGCACCGCCGATATTTATGCTGTTTATCATTCTGACAGTTTCGGTACCGGGTGATGAAAATACAAAAAGATTGTTTTTCCGTATTGTAGATATTATCGATAAGGATTCTTCCTTTGAGAAAACTACCGCTTTTATAACAAAAAAAGTAAAGAACAAAAGACCGATACTCCTTTTCGGGTTCAGTATCCTGTATATCTCAACTTTTATCGTAACTCTTTATCTTATCCATCTCATGCTACAACTCGTACACTTTAATCTTTTGAGTGAAGCATTATTTATATTCTTTATCAGCGTTGTCGCATTTTTTGCTTATCGCATCAAACAGATCGCGAATATGTATCGACTGACAGAGAAAGGAAGTTTCTTTTCGCCGGTTGTCGATTTCTTTTTTATGCCGATTCTTTCCTTGGGAAAGCTCTTCAGCGAAGGTGTATCAAAAATCAATTTCTTTATCGTTCTTTTTGACTTCATTATCGAAGCTCCGTTCAAACTGATCATTGAGGTAATAGAGGAGTGGATCACATTCGTAAGACAGAAAAAAGAAGAGATAGTCTAACTTTGTGCAGCAGCAGAATTCGGAGAGGCTCTTCCTATTTCCTCAAACTCATCCGTCGCTTTTTTCATATCCAGTTTTCTGAAATCAATACCCTGCTTATACGCCGAAACCATTCCGTTTATGATCCGTCGGGCTTTTATCGCATCCTGCCGCCACAGATAATTAATCGGTTCGGGTTGCTGTACGAAAATCTCCATTTCTATCTGCAGTGTTGCGAAGAATAAACCTGTCGTAGTCGTAGCTTTGACAATATTCTCATATGGAATTGAAGTTGTAAGCTTGCTCATAAAGAAGAGTCCATGACGGACATCTACTTTATTTTCATCGATGATGATCTCATCAGGAAATAACGTGAAAGGGAACACCGTTTTGCATTTAAAAAGTATGTTATGAGACCCTTCAAGCGTCTGTTCCAGCTTTTCGACCTCAGATTGCTTTCCTGTGACATCTGACTTCTCGGAAAGCACTCCATCTTCCGATCTTTCAAAAATAGTACCTGCGGGTTTCATACTGAAATTATTACAAAATATTGTTAACAATATGCCAACAGCATGTAAATGTTTTATAA
The DNA here is from genome assembly GCA_964394215.1 of uncultured Gammaproteobacteria bacterium. Taxonomy (GTDB): domain Bacteria; phylum Patescibacteriota; class Microgenomatia; order UBA1406; family GWC2-37-13; genus UBA1450. Next base: position 15,044 of record CAYMVU010000011.1, read on the forward strand.
TAAACACCTTATGAATACTGTTTGGGACAAGGATACTATTATCGGCCAGGCTCCAATGGACGGTGTGACGGATGCGGCGTTTCGGTATATCACCGACATTCATGGACACCCTGATCTGCTGTTTACCGAGTTTGTACCTGTAGAAGGGATTTGCCATTCAGCGGTGAAGATTCTTCATAGTTTTGTCCGTCATAATACAAGTACACCAACATTGGCACAAATCTACGGACGCGAGCTGGACGCGTATTATCTTTCCGTGTTTGTCGCAGCAGAGCTGGGATTTGACGGGATTGATATAAATATGGGCTGTCCAGACCGTGCAGTCACAAGACGGGGCGCCGGTGCGGGATTGATCAAATCTCCGAAACATGCAATAAAGATTATCAATACTGTCAAACAGGCTGTAAAAGACTGGAGTGAAGGGAAAACGATGGAAGAGGCAACTGTCCCCGTTGAGGTAATCAACCATGTTCATCTTCTTCAGAAAAGACATGCTATCAAAGGGAATCGGTCACAAATCCCGGTCTCTGTCAAGACACGTATCGGGTATGACAAAGTTGTAACGACTGAGTGGATCAAGAATCTAACTGATGCCCGTCCAGTCACAATTTCGCTGCATGGGCGCACTCTGGAACAGATGTATACAGGAAAAGCTGATTGGGAGGAGATCGGAAAGGCGGCTGAGGTCGCTCACGATGCAGGGATTAAGCTTTTGGGAAACGGTGATGTCCAATCAATGACTGATGCCAGAGAAAAGATTCATACCTATAAATTGGATGGTGTCCTCATCGGACGGGCAACGTTCGGCAATCCGTGGTTATTTCAGGAAATGGAACCGGATACGCAACTTCGTATTACAACAGCACTCGAACATGCAGAAGCATTTGAAGAGCTCCTCCCTGGCGGTCATTTCGTTTCGTTACGAAAACATATGGCATGGTACATGAAAGGTTTTGATCATGCTGCAGCACTTCGTGACAAGCTAATGAGAATGCAAAATATTACCGATGTAAGGGAGATACTTTCACCTTATCTTCGGGAAGAATGATCGCGAAGAAACTGCTGAAGCTTCTCAAATTGATCAGGATTGTAGATAGAGACAGGTAGTACCTGTTTCTGAAACTGTGAAAGCTGCTTCAATAACTCCTTTTGTCTTTTCTCAGACACGAGATCAGTTTTTGTCAAAATGATTGTCTGCTCTTTTTCCGCAACTTCAGGATTGTAGCTTGTCAGCTCATGCATGACTGTCTGATAATCCTTTTCGATATCTGGAGAATCTGCTGCGATACAATGGAGTATCACAGGTACTTTTTCCACATGCTTGAGGAATTTAAATCCGAGACCCTTTCCCTGAGAAGCTCCTTCGATAAGACCGGGAATGTCCGCAATTACACTGGCTTCGAATACACCCAAATTCGGCTCCAGTGTCGTGAAAGCGTACATGGCTGTTCGGACTCGGGCAGCAGTTAGTTCATTCAAAAGACTACTTTTTCCGGCATTGGGAAGCCCGACCAAACCGAAATCCGCGATAAGCCTGAGTACGGTCCGATACTTTTTCTGCTGTCCCGGTGTACCCTTTTTATATTCATGCGGTACTTGATGTGTGGATGTAGCAAACGCGGTATTACCCCGGCCGCCGCTACCTCCACGGGCAAGCAGAAACTGTTTTCCTGGTTCATTCACGTCAATTTCAAATCCGGTTTCCTGATCAGTGAGAAGGGTACCGATCGGTACCTTCAGTATCAGATCCTCACCATCGCGTCCGTTTTTTCGGAAGCTTTGACCCGGTTGTCCGTTTTCAGCTTTATATTCCTTCGCTCCTAAATATTTGTGCAGATCTGCCATCTGGGGATCCGCCTCGACAAAGACACTTCCTCCGTTTCCCCCCGGACCGCCGCTCGGACCTTTTTTCATCGGAAAAAAAGTCACGGCACCGCGACCTCCGCTTCCGGCTTTTACTTTTATTGTTACTTCATCTACAAACATATGGTGATATTATACCTGTCCTTCAGTATATATCCAATCAGTGATGACGGCCTTTCAGTTCTCTCATATTCCTTGAAGAATCACACCCTGCACATTTTATATCTTTTTTTGAATGAACATGGATTTTGCTGGCTTTTTTACACTTGTCACAATAAAATAATTTGTCATGATGATCATGGCTGGACCCAAAAATACTATCAAGAGCATGCTGATCTGAGAAAATATTTCCGCTACCCATACCGCTCATATCTATGGCTTCACCTCCATGATTGCAACCGGCTCCATGAACATGCTCCGGAACAAGGTTCGGCATGAGCATTGTTATTTGATCAAAATTCCGTAAATCTACTGCCTGATTTCGAATGACGGAAGTGTCTATATCAAGCTCTGTTTCATATGACAAAGATACAATCTCATTGAGCGCTTGTGTTTCCTTTTCATCAAGTACTTCTCCTTTCGATAACTTTTTACCGATATCTGTACTCATAATATTTGCATAGGCAGATTCACGGGCAAGGGAGACTTGTTCCTTAGAAATTCTTCGTGAACGGTGACCATCCATGCCTGTACATGCAGCCATATGCGCTTCTATTGCTTTAGCAAACGTACCTGCAACCATATCCATCGAATCTAACGCTGCCTTGATTTGTTTTGCTCCTGCATTAGCAGTATCCACATTATTTACTACGACTAAATCGCTAAGAGCTACGGAGTTCTTCTTTGCGAGAGTACTTTTTTGTTTTGTGCTTGTTGGTGATGTGTTCGGATTAGGAAAGTATTGAGGATCAGCCTTTACTTTGTTAATTTGAGATTGAGTTAGTGGATATATTTTTTCAGCAGCATGCTTTACAGTTAATTGTGGCTCCTGAGCCTGCAACTGTTTAGACTCCTCTCGTTTAGTATCTTTTTGCGCCAGTCCTTCTTGCGAAATAATATTTGTCATTCCGACTGATGCCAAATAGATTAAGACCTCACTTTCATCGTCAAGAGGTTGTTGTTTTTTGTCTTCTTCAACTTTTCTATCTGATACATCTAAAGCAAGATCTATACCAAGAGATTCAAAGTAAGCGACAGCTTCAGACTCATCATTTGTGACAATAAAACCAGCTTTCTTTTCTTGTGCAAGAGATACCACTGATTCTTGATTTGTTTCTATCCCCAAATCAAGAAGAAACGCCAGTTCTTCCTGATTGTCATCAATACGGGAGACTACTGGCATTTTTCTTGCTTCAATAGATTGGTGTGGTTGAACCGATTCAATCATGTCTTAGAATAACTGTCTTGTTGGATCAACTTGTGTCGCATTCATCAGTCCTGTCACTACGTCTCCTTTTTTAATACCCGCAGCACCAAGACCTATAGTTCGAGTATTATATTGCCAGATAGCTGACGACGGTCCAATATTCGAGATGAAATTACCATCCTGATCCAAGTTTTCAGGTCGGACTACAAGAGACCATCCAAGTGACCCCAATACTGAAATATCGGAAGGAAGTGCCAACGCGGTGATTGGTCTTTGGATTGTGTAACGAGGATCTTCCGTACCCAAATCAGTTTTTACATCAGTAAATGGTCTGGATTTCGTATGAATAGCCTGTTGAAAGCGTTGCCAAGAATCAAGCTCATGACCAAGATGAAGAAGAGCTCCTTGCTTCAGAGGTTGTCCTGAAGAATCTCTCAGGAACGAATTTCCGAAGGTATGGCCTTGTACAGCCAAGTTAGCTACTTGTTCTAATCCTGTCGGCATATGATTGTTGTCGCTGAATCTATGAGCTCCTACAGGCCCAAATGCGGTGAGCCAATCCCCAAAAGCACCGCCCAATGCTTGATTAAAATTATCAGTTTTCCAAAGTTGAAGTACTTGAGGATTTGAAGCATTGTAAACAGCCGGACTAACATCCGGATGCACATATACTGCCTCATTGATATCAGTTACACTGGTTGCACGCACCGCAGGATTTTGTTTTGAACGAATATCTGCAGCGATCAACATAGCAAGGTTATGGTGATAGTGTCTTGTGCTTTCCTGTTCGTTAGTTGTAACAAGCGCACCATATGCGCGTGTAGAACCAATTTTCAAATCAACAACTGTTCCAAGAGGGAGAGATCGAAACCAACTTGAAAACCCAAGTCTTGTTTCTTCATCTTTCTGATCGAATGACATTTGTATAGGCTCATTCAATGATGTACGTAGTAAGTCAACGTATCTGGATCGGGCTAGAGAAGCATGTGGATTTTCATGCGCTAATGTAACTCTATCGAATGTACCAAAATGCTCCATTCCATGATATTCATTAAACGGATCACTTGCTAATTTTGCTACATCGGAGACTAGTTGTTGAGAATCTTCAGCGCGAGCTGATGCGGCAGTTGGAGTATAAACGAGTTCAGGTCTTGCCATAAGTATTAATGCAAATGATTTGCAATTGTTAATATGATTTGGATTATATGCAACTCGTTTGCATTTGTCAAGAGGCTTCTATCTGTTGGCTTAAGCGCTGGGTTTGATATAATGACATCATCACTATGGAATTACTATTAATTTTCCTACTCATTCTTCTCAACGGCTTCCTATCAATGTCTGAAGTCGCATTGATTTCCGTCAAAAAATCAAAACTTAAGCATCTTGCGTCAGAAGGAAACTTAAGTGCAGAAATAGCATTGCAGATGGCCGAAAATCCCAACCGGTTTTTCTCCACAGTACAGGTCGGTATTACGCTCATCGGTATTCTGACAGGAGCAATCAGTGGTGTCGCGTTATCTGATCCGTTATCGGGTATGTTTAGGGATCTGGGCCTTTCGGCCGGTATAGCAGACTCTCTTGGTTTCAGTATCGTTGTAGTATTTGTGACATATCTTTCTCTTGTCATTGGAGAACTTGTGCCGAAACGCTTGGGGATGAATTTTTCGGAAAGAATCACACTTATGGTAGCGGGACCGATGTACAACATAGCCCGGGTCTTTAATCCGTTCATCCATATTCTCTCGGAATCTACTGATTTTATTATGGATGTCTTCCACTTGAAAGCAAAAAAGAAGCTTCCGGTCAGTGAGGAAGAAGTAAGACTACTGATTCAGGAAGGTGCTCAAATGGGAGTTTTTGAAGCAGTAGAGAAAAACATAGTCGAGAAGGTACTCAATATCGGAGATCTCAAAGTCACATCTCTCATGAGAGCCCGAAATAAAGTGGTATGGCTCGACATCAATGATACCGATAAAGAAATAACTGATACCGTTCTTGAAAACCAGTATTCGTATTTTCCTGTCGCACAAGAGGAACTCGATAATATTATCGGAGTGTTGAGAACCGATTCTTTCCTGGCAGAAACGATTGAGAAAAAAGGCAAAAAACTTGATCTGAAAAGTCTGCTTCATAAACCGCTGCTTATTCCGGAGAATAAAAAAGTGCTTGATGCATTGGAACTTTTTAAAAGAATGAGAATCCATCTGGGAATTATTATCGATGAGTATGGCAATGTTCAGGGTATTTTGACGCTTACCGATATCTTGGAATCAATCGTAGGAGACATCCCGGATATCAATGAGCAGGAGGAGGCACAGATTCTTCGTCGAAATAAAAATACATGGTTTGTGGACGGATTAGTGTCAACACCTGACTTTAAAGAATATTTTAAGATTCATGAGCTACCGGACGAAGAAGAAGAGATTTACAATACGATCGGGGGTTTTGTCATGAACGTCCTCGGCAGAGTTCCGATCACAGGAGACAAGGTAGAAGTAAACGGTTACAGCCTGGAAGTCGCAGACATGGATGGAAACCGGGTAGATAAAATTATTGTCCACAAGAACGAATAATGTCGTTATTCCGTTTCGTCAGAATGCATCGTCAATAGTTTTGGATCTTCATGAAGAGGAGTCGCATCAAGTACTTCGTATTCCGCTTCGATATATAGTCGTGAAGGCTCACCAAGTGAAGTCAAGTGAGCATCGACTGCCGGACAAAAAGTAGCAAAGCCATCTACACCTCCTACCATCACATACTCAGTGTTTCCCTGTTCATCTGTATGCTCACTCATCGCGCCGGGATGATAGCACTCATTCGTCGAACCGAAAAGTGACCAACCTGTCGGTTTTCTATGTGGGCACTCATGTGTAATTCTACGGACTTCATCATTTTCGTAATCTTGTGGACTCATGTTTCCGCGAATCCAGCATGCAGGTCTATTTTCTACCATAGTATTATTCCCATTTCATGGGTCCGAATCCGTAAAATGTTCCGGTGAGATCATCTGAGTCGCCGGATAATTCTTCAATAATCATTCTCGGATATCCACTTGTAACGTGATAAATCAGTGTTCCTGTTCCGGGAAGCGTTCCATTTACACCCCAAGGTGTATCTTCTCCTTCCGGAAAATCAGTTTCTTTCAACATTGGTTGCGATTCTGAAAGATCCAATACTGCAAGCTTCTCAAGAATTCTCGGATCCAAAGATCCTGCCTGTACACCGCCTTTTAGATCAGCCAGAAGATGTCGAATTGTATATCCTTGTTCTCGTGTCATTATCTGCCACATATCCCCGAATAATGGAGCATCAATCATGGGATGATTCATCTCCTTCACCGCTTCCTGTACGGCACGCTCTTGCGCATTTTTGGGTTCAGTTCGTGACTGATACAACTGAAACCAATTATCTCCGAAAGTGACGATATCCAAAGGAGCGTTCGGATCTTTTGAATGGATAGAATAAAGTACCGAGCCTGAAAATTGTCCGTACATCATTTGTAAAGACTCACGAGAGTCTTCATTGGTAAGTAGAGAGCGGGGAATCCCGCCTTCGAATTCTGTTCTTGACATAGTTTTTCGTATTATAGGATCGTTATTCCTTCAAGTCAACGAGAAGTATTCTTTATATAACATATCCAATATGTGTATTTGCGTATTAATTAGATAATTTTTGATCTTCATGTACTTCGATCGAGTAGAAAATACATTTTTTACTACCAGGACAACTACTGTAAGAAATTCCCACATTTCATAACTTTCTTATATAATTACTTTGTTAACAATAGAAAATAACAAATTTAAGATTCAAGAAAGACTTGCATCATACACTTAGACTCACCAAACGAATTTACTATGTCCACTGCAAAAAGACAGTGGGGCACTGAACGTGATACCACACCGCTCCATTATTTACATGAACGCCCTTCAAGCAACAAAATCGCATTCAGCAGGTTGGCTATTGTGCTAACTGTGTTTTTCTGGATGTTATATATTATTTCAGTCATTATCCGCCAGTTTTTCGAAGGACCGGCAACCTATCAATTTACGATGGAGGTAGTCTTTTATGTCATAGTCGTATCATTCCTCACGTTTTCTGCACTCATGTACCTCATAACAAGACAAGGTGCTCTGCAGCGCTTTCAAAAGCATGTACGGGTCCCACGGGCAGTACTTGATAAATACTTTTCCCGCAATGAACCTTCACTGACAGTACTGGTCCCGTCATACAATGAAGAGCCCGCAGTCATCCGTAAGACCTTGCTTTCTGCAGCAATACAAGAGTATCCAGGGATTCGAATTGTACTTCTTCTCGATGATGATCCGCTCACAAGAGATCCGAATAAAAAAGCCAAGCTGGATCAAACATACAAACTGAAAACTGAAATAGAAACACTACTGTCAAGACCCCACAAGCGTTTCGCACAGCTATCAAAGGATTTTCAGCTCCAAAATGCAAATAAGCAAACCGTTTCCTTTACTGACATTAAAAAACTTGCAGGGGAGTATAAGTCAGCTGCAGACTGGATTCGGAAATGGGCCGACGCAGAACACATTTCTGATCATGTAGATACTTTTTTCAAAAATAATGTCTTGATGGATCTTTCGAAAGATTTTCGCTTAGTGCATGAAGCGTTGCTTCACTCCCATGGAGAAAAAACATTGCTTTCGAAAGATAGAGTACAACAGCTTTATCAGAGACTTGCATGGATTTTCGAAGCAAAGATCGAGATATTTGAGAGAAAACGATTTGTCTCACTTTCACAGGATCCGAATAAAGCTATGAATCTGAACTCCTACATCGGCCTCATGGGGAATAAATATCACGTGGAGGAAACGCCGGATGGACAGGTGCTCGTACCGGTGACCCGACCCAGAAAGGGAGATGTGTTTTTCCCGGACAGCGAATTCTTATTGACTCTTGATGCTGATTCTATCCTCCTGAAGGACTACTGTCTTAGACTTGTATACTTTTTACAGCAGCCTGATCATGCTGATGTAGCCGTGACACAGACTCCGTACTCATCATTCCGAGGTGCATCTACACGTATCGAGCGTATCGCCGGTGCAACGACTGATATCCAGCACATCCTCCATCAGGGGATGAGTCACTATGACGCCACGTTCTGGGTAGGAGCCAATGCAGTAATCCGTAAAAAAGCTTTGGAAGATATCGCGGAAAGTGAGTGGATCGGCGGATTTGAAGTCAAAAGATACATCCATGACAATACAGTCATTGAAGATACCGAATCAAGTATAGATCTGACGCAGCACGGATGGCGTTTGGTAAATTATCCGGAGAGACTTAGCTACAGTGCTACTCCGCCTGATTTCGGATCCTTGGTAATTCAGCGCAGGCGCTGGGCAAACGGCGGACTTCTCATCATTCCGAAATACTGGTCGCATCTGAGACTCAAGAAAAGCAGACATGAACACATCTCACAGATTGAGTCATTCATAAGGCAGAATTACATGGCCTCGATCGCGTGGTCCAGTTTCGGATTGCTGTTTCTTCTGGCATATCCTTATGACGGTCGACTTTTGAGCCCGCTTATTCTTCTTGCAGCGATGCCGTACTTTATCGCCATGGCAAGTGATTTGAAATACTGTCGTTACAGCTATAGTGATATTTTTCTGATTTACGGATTTAATCTCATTCTTCTTCCGGTAAACCTGGCAGGTATTCTGAAATCAATCCAGCAGGCATTGACGACTAAAAAAACCGCATTCGCCCGAACACCGAAAGTAAAAAATAGAACATCAGCCGGACTTATGTTTGTAGTATTTCCGATTCTCATTATTGTTTTTTCCCTGTTTACACTCTGGCGGGATTATTATGCAGGCAACTGGGGGAATGCAGCATTTGCAGCATTCAACGCCATAGCTGCCGTCTGGGCTACTATGGCATATATCGGCATCCCTGACCTTGTGACTGACATCTGGCTCGGATTAATCAGATATCTCTATGTCGATGTCCCTGTACAAAAAGCAGTTATTACACGAAAAAAACCAGATACGATAAACTGGAAATCGGTGTTGTATCATGGTGAAGAAAACGGAGTTCTCCCGCATAATTCTGTCAGTAATCTAATCATTGACTCTAAAAATAACTAATATGAAAAAAAAGGCACAGGAACAGATCGACTACTCACCCGAAACACGCAAAAAGCTTTCACCCGTCCGCGTCGCAATAGCTGTGTTACTACTTATCGGAATAGGGTACAGTACTGCATACGGCTGGAATTGGGTAAAAGATACGCGGACTGTAGCAAGCTATGAACCGTGGTTTGCAGCCTATGTTGATGTGACAGCTAAGCCGACATATCCCTTTGAACAACTTACGACCACGCACTCACCCCATGTCATGTTATCGTTTATCGTGTCCTCATCCGAAGATCCCTGTGTCCCGACATGGGGCAATTATTTCACCCTGAAAGAGGCAGGTGAAACACTTGATCTTGACAGGCGTATTGCCAGGCTTCAACAACAGGACGGCAGTGTTGCCGTCTCATTCGGCGGATTGCTGAATGATGAGCTTGCTTTAAAATGTACAGATAAACAAAAACTCATACAGGCATACGCGACGGTAATTGACCGGTATAACCTTGATACTATTGATCTTGATCTGGAGGGTGAAGAATTGAGAGATCCTGAATCATCAAAAAGAAGAGCGGAGGCAATCGCGGAAATTCAGAAGAAGCGAAGGAATACCGGGAAGAGTCTTGCGGTCTGGATAACTTTGCCTGTCGCTCCGCAGGGGCTAACTCAGGAAGGCACCGATGCGGTGACAGCATTCCTTACCAATGGTGTCGATCTTGCCGGCGTGAATGTGATGACTATGGATTACGGCGGCAGTAAAGAGCATGAAGATACTATGCTTGAAGCCTCAGTGAAAGCTCTGAATGAGACACATCGTCAGCTCGGTATCCTGTACTCTCAAGCCGGAATCCATCTTCTTCCGAAGACATTGTGGACGAAGATCGGAGCCACACCAATGATCGGCCAAAATGACGTTGTCGGTGAGGTATTTACTATCGACGATGCGAAAGGACTGAATGAATTCGCCCTTGAAAAAGGTATCGGCCGTATGTCTATGTGGTCTGCAAATCGTGATACTCCCTGCGGTGAAAATTATGTTGATGTATCAGTTGTTTCGGATTCCTGCAGCGGCGTGACTACTGAGAGATTGCAGTTTGCGATGGTATTGAGTGACAAGCTCACAGGCAATCTGACCCAAAACGCCATGCTTATCACTGTAGAAGACTCATCAGAAGAAGCCGAACAAATAAGCGATGATCCGAAAACAAGTCCGTATCAAATTTGGAACGAAGACGGCGCATATCTGGCCGGTACAAAAGTTGTGTGGAGAAGGAATGTATACGAAGCCAAATGGTGGACCAAAGGTGATCAGCCCGACAATCCTGTCCTGCAGTCATGGCAGACACCGTGGCAGCTCATAGGACCGGTCCTGCCGGGTGAAAAACCGATCCCCCAATCTACACTCCCCAAAGGGACATATCCTCAGTGGTCTGGTCGGGAGGAGTATGATGCCGGAGCGCGAGTACTTTTTGACGGGATCCCATATCAGGCAAAATGGTGGACACAGGGAGACAGCCCTGCAGCAGCTGCTGCAAATGCAGACAGCTCGCCGTGGATCGCGCTCACACAGAAGGAGATTAACAAGATATTGGAAGAGCTGAAATAATAACTGTAAGACGACTCAGCTATGGTACTATGCTGCCTGCATCAGTTTCGGCGTATTGAAAATCTCATGAAGATGTCCGGAGTTGTATAGAGATTCACGCAAATGATCATGAGGCGGCTTTTCCGGTAACACAATCCTATGTAGTGAATCATCCACTGTCTCTCTATCTGTCAGAAGATGAAACTTCATTTTTTGAACGACGGTAAATAAGACCTCTGCCGTGACTGCACTCAGTTCTGAGAATCCAAGCTGCTTCAGCTCTTTCAGATATTTCGATCTCAATTCAATAAACAGTTGTTCCCGCTGCTCAGCAGAAAAGTGGTTTACATACTCTTCGAAAGATTTCAGATTCAGCAATGCATCTTCTTTTGATCCGAGTTTGTCGTCTTGTAGCTTGAGAAGCATTTCTCCGATATGCATCGCACGAAGAAGAAACAAGTCCGGATCAGGATTGGGAGCTACTTCAAGGAAACGAATATATTTATTTTTGATTCTTTCAAGGGGAGTGTTTCCCTCTGCCGGTTTCATAAAACGTCTGATACGCGGCTCATTCACAGAAGCAAGAGAAAAGAATTCGAAGATAGCGCTATCCAATTCGAGAAGAAGAGGAATATCTTCCGGTTTCACCATCTCATGACACTTCGCGAGGGCGATACTGTCTTCAACATACTCAGCAATGAGTAATCTATCTATATTTCCACCATAGGTTTCGATGGCATTATCAAGTTTTTGCCGTAATGCAGTCTGAAGTGATACAAGTCCTACAAATTGTTCCTGTGTCAGTTTGCCGGAACGTTTACGACGACGCTCTGCTGCTATGCCGATGTCACAATAATCATTACACGCAAGCATGATAGGGATTGCGGATGCAATTTTCTGAAAAGGTTCTTCCATCTCAACATAGTTATCAAACATGAGACGGGAAGCGACATTGACAGCCATGACTGACCGGGGCTGAGGAATATCAGCCGTATTAAGTACTGCTTGCTTTGTGTAGTCAACGAGGGTTTGAGTACCGGCTCGCGCGACATCTGTAAAAGATATTTCCTTTTGCATATGAATACAGAATTGTATTTATACATATTGAATATGTATTTTTATATTATACAATACTATAGGATTATTAGCAAATTAAATATCAGGTTCTCAAACTGAATAGAGAACGTAAAGTAAAGTAGGATTGTGAGCCTCAGGGATTCTAAACCATTGAAGATTAGTTTGGAATAATTATTTAGCACAAAAGGATCTTAGAAGTCAAGTCCTTTCTGTCAGGAAGATTCTTCCCATTTGCAAATTGAAACAAATTCATACCCGAGAGTTGTCATTTCAAATATTTCGATTGTACGTAAAGCAAATTTATATTGTCCAATCATAATTCCACTACCAGCAGGAGATTGACATAGGCCAAGTCTAATTAGATTTTCGATTATTAAATCTGCAGAAGACGTATCAATCTTTAGCGCTTTACATACATTTTCTCTTCCAAACTGTAAATTTTTTCTCTCTTCATAGTCATGAATCCCACTTGCTTCCTTATGCAACTGATCTAGTAATACTACCTCAACTGATGAGAGTTCACTGAGAATAGCAGCATAGTTAGGACTTATTTGCTTCTTCCCACTTATAGCATTCGCTAACATATTTGCCCATTTATCTTGAAGCTGTTCGTCCTCTTCAAGAGATGAATTCTCAAGGATTGGAACTAAAACTTTTAGTGGAATTCTTTTCTTCTCAAGCCCACTATGTTCAATTTTTTCTTTTACTTTTTCAACAATTCTAACTTGATTCTTCCATCGCCAGAATCTTACGTTATCAGAGAGTATTCCACCTGCGTGCTTAACAAATTCAGGGACTATTGCATCAAAGAATGTCTGAACTTCTTCCTTCGATACCTCAAGTTCAACTTCTTGTTTTGTACCAGATACTGTACCTTTCATAATATAGCTTAATAACTTTTCATACCAAGCGCTTTTGCAACCCTTTTTCTGAATTCTTGTCTTCCTGATTTTCCAGATTCTAAAGAATAAATTTCATTCGACCAACCAATAAATGCAATAGCAGCTTCCTCCAGTTTTTTCCATTCTATAACCAATCCAGATTTTTCTACTAATGAATAATAAGGAATGTTATCTCTTGAAGATCTTAAACGAGCAGATATCACTCTGAGCTCCTTAGATGTATCATCAAAGGTAAGCTGACGTGTATGTAGATCCATTTTATTTATTGGAAAAACATTAGCATAATAAATGACAGCATACCTTGCCCGTTTGACGATTTCACGTAATTCAAGAACCTGCGGAACAATAAATTTTTGGCCAATATAGACTAACAATGCTGTAGGAATAGCCCATGAAGAGGACGATAGAAATTGCCAAACGCTGTTGAGTAGTTCTGAAAATGTCATTCTGTGAGCCCGGCGAGATTCGAACTCGCAACCAATAGCTTAAGAGGCTACTGCTCTGCCGTTGAGCTACGGGCCCTTATGAGTTTTGCAATGTATTCTTTGCTTTTTAACCGCTTCAGGTATTTTTCTCTTATAAAAGCTTCTTTTATTTATTGTCCATCGTCTAACGACTAATGTCCAACTTGGTGCCCCTAGAGGGAATCGAACCCCCATCACTGGTTCCGAAGACCAGTGCTCTATCCTTTAAGCTATAGGGGCAAGTCATACAAAAATATCTGTATGTAGCTTCAAGAATGTAGATATTATACTATACTTAGTCATGCTAATCGACATTCTCTATCTCCTTTCCGTTTTCTCACTCCTTATCTTTCTGATCTGGGCAAGTATCTATACAATCTCTCTTATCATCTCTTGGTTCAAAGGAGCACCATACGTCGCGACAAAAAGTACTGATTTAACCCGAATAATAGATACCATCAAACCGCGCAAAAAAGCATATTTTCTGGAGCTTGGGTGCGGTGACGGCAGAGTCCTCAGATATGCTGCCCAAACCTATGATGTGATCGGGGAGGGGATAGATATTAACCCGATTGTCCTCCTGAAGGCACGGGTTATTGCATCCTTTCAAAAACTAAAAAATGTTAGTTTTACCTGTAAGGACGTAAGAGAAACAAACTTTTCCCAAGCGGATTACATTTATATTTTCCTCTTTCCTAAACTTGTCGAGACGCTGAAAGACAAGATTTTGCATGAAACAAAGGAAAATGTGACAATTATTGCCCATGGATTTCAGATCCCGTATTTGAGAAAATATCAGGACACGGTTTTGGAAGGAAAGAAATTCAAGACCTATATTTACAAACCAAACGCTTGAGAGTGAGTTTGACAAACATCTTCACCGCGGTATATAGTGAAATTATGATTAAAAAAATCGGAGTAATGATGGGTATGTTTGTAATAGCTGTCTCAGCCAATATTGCAATCTCCCAGTATATGTATGACACAACGATAAAAAACAAAAATATTACCGTCATACTGCAGGAGTTCTCTGAGCTCTCAGGGGATGAGTTTTCCAATCAGGAAATCGAGTATTTCATCGATGAAGGCGTAAAAGATAGGAGAGTGGCAGTACTCAAGGCATTCTTCAGAAAGTATGATTCACCGCTCTATGATCATGCCGATTTTATCGTCAAAGTATCAGACGAATACGGCCTCGATTATCGACTAATACCGGCAATTTCCATGCAGGAATCCACCGCCTGTAAGTTCATACCGCACAATTCCTACAACTGCTGGGGATGGGGGATATACGGCGACAAAATCACCCGATTCAAGTCATATCCTGACGCTATAGAGACTATAGCAAAAGGCTTGAAGAAAAATTATATTGATAAAGGTCTCACAACCCCTGAGCAAATCATGGCAAAGTATACACCGAGCTCAAACGGAAGCTGGGCACGGGGAGTAGGACATGTATTGGGAGTTCTGGAGTAAGTGTTTATTGCACGTTTCGTGCATTGGAGAGTTCCTGAGACATGGAGTACTGTGTTCCTTTTTTCTTTGCATTAGAAGCAAATGCCGATCCTCTTTTTGCTTTCTTCGATTTCAGTGCTTCCATCCAGGTACCGGACTCACTGATTTTGAGCTTCAATGTCTGCAGTACTTTCAGCACAATCTCAAGAAACCGTACATGATAGATTCCTGGCTTTTCCGGTAGGGTATCAATGGTCAGTTTTTCAATATCCTTGACTTCACTCATGAGGGCAGAATCTGCTTTTTTAATACTCTCGACTTCCTGCTTGATTGCTTTTATGAGTTCTTTTATCTCTGAAATCTGTCGTTCTTCCTCAATCTGACGGAAACTGAAGAGTGTCCCGCGTTCAGGGTTGAAAGATGCCTTTTGTTCAGGTTGTTCCTGCGGCTTTTCCGATCCGTATTCCAGGTTTTCCTGTTGTAGAAGCTGCTCAAAAATACCTTTTCCGATATCTCCGAACGCTTCACCTACTTTATTTACGGTGTCTTTGGACAAAGAGGAGATAGAGCCACCGATAGAGGTACTATTTTCACGCTCAAGACTTTCGCCTTTGACCTGTTTAGCAGGTCTGTTTGTGTTTTTTGAGCCGCTAAATGCCATGCTCTTATTATACTACAGGCTATTTATGTAATCAAGGGTCTT
>CAYMVU010000012.1:0-30256 GCA_964394215.1 uncultured Gammaproteobacteria bacterium
AATACCGTATTCCACAACAGCAATTGTCGACGATATCAAAGAACGTGATAACGGAGTGCTCTATATCAAAGCCCGAATCCTGACAACGAATGAAAGGCACAAAAAAATGATCATCGGAAAAGGAGCACGAAAGATTAAAGAACTCGGAAGCTATGCCCGGAAAGAAATCGCCCTTGCTACTTCAAAAAAAGTATATCTCGATCTGACTGTTGAAACTGATCCTCACTGGCAGGAAGTCCTGTATTCGTAATAGGAAACAGCCCTTTGCAGTATCTTCCCTCGGCTATTTTTGATATAATAACGACTACGTTTACTGGTGGCCGTAGCTCAGTTGGTAGAGCGCTAGCCTGTGGAGCTAGTTGTCGCGGGTTCGATCCCCGTCGGTCACCCACAATCCCCTTTTATAGAGTATAATAGAGATACATTCAAAGGTTAGATACTCCTTCTTTGGTTCTATTAGCTACTTGAAGATTTTTGTTATTGTCTGCCTACAGTTCTTTTTGTGAGAACAACTAGAAATGAATGATGCTGACATATGAATATTCTATTTATCGGACCGAATTCTCCCGAAATAAGTATCGGAGGCGTTGAACGAAGTATCACAAACCTCATTCATTTCTGTCAAACTAAAACTCATCACAACATCCATCTGATGTTACCGACCCAGGAAATGGGATATATAAAAAATGATCGGAATATTGATATTTATTTCGATACCAGTCTTTTCCTTTCAAAAGAAGCCAAAAATCAAAAAGATATCCATAATAAAGCCAGAATATTTTCACAAAAAATTGAAGCTATTATCAAAACGAAACACATAGATATTATCTGTGCTGAGAATTTCCATGTCGGTCTACCTGCTGCATTCAGCCTTTTGTTGAATATGGTAGCTGACAAGTATGATATCCCTCTTATTCTTAGGGTACATTCATTTGCAAAGAAACCGCTTCAGGTAGAGCTTATAAACCAACTTATGTGGGACAGGATAAGCTGTGTCAGCAAGAGTGTCACCGGAGATTGCTTCCAGAAAGGGTGTGACATCAATACCCTGTCTACCGACTATCTTGGTGTCGATACATCAGAGTTCAATGACAAACCGGCTATACGTAACCTGAAAAAACACTTAGGTCTTGATCCTCACAGTAAAATCGTCCTATCCGCAGGAAGAATTATTGTTGGGATACGAAGCATTATTACTGAGAAAGGTTTTGTGAATCTTATTCGCGCTTTTTCAAAACTTGCTCCCCGATATCCGGAGTTGCGTCTTCTTTTGGCCATAGGCAAACCTCCTGATATTTTGAATGATGAGTACAATGCTGCATTACACATGCTGAAAGGATACATTACGCTCAATCACATTGAAGAACAAACGATCATTAAGCAGTTTGAGCTACATGAAATGGCAGACGTATATAAAGGATCGGATATTTTTGTGCTTGCCTCGGAGAATGAGACATTCGGTCAGGTATTTGTTGAGGCAATGGCTTGCGGATTGCCCGTCATCGGTACAAAAGTAGGCAGTATACCTGAGATTATTAGTGATTCATACAATGGTTTCCTGGTAAATCCTGATGATGCCAGTGGACTGGCACAACGAATAGAAGAAATACTGGTTAATTCTGCTCTCAGAATCAACTTTATAGATGCCGGGAAGAAAGTCATACGTGAACGATTTACTGCAGATCAACAATTTCTGTCATTTTTTTCAAAACTTGAGCGAATTGTTTCCAAAAATCAAGAAGTACACACGTACCTATAAAGCACATGTCTACACACCTAAAAAAATCCAAACAACCGATATACTGCTGCCCTTTCTGTCATGTGGAGATTTCTCCGTCGAAAAAAACAGAAGTGTTTTACAGAAATATGTGGATCAAGGGATGTTCTGATTGCTATATACAGTCGATCGAATCAAAAACTCAGTCAAGTTTTCAACTAATCGAACTGCAATAAAAAAGTATGGATATATCTGGGTAACATTTTTTGTCAGCATATAAGGTGACGCTCGGAAAGAAGAGAAACTCCACCTTATTCTTAAAAAAATTGATCCAAAGCATGCCCAAAAAGAGATTGCAAAACTTACTCAAAAGTACTCTATAAATAATTTCTCATATATGCTTCTCTACATTGACAAGACAGTCTAAAATAAATATAATACCTTATAAAGCGTTTGAGTCCGGTCTCCTGCCGGTCAAGCTGCATGTGAATACAAGCATGACGGAAGCTTAACCGTATCGTCCATAAGACGATCGGCCTTTGGCCGAAAAAAAAGCACCCGGTTTGAGCCGGGAAACAAGCTCAAGATAGCAATATCTTGGGAAAAGCAAGGTGGTAACACGATTATTAGAAGCCTCGTCCTTGCTCACCATGAAGGTGGGTCACGATGAGGTTTTTTTTATGGAAAATATTCGATCAGCAGAACGTGAACGATTTCTTTCGAAACGTATTGTGATCAAAATCGGAAGCAGTACGATCACCGGAGGACAGGAAACGCCGGACAGAGAGTTTCTTCGCGATATTTCATCACAGATTGCCGTACTTAAAAATGAAGGTCTTGATATCTATGTGGTAAGCTCCGGAGCTGTTGCATGCGGAAAAAAATTTATACAGGAGTATGACTCAGATAATATTGCCCACCGACAGATCGCAGCGGCAATCGGTCAACCCATGCTGATGACACATTGGGCTCAGGAACTTGCCCGATACAATCTCATACCGGCGCAGATACTAGTCACGGATCAGACTCTCAGACAAACACATTCAATTCTTAGCCAAATGCAGCCTCACCATGTGCCGATTATCAATGCAAATGATGCGGTATCTGACTTTGAGATGCGTCAATGGATGCAGATTTCCGGAGATAATGATGTACTGGCGGGGCAGGTGGCTCTTGAAACCGGTTGTGACACAGTATTCCTTCTCACAGACGTTTCCGGAGTACTTGATTCACAGGGACAGATCATTTCTGCCATTGACTTGCAGTATCCTCTGCCTGAAATTTCCTTTAACGGTAAATCTACAACCGGGACGGGAGGGATGGCATCTAAGCACAATGTAGCTCTGAACCTTGCCCAGCAGAATATACGGACTATGATCGGAAACGGAAGAGAGGCTGATTTTATTGTAAACGGCTCAAAAGGACATACTGTCGGGACAACCTATCTGCCGCATCTCTCTCAATGAAGCCCCAATTTATGAGCAAAGGTATCAAGAAATACTTGGAGAGCTGCCTGCTCGTTTTCCTGCTGTAAGAACATTGCTACCTCAGAGCGATCATATCCTGATTCTCCGTAATTCGTTTGGCGAAGAACCAGACGGCTATTTGCTGTAAAGTCACGATATATGAGCTCTGCAACCTCTCCATTCTGTTCTTGAGGCGTCCCTTTGATGTAACGATAGTACTCAACCAATGCCTGTACTGCACGCCAGTAACTCGGTATAGAAACAGGCTTCAACTCATTATAAGGGAAATCTCTTTCCATGAGGGATCGTTCAATTTTTAAGACCTTTTGTGAGATCTGCGCATACGTCTCTCCACCTTTACCTGCTTTCATGTTTTCATCGATTTCATATGCCAGATAATGATCTCCTGTAAACATTGATGGGGCATCTTTTGCAAGTGGACCATTGTCCCGATAGCCTAATTTGACAATTTTACCTTCCAACCCTTCGTATCGTCTTCTACCGGAAAAATAATTTAATTCCAGAAAATGATGATCAGCACCGGTATCCGGTATGACACCGAGTGTATGTTTCTCAAAAGGCACCCCGAGCCAGTATGTTCCTTTATTCCTGAACATATCAAGACCGAGATATTCTTCTTCAAGCTGTATCATGCCCCCATTCATCGGATGATAGCCGCTATAGAAGGCACCCCAAGGGTCTTCCCCACCGGACCAACTTCCATCCTGCATATATTTCGTTGTTCCATCCGGTTGCTTCACTTTTCGGTAATATGATTGCCCCTGCTCCATATAATAATGAGGCCATTCGACCCTTCTTCTCATACCATCAAGATGTACGGTTGAACAGACAGTATCCATCGCTGACGAACTCAACTTCATGTCATCTCCGCCTCCTGTAGTTCTATAGGTATCAACATCCATATGGACTTTTTTATTCTTTAAATACCCAGGAAGAACATCAGTATTTACGGTTGTTATTTGTGATGAGAATTGGAAATTATTCGGTACATGAAGCTCCATTTTTCTGACGCCGGCCATCGGTACATTCAAACTGAAAAATCGTTTTGATGAATCTCCGTAAGCTGTGGTCTGAAAATAGACATTAGCATGATTGATTCGTGCAGATTCCATCATAAAAAAATCGCCCGCCGAAAATTCCTGCACTTCTCCGTCTTCAAATTCCAGAACAACAGTACTTTGTCCGAGCATGTGCGCCTCACCATTTTCTACAATAAAACCAAACGATGATGCGGTCTTACCGGCTTCAATAGTTTGAGAAAATATTCCATTATGATCTTTTATCTCCGTATTTTTACCCACCAGTTCATGTCCCTTATGAGCCACAAGCATATCTGCAAAGAGCTCTGAGTAGTCCTGATTATTACGTGCCTGTTCTTCTAAGTTGCCTAAAATGCCGAACAGTTCACTGGACTCAACAGCGGCTGAAATTTCAGAAGGAGCCCGTTCAGACATTTGAAAGTTATACCAGAAATGTCTGTGATCCGTGAAAAAATTATCAGAAAGAAATACTTCCATTCCCTCCGATGAGATAAAAGGAATATTTGCAATAAATGATTGTGCGTCCTGTGCATTCTCAGGCGGATCAATATAAGGACGCGGAGCACTTACAGCGGTTTGATTTTTGAAAAACTCTCTGAGCGGAACTTCGGTCACACTTCCACTGTTTGTACGGATGAAAAATGAGAAACCTTCCGGAAATTCCTGCTCCTGCGGGTACATAGTAAATTGCATGGAAGTTATTTCACATCCTCCGGGCATACCGGCCACTTTTCTCATAACTTTTTTCTCACCGTTCACTTCGATTTCTTCCGGCAGTACTTCCTGTACTTTTCCTTCTGAATCAAGGTAATAGTGCGGTTTATTTGCACCGACGGCACTTGCTGCATTAAGTGTCTCAACAGCCTGAGCAGCACTGACTTCTGCCATCTGCGCACTTGCTGCTGCCGCTTTCGGAATACCGCCTGTGTTATCCCAGTTTCTGACGCCTACTACCTGCGCTCTTTGACTTGAAAAAAGTCTCCGTCTTGGCGTGGGACAAAGGAAAGGGTATAGACTTTCTGCAGCCATTGAGAAATCACGAACAGCTTCAACCGGCGGGATAAGTTCATCTCCGTCACCTGACTGTTCAGAAATAATTGGTAAATAGGTCGGCGTTCCCTCCGGTGGTATCGGCGGAACGGTTCCGTTTGCGAGAGCATTTGCAGATACCGGTTGAGCAGGTATTCCCCTACCAAGGAAATATAAACCTGTCGCAGCAGCTGTAGCTGTCAAAAATTGTCTTCGGTTAAGTTCTGGATTATATGATGCCATAATAGATTCTTACTATAAGAACGATATATTCTACCTTATAATAAGATAATTTGAAGTGATTAATACGCATATTGTACGCAATTACCTATACTGATTAATCATATAGTAATATTTATGTCGATAATATTTGACTTCTATCGCAAATGTGATTAGATTAGAATCACATGAAACAGTATTTTGTATATATCATCCAATGCAGCGACGGCTCATTTTATATCGGAATAACAACTGATTTAGACCGTCGTATAAAGCAGCATAATGGGTTAGCAGCAGGAGGAGCAAAATATACCCGAATCAAGCAGCCTGTGATTTTACGCTACTATGAAGGAGCTCCTGACAGAAGCAGTGCGTTGAAGCGAGAGTACATGCTCAAACGGCTATCTCATTCCCAAAAAAAAGTGATATGTGATAATTTTACCTGTGTAAATAATATCTAGACGATATGTGGTTGCGGCAATGTGGGATTCAGAGGTAATGAAAAGGAAAATGTTGAACCTTCTCCTTTTTTGCTGGTCACCCAGATTTTGCCTCCATGACGCTTGATTATTTCTCGGGAAATATACAAACCTATTCCGAGACCTGAAAAATTGGTTGATGATGACTCCACCCGATAGAAACGGTTAAAAAGGTTTTTTTGATCTCTTCTAGAAATACCTATTCCTTCATCTTTAATACTGACAATAACTTGATGCAATTCTTTTTTAACAGATATCTCTACTTTATTAGCATTGGGAGAGTACTTGATTGCGTTTGTAATGAGATTCGAAAATACCTGTTCCAGTCTGTTTCGATCAATAAGAAGTACCTCGTCAATCCTTCCATGAAACACAATAGAATGCTTCGAGCTGAAATGTTGGGCACTTTCAATATTTTCTTTTATGAACATATCGAAATCTACGCGTTCAAAGTTCATAACAAGCTTACCTGCCTGGATTTTTGATACATCCAATAGTTCCACAATAAGACTATTAAGGCGATCTACATATGTATTAGTCTTCTTTAAGTATGTATGTAAACGCGGATCTCCCATTTGCTGAATAATCCGTTCAAGTATTTGCGTATATCCTTTGATACTTGTAAGAGGCGTTCTCAGTTCATGCGATGCAATACTCATAAACTCATCTTTTTTCGTTTCGAGTTCTTTCCTTTCAGTAATATCCAGTGCAAATGCCATAACTTCACCCTTATCGGCATTCAGCATCACGGCACCCACAATTGCAGGAACTCGTGTGCCGTCTTTTCGCAGATATTCTTTTTCATACGGATAGGCAATACCTTTTTTCAGTACCTGAGTGACAGCCTTTTTGTCGGCATCGTGATATTCCGGAGGTGTTATATCCGTCCAGCTCAGAGGTTTTTGCTCAAATTCTTTACGTGTATAGCCGATCATTTGTAAAAATGCGCTGTTTACTTCAAGAATGCTTCCGTCTATTTTTTCATACATAACGCCGATAATATTGGCATCATACAGAGATTTAAAATGTGCTTGAGATATTCGTAATTCTTCTTCCGTCTGATGCCTTTGAATAGCAAGAGAGATAATGTTTGCGATTGATTGCAAATAATCAATATCATCCTGAGTGAATTTTCGCTTTTTTTTCGTATGTATGCCCAAGACTCCGTATATACCGCTATTCCCGTAAAGAATAACACTCATGCCGCTAACAATGTTATGTTCTGTTAACAAGTTAGGACCGCGGAACCTAGTTTCCTTGCGAAGATCTTGTACAATCACGGGCTTATTAGATAAAAGAGTGTACCCGCCTTGAGATTTAGGGCCCGTCTCAACTGTGCTCTCATGTATGACTATATTGTCATTCCAACCTATTCCTGCACGTAATACCATCTCATTCCCTCCAGGCATAAGTTCGAGTATTTTCGTGAATTCAACATTTAATATTTTTGAAAGTTGGACTGCAGCGTTCTGCAGGAAAACGTAGAGATTGACATGAGATAATGCTTCTTGTCCAAGTTCGGAAATAGCACGTTGTAGACGTAATCGTATTTTTAGTTTTTCTGCATTTTCTTTCCTCTTCGTAATATCAATCATAGAACCGAAAAGTTTGATGGCTTTCCCGCTTTTATCTCGAAGAATATATGCCCTATCATAGGCCCAAATTGTACTGCCGTCCTCAAGATAAAACCGATACTCACTTTCCCATTTGTCGATATTCCGGTTTTTTAAGGCAGACGTAAGTTCTTTTTTAACACACTCACGGTCTCTGGGGTGAATATGCTCGTACCACCAAGCCTCATCATCACGCATAGCATCCACATAATACCCGAAGGCACTTGACATACCCAGTATTCTCTTAATACTTCCCGTCAGAAGGTCCCACTCCCAAATGATATCGGAAGTAAGGCATGCAATCTGTTTATAGGAATTACTAAGTGAATCGATCGAATCGAATGCGGAAGACTTTGACATAAGAATGGAAACAACAGCTTGCTCGTATCTGATAAATAATTGTCCCTGCGCTAGTGAGACTTATAATATAGTATAATCATACTGAATAAAGGTAAAAATTTTGTAATAGATATGTCCTCTCATAATCATATGGATAATATGATGTACTTCATTTATTTATAAGGCCCTACAAGATGCTCCAAAGAACCCATTAAAGGGATTCAGCCATGTAAGTTATCTAGGAACATCTCAGCATCTCCACTCAGGAGCTGAAAAGAATAGCAGCAGACTAAAAAAACTTTTACAGAAATATCCTTTGATGGACTTATAGAAAAGCTCATAGTTTTCCATTCTGTGAAAGGTTTCTTATAAGTATTTCATAAAACGCTTATACAATAGATTTATTCTTATGAAAAAAATAAGCGTAATAGTCAATCCCTCTTCCGGGCAATCTATCTCAGTTATACCTGAAATTTCGGCATTTTTACAGCAAAATAAATACATATGGGAAGTCTTCACCACTCGAAAGCAAGGTGACGCACAGCAGTTTGCAAAGCAAGCAATCAACAAAAAAGCCGATGCCGTACTTGTATACGGCGGAGACGGGACCGTGATGGAGGCCGCCGCGGTCATGATGAACACTGATGCCCTCCTGTATATTCTCCCCGGAGGAACTGCAAACATATTAGCAAAAGAGTTGCAAATACCTCTTTTCCTACAACCGGCTCTGAAACTTCTGGCAGATTTCAATTCGAAAATCAGAAGAATTGATATGGGAACAGTAAACAAAAAACCCTTCATTCTCCGCGTAAGTACAGGAGTGCTTGCGGATATGATCATCGAGACAGATCCTGATACCAAGACGAACTTCGGTCAGCTTGCCTATAGCTTCAGTGCCATTCAACAGTTTGCAAATACGAAATCGATACAATACTCCATCACGATAAACGGTAAAACCGACGTAATCGAGGGAATTACACTTACTGTCGCAAACAGCGGTAATATCGGCTTTAGCGGATTGTCTTTTTCGCCTGAAATTAAAGTAGATGACGGATTACTGGATATTATCGTTCTTCGTAATAGCACAATCGGATCGATCGCTGGCGTCATCACAGATGCAATCATAAACAGAGACCTCAACGATGAACTCGCACATTGGAGAGTGAAGAAAGCAACAATATCGATGAACCCGCCGCAGTCCGTTCTTTGTGATGACATACTTCTGGATGAAGTCACACTTGATATCGAAGTCTTTCCCTCCGCAATTAGTATTGCAGTACCGTTATAATTATTTTTTTATGAGATACATCAGTAGTTTTATACTTTTTATCCTGGCCAGTGTCGCCCGTTATACGGATCACTTGCACAGAGCAATATTCGGCCTGCCGCAGATGGAAAGAAGTGAGATCACTCCCCAGCTCTACTTGGGAGGACAATACTCCAAAAGAGGATATCAGAAAATGAAACAAATCGGGATCACCGCTATCGTAAACATGCGTGAAACTCCCGCACCTATTTATCAGGATTTACCCTCGCTTCGGGTACTTCATCTTCCGACAAAAGATATGAACGAACCAACCATTGTACATCTTATAAACGGCATTCAGTTCATACAGGAAGAAATTGATCGCGGCGGAAAAGTGTACATTCATTG
The DNA here is from genome assembly GCA_964394215.1 of uncultured Gammaproteobacteria bacterium. Lineage (GTDB taxonomy): Bacteria > Patescibacteriota > Microgenomatia > UBA1406 > GWC2-37-13 > UBA1450. The sequence goes on from CAYMVU010000012.1 coordinate 9,578, forward strand.
CAGACTGGGTGAAGGACGCGGGCCGACTATGATGATCGCCTATCTTATGAGTACCGGCCTGACTGTCGAGGATGCATTTAAGCTGGTTCAAAATGTCAGACCATTCATTCGACCGACTCCTGTGCAAATGGCTCAACTCGCCAAACTCAACGAAATGATCAGATCAAACTCGCGATCCTTGTGAGCGTTTCATCCTTTCCCAGCAGTTCCATGGACTCATTCAATGGAGGAGATACTTTTTTCCCTGATACGGCAACACGCAGCATCATGAAAAATTTCCCGAACGGGACTTCCTGCTTTGTGGCAGTATCCTGCATCTGTTGACCGATGATATCAGCTTTCCAGTCAGTGATTACCCTTAACGTTTCATAGACTTCGGTAAGGAGTTCTTTTTTATCAGATATGTCAACCTCATACTCCGTCGGTTTCTCAAACAAAAATGCGGCAAGTATCCAGTAGTCCTTAAGCGTTTTCATACGTTCTTTCACAAGAGGAACGGATGCCGAAACGATATGCTCAGGAAGTTTTTTATCTGCATAAAATGATAAAATTTTTTCCTTTAATTCATTATCACTAAGCTTCATAATATACTGACCGTTCATCCAGGTAAGTTTTCGGATATCAAATACCGGTCCGACAGGCTGTACACGTTCAAGTGTAAACACTTTCATAAACTCTTCCTGTGAAAAGATCTCTGTTTCTTCAGGATGTGACCAACCCATAAGAGAGAGATAATTCAGAACGGCTTCCGGCAAAAAACCTTCTGAGAGATACCAAGAAGCCCAAACGGGATTTTTTCGTTTCGAAAGCTTAGATTTATCAGGATTTCTCAAAATCGGCAAATGCGCAAATACCGGAAGTTCCCATCCGAAAGATTGATAAAGCAACACATGCTTTGGAGTGGAGGAAATCCATTCCTCTGCGCGGATTACATGACTGATTTCCATGAGATGGTCGTCGATTACGACAGCCATATGGTAAGTCGGAAATCCGTCTGATTTCATGAGAACCTGATCATCTATATTGTTCGTATTTATCTTAACTTCTCCGCGAATCGCATCTTGAAAAACAACTTCAGTATTGTCAGGAACATTTAATCGCACAACATAATCACTTCCGTTTTCAATTTCCTTTTTGACTTCTTCCTGTCTCAAGAGACAATGTTTATCATATTTCGGAATCTGTTTCTTCTCCTGCATTCCGCGTCTGACTTCATCAAGCCTTTCTTTCGAACAGGTACAGTAATACGCTTTTCCTTTTGTAATAAGTTCTTCGGAATATTTTTTATATATCTCAAGTCGTTCTGACTGTCGATAAGGACCGTAGTCACCGCCTGTTTCAACTCCTTCATCATTGACAATCCCGTAAGCTTTCAGAGAACTATGAATCTTTTCTTCCGCACCTTCGACATACCGCGTGCGGTCTGTATCTTCGATGCGTACAATAAACTTTCCGCCGTTTTGCTTTGCGAAGATATAGTTAATATATGCTGTGTATAGATTTCCGATATGAATATCTTCTCCGGTTGGTGATGGTGCGATACGTGTTCTTATCATTTGGTATATTATACAATGCTTTATAATACTTACTATGATTAAAGAAACAGACTTTACCTACTGTCCGAAATGCGCATCTGAGTTTAATCCTATTAAAGGAAATGCCCTTATTTGTCCAAACTGCAATCTCCACTATTACATCAATCCTAAGCCTGCCAATGCTCTTCTCATTGAAAATGAAAAAGGAGAAATACTTCTTGTGGTACGGGCATATGATCCGAAAAAAGGGATGCTTGATGTACCGGGCGGATTTGTTGAGGTAGGAGAGTCACTTGAAGAGTCATTAACCCGTGAACTGAAAGAAGAACTGGGTATAGAGCTGCATGATTTTACCTATGTCGCATCCTGTCCTGACGAGTATGAACACGGCGGCGTAAGCAGCAGATCACTTGGGATTTTATTTAAAGTCAAACTTTCTGAAGGAATAGAACTTCATCCTGCAGATGATGTAGAAAGCTATGAATGGTTTCCGAAAAACTCTATCCCCTTCGAAAAAATTGCGTTTGAAGGAATCCGATCATTGCTTCAGAAACTGTATGCTTAAGAGTTTTCTCTGCTTCTTTTGATAAGTCTATAAAGGCCGTACGCTCCGAAGATTGCCGGAAGCAAAAGGATATTTACATACTTATATACTTCCTGGACGCTTTTCGGAAGAACCGGTAGTGAATAGATACTCAAGGCCCTTCTGCTTATCCCGCTCAACGCTCCTCCTGAGGCATAATCCGAGAGGATGTTCAGTACAAACTCCAGATTCTGTGTTTCACGGGAAAGATATTGATTGTAAATGAATCGAGATGAACCGATTACCATCATCTTTGCATTATTATCTGACGTAGACTCAGCCGCAAGTATAAATGTTCCAAGATCTCCTTGTGACGGTTCAGGAATTTCCTGTGGGTTGGTCACAAAAGTGCCTTGTTGTACCCATGATTGTGCAGCGGTTTCAACCATCTGCTGTACAGAATATCCTTTGACATCTGAGAGCTCGAGTGATGATGACCACGGGAAAGTGAGTGCAGCGACTCCGGAGAAGTAACTGACATCTGTATTGAACGCATCAGTCTGAAGCCACATAGGATACGGTATAAGCAACGAGTATCCGCCTGCGCCTAGATTTACCATCTCAGCACGGGTTGAAAGTACCAGATCAGGCTGAACTGTTATCCCCTTTGTTGAAAGCAATTCATGAAGTTTTGCTTCACCGGTTGCAACTTCCAACGTGCTGTCATCAACGACAACGCCGTTGGTAAAGATCACTGTGTTGCCTGTCTTGGAATATTCGGCAATAGCCGCAACTTCCTCATCGCTAAACTCCCGTTGAGGAGAATCAAACACGAGCAGTGTCTTTGTCGAGGGGTCAACCTGTAGTTCAGGTGTCTCTTCGGCAGTCTCCTCTTCCGACTGTTCCTGTGGTGAGACCGGAACGACGGAAAAGAAACTCCCCGTTATCTGCTTAAATACACTTAGTTCATCCTGTTGAGGAATCATACTGCCTTCGGAACCGATTGTTGCGATCTGCGGCAGCTCTTGATTGGTCAGACGATAAATTGCTGATGTCAGATTGTATTCTAGATTTTGGACATCCAGCGCCTGGCTGACAACCTCCTGATTTTCCTGATATTGGACAATAATTCCGAAATAAATCTGTGTCACGGAAATTTCACTCTGCTGTTGTTCTCTTATGGGAATTCCGGTAATACCTGCCTGCTGTAGCGTGGTAACAGTCTCCTGGTTCTCTGTCGGATTAAATTCCGAGATTTGCACAACGACATTTCCGGCTCTCTCGTATTCACGCAAAAGATCGATTACCTCCCGCTCAAGAGGCTGAAGTCTTGCCGGAATATTGTCTGAGGCATACAGTGTCACTGTGACCGGTTTATCAAGTTGTTTTACGATCTGACGTGTTGAGTCAGAAAGAGTGTACGCATTACCCTTAGAAAAATCAGCTCGATACGAAATATAGGAAAACAAAAAGTTCAGAACCAGAAAAACAACAATGGAGGATACGACAATAAAGCTTTTTTTGAATCGATACAACTGAAAATGCTGAACAAAATTCAGCTGGCTCATCGGAATTTTGAAAGGCGTCTTTTTGAATCTTGCAAGTATTTTTTTCATAGTTCTCATGATCTTCGTTCAAGGTCAACAACTGTCAAAAACAAAAATAGTGACGTAAAGCTGATAAAGTAAAACAGTGCTCTGATATCAATCAGTCCTTTGGAAAAGCCAGAAAGCTGGACCACGGGACTCAGATAATTCAATGCTGATTCAAGAACCGGAGGAATGATACTGCTTGCAAACTCCGTCGAAAAAATGACCAGAAAAAAGATTGTCACAATCGAAGCCAAAAAAGCAACAATCTGATTCTTTGTCAGAGATGAGAAAAAGAGAGATATCGAAATAAATGCTGCTGCAACAAAAAGCTCACCCATATAACCGACAAACACTTCTGGCAGATAGATGCGACCTCCGACCTGTCCCGTCAAGACATACATTGAAATCGGGAGACCCAGGGTGAGGATAAGTCCAATTGCCGTCAAAAGCCAGGCAGCAAAAAATTTTGATAGAACAATCTGCGTTTCTGACACAGGAAGGCTCATCAACACATCCATGGTATTTGTGCGTTTTTCCTCAGCAATCATTCTCATGACCAGTGCCGGAACAAAAACCATAAGAAGCCACGGCAAAACGTCAAAAAACGGACGCATAGAAGCAGATCCTGTCACAAAAATATCCTTTACGAACATGAAGTTTGCAAAAACGGCAAATATAATGATGACAATATAGCCCAATGGATTGTTCAGATAAAATGCCAGTTCTTTTTTCAGTAGTGCCTTCATGTCGTTGAAACCAATTTCTTAAATAATTTTTCAACCCCTCCGGTCCTCTTCGGTTTATCGCCGTCATATACAACTTCTCCTTTAGAGATAATGACAAGTCTTGTGGCGATATCTTCAACTTCCGAAAGAATATGTGTTGAAAAAATGATGATTTTATTTTTTGCTGACTGTTTTATCAGGTTTTTGATTTTTTCCTGCTCAATCGGATCAAGCCCTGAAGTCGGTTCGTCAAGAATCAGAATATGCGGATCACCGATCAGAGCCGCTGCAAGCCCGACACGTTGTTTGTATCCTCTTGAAAGCTCATCGATTTTTGCTGTTACTTTTTCCGTGATATCTACATTAGTTATAATTTCCTCAACCTTTTTCTGATTGGTTACTCCTTTGACTTCCGAAATAAACATAAGGTATTCATTGACCGTCATATCGCCGTATAAAGGATTGTTCTCCGGAAGATATCCGACCTCAGGAAGAATATCCATCCTGTTTGTAAGAGGATTAAGTTTATTTACTCTGACCTGTCCGGCACTGGGGCGGATAAGACCGAGAATAAGCTTCATGGTTGTGGTTTTACCGGCTCCGTTTGGACCTAAGAAACCGATGATCTCACCCTTTTGCGCAGTAAACGTCACATCTTCCACAGCATGTGTTTGTCCGTATTTTTTTGAGACGTCTGTCAGTGTAATCATCGTGTAATCTAAATTGTACGTGTAATAATGTAACCTTTATATCCTTTTAATGTCAAGTAAATCTGGTCGTTTTTCTTTGGTTTGCTGGTATGACTGTCGAATCCTCCACTTTTGCACCTCCTGATGATTGCCGCTTGTGAGGACTTCCGGAACTCCTTCTCCCTCAAAAACTTCAGGTCTTGTATAGTGCGGATACTCAACAAGCTGTACCTGATGAATATTGTTTTTTTTCAAAAGGCCCAGTATCTCATCTTCACCGCATACCTCAATCAGATCATCGACAGGCATTTGGAAAAAACTTTCCTCTTTCGTAGCTTCCGATTTTTTCAAAACTCCGGGAAGAAGACGGACCACTGCATCCACGATCGCGGCAGCCGGTATTTCTCCGCCTGTCAGTACAAAATCGCCGAGCGAGATCTCCTCATCAATGTGCTTCATTACCCGTTCATCAAACCCTTCATAGTGTCCCGCCAAAATGATAATGTGTTTTTCTTTGGTAAGTTCTTCGGCTTTTCTCTCGGTAAACGGTTTTCCTTTCGCTGATGTCAAGAACACCTTTTTTTTTGATCTTCCCTTTGTCACTTTCTTCAAAGCTTCAACAACCACATCAGGCCTTATCACCATTCCTGCACCCCCTCCGTATGGACGATCATCAACCGTCCCATAAGTATCAACGGCAAATTCCCGAAGATCGACAATTTCGATATCAACAATGCCTTTATCCTGTGCTTTTTTGATAATACTTTCATTAAAGAAGCCCTGAATCATGTTGGGGAACAGTGTGATGATGGAGATTTTCATACAGCTATTATAGTACAATAGGACAGTTTAACAACCAAAAAAATGAAACAGCTCCTTTTGTTTTTCCTGAGGCTCTATAAAAAAACCTCATTTTTCCATAGCCACATCTTTCAGACACTAACCTTGAGTAAAAACGTGTGCGGATATCATCCTACGTGTTCCGTATATGCTTATCAGGCAATTGAAAAATACGGGGCCATAAAGGGGACATGGCTTGCCGTCAACCGGCTGATCCGTTGCAATCCCTGGTCAAAGGGAGGATATGATCCCGTTCCCTAACCTTACGCAGCTTTCATATATTTACCATATATTTGAAGTATGACAGCTTTTCATAAAACACAAGAGGAACTGAAAAAAGAACTTGATCCGACGGTATATCATATTACGCAGGAAAAGGGAACGGAGCCTCCTTTCAGCGGCAAATACGATCATCACTTTGAAAAAGGAGTATATTACTGCACGGTGTGCGGAGCTGATCTTTTCACCTCAGATACCAAATATGACTCAGGTTGCGGCTGGCCGGCTTTTTATGAACCGGTTTCAAAAGATGCTCTTGAATACCATGAAGATACCAGCTTCGGAATGAAGCGGACTGAAGTCACCTGCGGTAATTGCAGAGCGCACCTTGGACATGTATTTCCGGATGGGCCGAAGGATAAAACGGGAGAAAGATACTGCATCAATTCGGCATCTTTGAATTTCAAGAAGAGGGAAGAATAAGCGATAAGAATTATTTTTAAGAATACGAGCGCAGAAATGCTTATTTCGTGCAGCAGGAAAAGGTGAAAGGTCAATTAATTGTGTAGGAGGTCCTGAAACGCGCACCTGACTGCAAACAAATAACTCATTCCAAGCGCGTATTACTATTTCGCAATCAACACGAATGACAAACACAGTAACACTCGGAATGGGCTGCTTCTGGTGCACCGAAGCAATTTATCAGCAACTCAAAGGAATACAAAAAGTCACCTCAGGTTATGCCGGCGGAACCCAGGAAAAACCGACTTATGAACAGGTCTGTACCGGTGAGACAGGACATGCCGAAGTCACGCAAGTTGAGTTTAACCCTGAAGAAATATCTCTTGAGAACATACTGTATGTATTCTGGAGGATGCATGACCCCACGACCAAAAACCGTCAGGGAGCAGATATCGGCAACCAGTATCGCTCGATTATCCTCTATTCATCAGACGAGCAAAAAAAGATTGCAGAAAAATCAAAGAAGGAAGCGCAAGCTCTCTATTCTGATCCTATCGTTACAGAGATCAAACCGCTTAGAACTTTTTACCCGGCAGAAAAATATCATCAAAATTACTACAACGATAATCGTGATTATCCTTACTGCAGATATGTCATTGACCCCAAGATCAGTAAGCTGAAAAAGATAATATGATGATTGAGAAGGCATGAGTGCAGTAATCCTGTAACACTTCTCGAGTGACGGACACAATATGAAGAATACAAGCAATCAAACTTGCAATTTTAAAACTCTCTTTTTATAATAATTAGCAGACAACGATATCAATTGCTAATATTACCCTATGCAAATGAACTATCAGCCTCCTCAGGAGGAAAAAGATCCCCTCAAAACATATACAATCAACTTTACCGATCGAGCCAAAGAGGGAAAGCTTGATCCCGTAATCGGTCGTGACACAGAGATCCGTCGTGTCATTCAGATTCTGTCACGAAGAACTAAAAACAACCCGGTTTTATTGGGTGATCCCGGAGTGGGAAAAACGGCAATTATTGAAGGCTTGGCTCAGCGCATTATCGATGGGGATGTACCTGATACACTGAAAAATAAGGAAGTCCTTTCTCTTGATCTTGCCGGACTTCTGGCAGGAGCCGCCTATCGCGGAGAGTTTGAGCAAAGATTGAAAGATCTGATCAAAAAAATCACTGAATCAGAGGGAAGATATATTTTATTTATTGATGAACTTCATACCTTAGTCGGAGCGGGAGGCGCTCAGGGTGCAGTTGATGCTTCTAATATGCTCAAACCTGCACTCGCCCGCGGTGAACTTCGGGCAATCGGGGCAACAACGTTAAAAGAATACAGACAGTATATCGAAAAAGATCAGGCACTCGAAAGACGATTCCAACCGGTCTTTATTGAGGAACCTACCAAAGAAGATTCCCTGGCAATTCTCCGGGGTATCAAGGAAAAATATGAAGTTCATCACGGAATAAAAATCAGTGATGATGCACTGATTGCTGCTGTTGATCTTTCAACACGATATATCTCTGACCGTTTTCTTCCTGATAAAGCAATCGATCTTATCGATGAAGCCGCAGCATCAGCCAAAATCGAAGTCGAATCCATGCCGACCGAGCTTGATGAAATAAGACGCCGTATCATGCAGCTTGATATCGAACTTGCCGCTCTGAAACGCGAAAAAGGAATTGAAACACGAAAAGAAAAGCTACAAAAAGAGCGGGAAGAATTACAAACGAAATTTGAAGATCTGAAGAAAAAATGGGAAGAACAGAAAGAACTGATATCTAATCTCCAAAAAAGTCGTGTTGAACTTGATCGTGCCCGCGCTAAACTGGAGATTGCACAGCGAGAAGTCGATTTGAATAAAGCAGCCGAACTTCAGTACGGCAGAATCCCTGAGATTGAGAAAAAGATTAAAGAGCTGGAAGGAAAGTGGAAAGAAATCCCGTCAGAAGAGAGACTGTTGCAGGAAGAGGTCACGGAAGAAGATGTAGCTGAGATAGTGTCACGCTGGACCAAAATCCCCGTCACCCGTCTTCTGGCCAGTGAATCACAAAAGCTTGCCCACCTGGAAGATGAACTGAAAACACAGGTTGTCGGACAGGATGAGGCACTCCATAAAGTTGCAAACGCCATAAGACGTTCCCGCGCAGGACTTAAGGAAGAAAATAAGCCTATTGGATCATTCCTGTTCCTGGGGCCGACCGGGGTCGGTAAAACCGAGACAGCTCGGGCGATTGCGGAAGCGCTCTTCAACGACAAAAATGCTATGATACGTATCGATATGAGTGAGTATCAGGAGCAGCATACCATTGCCCGACTTCTCGGCGCACCTCCCGGCTATGTCGGATATGAAGAAGGCGGACAACTCACGGAAGCCGTCAAACGAAAACCCTACTCAGTAGTTCTTTTTGATGAAGTAGAAAAAGCTCATCCGCAAATTTTCAACGCATTTCTGCAGATTCTTGATGACGGTCATTTGACGGACGGAAAAGGCCGCATTGTGAGCTTTAAAAACACCATCATAATTCTGACATCGAATATCGGAAGTGATCTTTATACTAACGGTCAGAAAAAAGAAAAACGTGATACGCAGATTCTTGATCGAGTAAAAGCACACTTCAAACCTGAGTTTATCAATCGACTTGATTCGATTGTCATCTTTAATGCACTGAATGAAAAAATGATGGAGAAAATCGTTGAGATTCAGTTCCATGAAGTAGAAAAGCGACTTGCCGGACAGAATCTGACTCTTGAGATCACGGATAAACTCAAAAGTCATCTGCAAATGGTGGGCTTTGATCCCGTATACGGCGCCCGTCCTTTGAAGCGTATTATCAACGAAGTACTGGTTGACGAGATCGCGCTGCAGATCATCGAAGGAAAAATCAGGCCGGGAGACAAAATAATTGCTGACTATAAAGCTGACAAAGTAGATATTTCCGTGGCAAAGCCCAACTGATCAAAGCCAGTCATTCATCAAAAACATCACAACAAGTCCGATTGAGATCAGGGAAATGATTATCATGATCCCCAGAAAGGCAGACGGAGACTGCTGATACGGCAGCTGTACATTCATTCCGTAGATACTTGCAATAATAGTTGGAATTGTCAGAATGACGGTAACTGACGTAAAGAATCGAATGACGCGGTTTGTATTGTGTGTCATGATGGTCGAGTACGCATCGCGGATATTTACGATACTCTTCAGATTCTCTTTTGAAAGCTGAATAAGCTGTTCATTATTAAGAAATAAGTCTTCCAAAAGATCCCTATCTTCTTCATACAGCCGCAACATATTGTGAGACATAAGATTGTTGAGAACGGCATTCGTTCTCACAAGAGCCAGATGAAAATCATTCAACACTCGTTCATACCGGACAAATAAAGCGATATCTTTGTTGCTTATTCTTTCAAGATCATATGAACTGGTTCTTGTTTCCCGACTGATACTGTGAAGATATGAGTTGTATGAGCTGTTTATGAGGGAAAAAAGCTGCAGAAACAGTTTTGTTTTCTGGGTTGTAAAAAACACGTTTCTCTTCAAAAACGTATCCATGAGCGGAAATTTTTCTTTCGTCACGGTCACGACATGTGACTCCTGAATGACAAACAAAATCGGAGAAGTCAGGATCTGGTCATTTCGTTTGAACGGATAGCGGCTAAATATGTATATTACGCCGTCTTCAACCTCAGTACGCGGCACTTCATACTCATCGGTTGCATCCTTTAAGAGACTCTCATCAAGATTGTGCTTTTCTACCAGATATTTCAGATCTTCATCGGTCGGCGCTTCGGTATGGATCCATGAACCGATACGATATTTATCCAGTTCCTGAATCTGTTTATCCCGAAGATTTCGATAATAGATACTGATCATGTCTGGTGAGAAAATACAAATTTATGTTTATCTAAGTTTACTCTGTCTCCGATAAAAGTAACACCCTCCTTTTCAAGCCGACGGCGATGTACTGACGGACCGCCCGCCCCATAGTTAGGAGCCAAAGAACCATCCTTCATCACAACCCTATGACACGGTACTTTCGGCCAGTCGGGATTACGATGCAGGATCTGACCGATCGCACGGTATGATTTCGAACCGACAGCATGGCCGATATCACCGTATGTCGTGACATATCCTGCCGGGATTTGTGAAACGAATTGATAGACTTTTTCTGTTAAGGTCATATGAGATTTATGGAAATAAAAAATCGAAATATGTGGATTTTGAACATCCTCAAAACAGAAAGCGCTCGATGCGGCGGCTCGTATCCCGCGTGTTTACACAAAAGTCCGTGCCGCTTGAGGATGTTTCAACAAGACACATATAAGATTTTTAAAAGCTAATTCTTATGTCTTGTCTGAAATTTCCTGAGCCAACGTTCCGATCTCTTCTTTTGACATTTCGATAACCGGCGTGAATTTGATGCCATGTATTTCGCCGTGCTTTTGCGGGAGTATATGAATATGAGCGTGAGGGACCTCGTCACCCATGGTGATAAAACTGATGTAGTCTGATCCGACCGCTAGCTGCACCTTCTCACCGATTCTTTTTGCAGTTTCCCAGTATCCGCCGAAATCCGGAACATTATAGACCCATCGGTAATGCTTTTTCGGAATGACAAGAATATGGCCTCTAACCCGCGGAAAAACATCCATAAAACCTACATACGTATCATCCTCATATACTTTGTATGAAGGTATATCCCCTTTGGCGATTTTACAAAAAATACAGTCTTCCATATATGCCCCCATCATACTATACTGAACATATATTGACAATCTCTATGAGATCTGTATGATAGTGTATGAGCATCCTCATTATTAATTCATTCAAACTTCTATGAATATCCGAATCCCGGCCGATGTACCGGAATCAGCAAAAGAAACATTTGCCAGCAATTATAAAACTATGACCCATGAGACAGGCCGCCTTATGCTCTTTGCCGGTGATCAAAAAATTGAACATCTGAACGATGATTTTTACGGTGAAGGGATTCCTCCTGAGGATAATAATCCTGAACATCTTTTCAAGATAGCAAGCCAGGCAAATATCGGTGTGTTTGCCGCACAACTGGGACTTGTCGCACGTTACGGTCATGACTATCCCGATCTGCCATATCTTATAAAAGTCAATTCCAAAACACATCTTGTCAAAACCTCACAATCAGATCCGCTCAGTTCAGCACTGTATGATATCGAACAGATTGTTGAGTTTAGAGAAAACAGTGGCTTGAATATTCTCGGAATCGGTTATACCGTATATCTTGGGAGTGAGTACGAGGGTAATATGCTGACTGAAGCAGCTCAGGCAATTTATGAAGCCCATCAACACGGTCTTCTCTCTGTCATCTGGTGTTACCCACGCGGCAAAGCAGTACCCGATGAAACCGATCCTCATCTTATTGCCGGTGCGGCAGGAACCGTCGGATGTCTTGGCGCTGACTTTGTCAAAGTCAATGCACCGAAAAAGGACGGTAAATCTGATCCTTCCCTTTTGAAAGAAGCAACTGAGGCTGCAGGACGCACACAGGTTGTCTGTGCCGGAGGATCGTCAAAAGGTGTTGAAGATTTTCTCAAACAGCTGCATGATCAAATTCATATCGGCGGAACATCAGGTAATGCAACCGGAAGAAATATCCATCAGAAACCGCTCGAGGAAGCAGTCAAATTTACCAATGCCATTTACGCCATTACAGTTGAAGACAAAAGCGTTGAAGAAGCCATAAAGATCTATCAAGGCTAATCGCATTATTATTTTTTACCGTATCTATGTCCAAGATAAAAGTCGGAATAAACGGGTTCGGACGAATCGGTCGGGCCTTTGCACGTATTGCCGCAATGCGCGATACATTTGAAGTTGTACATATCAATACAAGAAAAACTCCCAATGAAATGCTTGCCTATCTATTGAAGTATGACTCCGTCTACAGAACATTTGATAAAGCAGTAACCGCAACCGAAGACGGCATTGAAGTTGACGGAAGAAAAATTACAACATCTCAATCAGCTGATCCTGCTGAGATTCCATGGGAGGCAGCAGGCGTTGAGGTAGTTGTTGATGCAACAGGCGCTTTTCCTACAAGTGAAAAACTGAAACCTCATCTAAGAGGAACGGTTAAAAAAGTCGTCCTGACCGCACCCGCAAAAGATGATGAAACCTTTCATGTCGTTCTGGGAGTTAATGACGTCGATCATGCGAAGGATGTCATTTCAAATGCATCCTGCACCACCAACTGTGCAGCACCTCTTTTCAAAGTACTCCATGATTCATTCGGAGTCGTGAGAGCACATCTTACCACGGCTCATGCCTATACCCAGTCCCAAAGCCTGATGGATGATGCCGGAAAAAACGAAGAGCGGTCACGTGCTGCAGCACTCAATATTATCCCGGCCACAACAGGAGCTGCAAAAGCAGTGGGAAAAGTCATTCCGGAACTGAAAGGAAAAATGGACGGTATTGCACTTCGCGTTCCTGTCCCGACAGGATCATTTACGGATATTGCTGCTGTTGTTGAAAAGGAAACGACTGCAGAAGAGATCAACGAGGTATTTAAAAAAGCATCAGAACAGGAACTCAAAGGAATACTCGGATATACAGAAGATGTCATTGTCTCATCAGACATTATCGGATCTTCATTCTCGAGTATCTTTGATCCGCATTACACCAAGGTCATTGATGGTACATTCGTCAAAATCTACGGATGGTATGACAATGAGTGGGGGTATTCTACCCGATTGGTCGATCTAGTCGAAATAATTAGCAATTCCCTGCAAGAATCTTAACCCTGATCAATTGCCGGGGTACACATTTATGTCAGACATCCAATATATCGATGGTGTTGAAATCAAAGATAAACGCATCCTACTTCGAGTTGATTTCAATGTCAGTCTTAACCCGAATTATCTGACCATTGCCGATGATGCACGTATAAGGCAAGCCATTCCGACTATTCAGTATCTTCTCAAAAACGGAAACAAACTGATTATTGTTTCACATCTCGGTCGTCCCAAAGGAAAACCTGATCCGAAATACTCGATGAGAATCGTCTGTAACCAACTGCATGAATACCTCCCGGACGTCCATATCACCCTGATCAATGACTTTATTACGGAACCGGAATCAACGTTCAAACACCAGCAAAAGGATGAACTGTTTGTATTGGAAAACAGCCGCTTTTACCCGGGAGAGAAAGAGAATAATCCTGAGTTTGCAAAAAAAATGGCTGCCCTTGCAGAAGTATTTGTGAATGACGCATTCGGTGTCAGTCATCGTGAGGATGCTTCAGTGGTAGGAGTGACCAGATTTCTGCCTTCTTATGGAGGACTTCTCCTGAAACGGGAGATTGAAATGCTTTCCAAAGCTCTGCACAAACCGGAGAAGCCGTTTGTTGCCGCAATTGGCGGAGCGAAAATTGAAACGAAAATTAATGTTCTTGACCGCATGATGGAACTTGCCGATCATTTGATAATAGGCGGTGCTTTGGCAAACACCTTTTTGTTCGCCCAAGGAATCGATGTCGGTTCAAGTCTTGTCGAAAAAGAGAAAAAAGAGCTTGCACAAAAACTTCTTTTCAAGGCTGCACAAAATGACACTTCTGTTATACTTCCCTCAGATTGTGTAGTCGGCTTGCCGGATGAGCTTGAAGTCGGAGGCATGGTCTGTAAAGTCAGCGAGGTCCCGAAAGATAAACAGATTCTTGATATCGGTCCTGAAACTAAAGCAAGAATCGGAACAATCATTGCTAAGTCAAAAACTATCGTTTGGAACGGACCGGTCGGATATTTTGAAAATATTCACTTTAGACAGGGTACCGATTTTATGTACTACGCAATCACCAACAATCCTGACGCAGTGTCAATCGTAGGTGGTGGTGACACATTGACCGCAATCTCAAAAAAAGAATATCTTGATAAAATCACACATATCTCAACTGGAGGCGGCGCAATGCTTGAGTTCATCGAAAAAGGAACGCTTCCCGGGATTGAAGCTCTGAAAAAATAGCTTGTAGATAGTAGGCTGTAGGCCGTAAGAGGTATACTTTTTTACGGAATACCAGATATCTGCAAGCTAACACCTACCGCCTACAACCCAACATACTTATGGACAGAAATCTTGCCTTGGAATTTGTACGAGTTACGGAAGCTGCAGCTATTGAAGCGGCACGCTGGATCGGAAAAGGAGATAAGAAAGGAGCAGACGGTGCAGCTGTCGAGGCAATGAGAACCCGTTTTCAACATGTTGATTTTTCCGGAACAATCGTCATAGGTGAAGGGAAGAAAGACGAAGCCCCTGAGCTGTACGTAGGTGAGAACGTTGGTTCCGGAAAAGGACCCGAGATGGATATTGCCGTTGATCCTCTTGAGTGTACCGACAGTGTGGCCTACGGACGCTATAATGCACTGACCGTTATTGCAACCGGTCCGAAAGGAAGTCTTCTAAGTGCTCCGGACACCTATATGGATAAAATCGCGGTGGGACCTGCTGCAAAGGGGGTTGTCAACCTTGAGGCTTCAGTCGAAGAAAATATCAGAAATGTTGCAGAAGCACTTGAGAAAGAAGTTGAAGAAGTGACAGTCTCGATGCTTGACCGAGAACGAAATCAGGATATCATGAATCAGGTCCGTGCGGCAGGTGCCCGTTTGAGATTGATTACTGATGGAGATCTTGCCGTTGCGATAGCGACCTGTATGGATGAAAGTCCCATTGATATGCTTCTCGGATCAGGCGGAAGCGCCGAATCAGTACTTGCAGCCTCGGCTCTCAAAATTCTCGGAGGTGAAATCCAGGTGAGGTTGATGCCCCGAAATGATGAGGATCGCGCCGAAATGACAAATATGCGACTTGATGACAAAACTATCTATACAACAGAGGATCTGGCAAAAGGAGACAACCTGACCTTCACAGCAACCGGAGTCATTGACGGACCACTTCTTCCGGGTGTTGTCTTTAATCCGCACTCGATCATGACCCACTCTGTTGTCATGAGAAGTGTGTCAAAGACGGTCAGATATCTGACAACGTATCATCATGAGGATTAGATTATCCTCTCAGTGCCCGTACATCACGAAGAATTTCTCCCGCGTGTTCTGTAGGTTTGACTTTATCATATACTTTTCTGATCAGTCCTTCCGGATCGATGAGATAACTGATCCGGAGTACACCCTCAAAGCTTTTCCCCATAAACTTCTTTTCTCCCCACACCTCATACTCCTGAATAGTCTTTTTCGATTCGTCGGACAGAAGAAGAAACGGCAGATCATATTTTTCGATAAATTGCGAATGAGATCTCTGTGAATCCTTAGAGATACCGACAATAGAAATATTCTCTTTCTCGAAAACACGATACGCATCACGAAACGCGCATGCTTCTTTTGTACATCCCGGAGTGTCATCTTTGGGGTAAAAGTACAAAACATACCATCGTCCTTCGAATTCCTGATTGGTATGTATTATTCCTTGTTCATCGGGTAAGGAAAACTCAGGAGCTTTTGTATTTACTGATAGTGCCATATATAGTCATAAATAGTAATGGATTGATGATGAATTCTTACCTTGATTTTTTGATTTTTTTATGCCACCTTCATTCAGCTTATTCATACTATCACATGATTGCAATTCAATACTATCGAAAGGAGGTGAAAAATATGAAAGACTTTGAAAGATATGCAAAAAGAAACGGAATGGATCCTATGATTGCCGGAGCATTCACGCTTGCTGGCTTAGCTTTAGGAACAGCAGCAACGCTCTATTTCTCGAAAAAAGAAAATCGTGATAAAGCTCAAGAGAAAATTGCTGAGTTGAAGAGTAAAGCAGAAGATGCACTCGGAAATATTAAAGCAAAAGGGAATAAAGAGAAAGAAGAAATGAAATCGAAAGCCCGATCATTTGCTGCATAATCATTTTACTTGTTTTGCCAATAACCGAGGCAATTGCCTCGGTTATTTTGTTTCACTTACTGATTTCTCATATCAGATTGAGAAAATAGTTATATGCAGGAATCCATGCAACCATTTGACTGGTATCGGATTTTTCTCGGAGATCTCTCTCCTCTCTTCACTCTTGAGATTGTATTTCGTACCACCTTTATGTATCTCTTTACGGTACTTATGGCGCGAATGATCGGTAAGCGGGGAATGGCTCAGATAACCCCCTTTGAATTTATTATCGTGATCATTTTGGGATCTGCTACCGGAGATCCTATGCTGTATCCGAATGTTCCTCTTATTCACGGGATGGCGATTATCTCCACCATTGTCGTGCTTGAACGTATATACGCATATATTTCACAGAAAAGCTTAAAAGTTGAGGAACTCGTTGAGAGTAATCCGGCTTTGATCATAAGGCAGGGTAAAATACTGAAAGGAACTCTTGAAGAGGCTTCTTTCTCAAAGGAAAATCTTATGATGGAGCTACGACAACACGGTATAACTGATATTGGCTATGTGAAAGAAGCCTATCTGGAACCTTCCGGTAAACTAAGTGTTTTCAAGTACAAAAAAGCCCCGAGACTCATCAAAAAAACCAAACCTCAAAAAATTAGCGAATAACTTCAATCACCACATCAACAAAACCGGGGGAGGCTATGGTTTTCAAACCGGATTTTTCGACTGAAGGAAGCACACTTTTCCCGATTATCTTATCGTTTTTGAACCAGTACACATCCAAATCTTCAAAGGTGTTTCTGTTCCAGAATACCTGCGGTTGAGGTGTTTTGAAGTAAAAGATCATCCCGTCAAAATCGACCGGTTTGCGTACAAACATCAATCCCTGCTGGAAACGAGCCGGAGTATCTGCTACAACAAGCTTTAGTTCTTTTCCCTCTACTTCTTTGGTGATTACTTTATAATCATCCCATAATGCTCTTCCGTCTTTTTGTGATTTGAAATTCTGTATATAAAACCGGTATATAGAAACTGCGAGAATGAGAACAGCCGCAACAAGGATAATCTTTACCATAATTTGCATATCATATAATAACAGTTTCTAGACAATGCAATCTTTTATATCTATACTGTTGTCATGCCATCAGAAAAAAAAATTCATGAAAAACTCAATCAAGCTCTTGCTGCCCGAAAATTACCGCCGTCCGACAAAAGGCTCTATGCAGAAACATTTGTCTACAGCCTTATTGTCCTAGCAGTCATTGTCGCCTATTATTTTGTGACAAGACCGGAGTATGACATGCGAACATTTAATCGCGGTATTGCTGATTTATCATTTTTGCTTATGGGAATTTCACTTATTTTGAGCAGTGTGTGTTATTTCTGGAACTTTGCTGATCATTTCATCATATACCGCAAGCACCTGGGGCTTATCGGATTCGGTTATATGCTACTGCATGTCATTATTTCGCTTTTCTATACGACATATCAACCGTTCCTTCTCTATTATCTTAAAGATAGCCAGATTCTGTCATTTAGTGCCGCGCTCACAGCGACCGGCATTTTTACCCTGATGGCTGTGATCTCAAACCGCTTTTCTATTCAGAAAATCGGCCCTCATCGATGGAGATTGATTATGAGAATCGGCTATATCGCCTATGCTATGGCGCTCCTTCATTTTGCTCTCCGAGGATGGCCATACTGGATGTTGTGGCTCTCGGGGAAAAGTACATCTCTGTTTCCGTCATTCGGACTTCTCGTATTCGCATTCGGATGTCTCGTTTTGTTGATGCGAGTCGTACTCTTTGCCGCAACGTTCAGGAAAAAGTAACGATTCTTTATACGGCATTGTTATCTCTGATGAAGGGTTTCACGGCCGTAAGGAATACCAGTATGAGAGCAGCAATTCCGATAAACTGTACGTACTGACCGAATGTCACCGTTGATACCCGGAAAATTCGCTCAAGCGACGGGACCGTTACAATTGCATACTGAGCAACAAATGGTATGACAAATGCCAGTAGAAAAACCGGTGACACAAGCTTCGGGACATTGGTGAATATATTTCGCTGAGTCAACCATACATCCACAAATATAAAGGACTGTATCAAAGCAAGGACGCTAAATGCCGCCGTATTTGCAAGCTCAGGACTGATACGGTTGAACCATAAATAAGTTCCGATTACCAAAGCTGATGCAATAATACCTATTGCAAGAATATACCTGACATAGAAGCTACCCAGTAACTGAAGCTTTTTTTCGGGTTTCCTGTGCATGAGATTCGGCTCTCTAGGAGAAAATGAAAGAGATAGTGCCGGAATACCGTCGGTTACAAGGTTAATATACAGGAACTGTATCGGATAAAAAATGTGCGGATACCCGATAAGAATACCGATAATGAGTGAGACTGCTTCTGTTGCATTGCAGGATAGAAGATAGGCTATCGCATTCCGAAGGTTTTTTATAATATTTCTGCCCTCTTCAATAGCCACCACAATAGTTGCAAAGTTGTCATCGGTAATGACCATATCAGCTGTCTCCCGTGCAACGTCTGTACCGACCTTCCCCATTGCTATTCCGACATCAGCCTGTTTCAGTGCGATAGCGTCATTTACTCCGTCACCCGTCACTGCCACAATTTCGCCTCTTTTTTGATGAAGTGTAACAATATGATGTTTGTGAAACGGAGTAACCCGTGCAAAGACTTTCACCTTGGGCAAAATTTTCAGCAGTTCCTCGTCGCTCATCTCATCAAGCTGCTCACCTGTCAGCACCATATCATCTTTTTTCATAAGGCCTGACTCAAGTGCAATAGCAGCCGCAGTCTTCTCATTATCACCTGTCACCATCACAACCGAGATTCCTGCGGAGTTTGCACGGGCAATCGCATCTTTAATCTCAGGTCGCGGTGCGTCATAAATCGCGGTCATACCTAAAAATGTTTGTTTATCCAGCTTTTTGTTATGTTCATTTTTATAAGAAAATGCCAGTACTCTCAGCCCGTGATCAGCCCAAGATGCTAAATTCTTCTCGATTTCCTCCCGTTTCTCTTTCGTAAGTTTTACTTCCGATTCATCAATGATTATTTTGTCACAGAGATCTAATATTGATTCAGGTGCTCCTTTCGTGTATGTTTTCATCATCTCTCCCTTCTTCACCATCACAGACATACGTTTTGCAACACTGTCAAACGGAATCTCTTCGACAAGCTTCCACTCATCACGCACCGCCTCAGAAAGCAATCCGTTACCCTGGGCCAGAAGAAGTAAAGCCCCTTCTGTAGGATCTCCCACCACATCAAATCCGTTGCCGTTTTCCCTCGGTGAAAGTGTAGCTGTTGAACACAAAATACTGTTGAGAAGCAGTTCTTCATAAGCTGCTGATTGTTTTGTGTTCTTTGTTTCACGGTGAATATGTCCGTTAATGTAGACTTCTTTGACTTTCATCTTATTCGTTGTAAGAGTCCCGGTTTTGTCGGTTGCGATAAGCGTGATACTTCCGAGAGCTTCGATTGCAGTGAGCTTCCTGATGATTGCTTTTTTTTTAGCCATTTCCTTCACTGCAAGCGATAAGGTTATCGTCATAACGGCTGGCAATGCCTGCGGCACAACCGCAACCGCAAGAGAGATTGCCAGAAGAAATGCTGCAAAGTACTCTGCACCCTGAAATGATGCTAAGAAAAAAACGATGATTGACGCCACAATACCCGCTATCCCAATCGATTTTGTGACAATTTCAAGCTTTTTCTGTAGAGGACTTCTGACGGATTCGATATTTGCTAATTTTCCGGCTATTTTCCCGAAGCCGGTCTGCATACCGGTAGCTGTTATCGACAGATATCCTCTTCCTCTTGTCACTATAGTCCCCATATATGATTGATCGGATTTCTTCTTTGCAACACCGAATGATTCACCGGTCAGAGCCGCTTCATTTATCTCCAGGTTAATCGATTCTAAAATGACTCCGTCAGCAGGAATTTTTACGCCTTCTTCAATAAAAATAATATCTCCGGGTACAAGCAAGTGACTATCAATTTCACTCTCCTGCCCGTCACGAAGA
Organism: uncultured Gammaproteobacteria bacterium; assembly: GCA_964394215.1. GTDB lineage: Bacteria > Patescibacteriota > Microgenomatia > UBA1406 > GWC2-37-13 > UBA1450. The sequence continues at coordinate 30,129 of CAYMVU010000012.1, forward strand.
ACTCTTACTTTTGTAACCGTCATATCCGCAAGAGCCGCAATTGCCTTACTGGCTTTGTACTCCTGATAAACTCCGAAAAGTGCATTCAAAATAACGATAGAAGTGATACGCCATCCGTCAAGAGGTTC
>CAYMVU010000013.1:0-27791 GCA_964394215.1 uncultured Gammaproteobacteria bacterium
TAGAATAGAGGTCTCCAAAACCTTTGATGGGAGTTCGATTCTCTCCGCCCCTGCAAACACTTCCCATTGAAACTTACTTGCATATCTAGGATACTGAGTATATGGCTGACCACATAGATGATATACACCATGGCGGAGTCGATATAGAGACATTTACTCCTTTACCAGAACATGTTCATAAAGTCCGCAGATGGAAACAAATTTTCTTTATGAGTCTGGTTCCTATTGCAATTGTCCTTATTGGCGGGTTGGTATATATGAGATATCAGGAATATCTTTCTCAAAAAGGTTCTATTGGGACAGTCACGGATGAGCGTCCGCCGACTGCAACTCCGATACCCTCAGTCACACCGACGGAAGTCATAACCGGAGTTCCGATGGATTGGAGTTTGAAAAAGTCACAAACGTGCGGAATAACATTTGCTATTCCTCCTGATGAAGAACCGTACATCATTCCGCGAGATCCGAACACCCAACCGTCTTCAACTGATGAAGAAGGGAATTACTGGATGTATGAAGAATCGGATTCGGAACTTTTTATGTTCGATAATATGGTTCGAGCTATTTTCAAAAACCCCGAACGTGTCGGAAGCGGATATGTATCAGCCGCGGTTGAAGTGTACTGTAGTGAAAATAGTGAAGGATATACAACAGATGAGCTTATGAAAACCTTGGAAACAAGCTTAAATGAAAACTTCTCGGTTATCAAAGTAAAAGAGATACTTGATGACCAGAAGTGGGGAATCCCGGTCAAGATGGTGCGATTTCAGGGTGGAACATTCGGAAACGAACAGTATTACTTGCTTGCTACTGACTCTCATATTTATTTGATACGATCTTTTGGCGGTTCTTCAAATTCTGATGTAACTGCAGTCAGAGATCAGATCTTCGCTCAAATTCGTTTCGAGTAATCCCTTTATTTTCTATATAGAGCCTTGTGGTATACTATAGTTCATATTTACTCTATACTATGGCACAACCTGATATTTTCACGACGAAAGCTGCGGCAGAAATCGGCCGTTTCAGCGCGGAAAGAACGGTCTCGGAGCAGGTAGAGGCAGTAATTCAGACGTATTTCAATCATCCTTCATTAAACGGATATAGTCGGATGAGAGCATGGCCGGAGTATTATAATCCTTCAACTGAGCGGTTTGACTCACTGCTTACGGGATTCATCGGTGATACGTATCATCCGGGAGAACTTGTGATGTCTTCACAGGCAGGATATATTCGTATGATTCAGCCGTTTCAGGATGAATCAGGAGCACAAAGGTGGGAAGGATTAACTGTGTCACGTAATAGAGAAGGGCAGTATGCGGCGGAAATGGTAAATAAATACTATCGGTATGAAAATGGAGAAGTAATTGAACTCGACAAGCCGCTTATTCATTTCCCCTTACATCCAAGACAAGTCCTGGAAGAAGTACTTCGTGCATATCAAAGCTTTCGCGTACGCTATGATTTACTACCTTAAATCTGTTTGAAAGCCTGATCTAAATCGGCAATAATATCCGCGGGATCCTCAATACCGACTGATATTCGAATGAGACCCTCTCCGATTCCTGATGCTTTTCGTTCATCGGGAGAAAGTTCGGAGTGCGTCATCGATGCCGGATGTTCAATAAGACTTTCAACTGCACCCAAAGATACTGCAAGGACTATCATCTGGACTGAATTCACCAGTTTTTCACCGGCTTTGTAACCGCCTTTGATCTCAAATGACATTACAGAACCGTATCCGTTCATCTGCTTTTTAGCAAGTTCATGCTGAGGATGAGATTTCAGACCGGGATAATATACCTTTTCGACCATCGGATGATGTTCCAGATATTCTGCTATCTTGAATGCGTTCTCCTCCTGTTTTCTAAGTCGAATCTCCAAGGTAGAAATACCTCTCATGATAAGATAGGCTGTAAAAGGTGACATTGTTGGACCGTAAAAAATATAGCTTGATGCAAAAAGAGGATCCATATGTTTCAGTTTTCCAAGAATTGCACCGGCAATAACATCAGAGTGTCCGCCGATATACTTTGTCAGACTGTGAATGACGATATCTATACCCATATCATGAGGATACTGAAAAGGCGGCGGGGCAAACGTGTTGTCGATGATTGAAATAAGTTTATGTTCTTTTGCAATTTTGACGATTTTCTTGATGTCCACGACTTCAAGAAGGGGATTCGTAGGCGTTTCAAAATAGATGACTTTTGTAGTTTTATCGATTTTTGAGAGAATCTCTTTTTCATTATTTGCATCTACCATATGAACGGTAATACCGTATCGGGGCAGAATGTGCGCGATAAATTCGTAGCTTCCGCCATAGAGAACTTTGTGCGCTATGATAGAGTCTCCGGCTTTCAAAAAGTGGAGTAGTGTCAGGGAAATAGCAGCCATTCCGGATGATGTCGCCAAGGCGCGTTCCGCATGTTCCAGTGCAGCAAGTCTCTTTTCCAGAGCGTATACGGTCGGGTTGGTGAATCGGGAGTAGATCAGGCCTTTCTTTTTGCCTGAAAATCGGAGTGCTCCTTCTTTTGCCGTTGGGAATTGGTAGGTAGAAGACGGGTAAATGGGAGGGACAACGGATCCGAAGTGTGGGTCTGCTTTATGTACTCCAATATGAATATTTTGTGAAGAAAATTTTAACCAACTCTTCATGTTAATAAAATAAATCGATAACTTATAAGTATGATAACATATGAAATCCCCTTTAGAAAGGAAATAACTCATTGGATAAGTATAGAGTTACTTGCTATCTAATAGCAATTAATACACGTCATTGTGTAATGGAGAAGTGAACAGAATTACTGTTTCTGTCCGTCTTGTGGTGGCGCAGAACTATTTACCTGACTTTCTAGGTTTTGCAGAACTGAGTTCAAGGCGTCATTTGGCGGTTGTGTTGCTGGAGCCGGTTGTCCATTGGATGCTGGCACAGCTTCAGCCACAGGTGCAGCAGGTTGGGTATTTGCCGTACTTTCATCAGCTACCGGTGCAGTCTCTGCAGGTGCTTCTGCAGTTGGTGCAGGTTGTTCATCCGAAAGTGAAATCGGCCCGATTGATTCGTTTGCAGCTGGTGCAGCAGGAGTAAGAGGCTCAACCGGTTGAGGAATAGGCATATCATTTGATGGTGTGACAGTGGAAGAATCATCCTCAGAAAGTGACTCTATAACGGCCGGTGCAGGTGGTTGGACGTCAGCAGGAGCTGCATTAACGGTTGGGGTTTCGGTCGATTGACCCTCTCCTGTAGATGCAGGAACTGCTTCTTCCGCTTTCACGTCAGGTGTACCGGTAGGTTGTGCGGCAGCTTCAGCAGACTGTTCCTTTGGCATGTCAGTTGATGATGCTGCAGCAACTGCTGCTGTTTGAGTTGTTGGGGAAGTCCCCTCTGATGCGATACCTAAAGCTTTATCAAATTCTTCTTGTGTAAATCCTTTCAAAACCATTGATTCCCCGGAATCCTTTTCGATTTTAGTGACCGGAGTGCCTGCAAAGTTATTTGATACGGCAAGCATTTCTGTCAAAAAGTCTCGATTTGTTTCAAGATTTTTCTCTTCAAATTCCACGTTATTCTTTTTAAGATATTCTTTTTCTGCCTGTGAAAATTTGCAGTCATTGATTGTATAAACGGTAATTTTCATATATAAATGGAATTTGATAACTCTGTATCTTTATTGATACTTCTTTCAATCATTATGATGAAATACAGATACTTTGTCAAGCTTATATAGTCGGGCTTGATTTTCTTTTCATCATGTACAAAGTCACGGCAACTCCGACAACTGCCACACCGATTATTCCCATAAAAATAAGGAAATATGGGCTTGTGTTGGCTTGTGTCGTCTGATCAGATGTTGGAGCAGGTGAAATCTCTGTTTTTGCCATTGCTGTGGGTTCTGTGGATCCTGTATCAGTCGTTCTGGGTTGGAAGGACGGCGTGACTGTTGCACGCGGATTGTTAGCTTCGGTTACGTACTGATATGGATTAACTTTTTCAACCTGCATAAACTCATTGTTTTGAGCTAAAAACTGAGAGGTTGTCACGGTCACTTCATTACCGTCAGCCGTCGAATATTTCACGGTGTAAGGATTTTTCGGAAGATGATTCGACGTGATTCTGAAAAATCCGTTTTCATTGGCCTGTACCTGATAAAGAGGACGGGGAGAGAATGAAACGTACACGCTTACCATCGCATTTGGAATTGTATGGCCGGTTGAGTCATACGCAAACCCTTCAAGATATGTCGGGATTGGCTCTACTGTGAAGCTCACAGCTGATTCCTGCGCGGAAACTTCAGGCACTATTGCGCTTAGTATTCTCCGGATATGCTTCATAATGGGGGATGTTTTTGTCTGGACAGGGTTGACTGTCAACGGTTCAAAAGAAACTTTGTAATTTTCTCCCGGCTGTAGATCAGTTTGCTTTGCACTGATATTGTAGGCAAAGTTGTTGTCCGGTGAAGGTCCTCCTGCACCAGGGGCATATTCTTTTCTATCGCGGCAGTTCGGGATACCTGAGAGATTCGAACATATCTCAAGAACAAGTGTCGCCGGTGCATTGACCCTTCCGGTGATTTCAACAACTCCTCGTGGTGTTGTATTGATCACGCTGCTCAAAACCTGGAATGTAAATTGAGGTCTTTGTTGTCCGGATTTGACTACAAGCGGAATGTTTCTAACTTGTCGTGTCCCGGCTTTTTCAAAGATGGGACTGGAATTGGAGTAATAATTCTTATTTGTCGGATAAATTTTAGCGACGGCGGCAGGAATCGTCACTTGTTTATCTGCCATGTGCTGATATACGGCGTGCTGAGGAACGATGGTGTAGTATCCTTCAGCACCATAGAATCGGTAAAACCCTCCGGGAGTAGACATAAGCGGATTTTCCGTACCCGGGGGCAGGATGGCATCAAGGCCACTGGTTGCTTTTGTAAAAGGTCCGGCCGCAACTTTACTGTAATTCACTGCCAGACTGACATCTCCGACAGGAATACCTGTCTGAGCATCAAATACTATTCCCTCAGGATCCCAGGTCACTCCCTGGCATGTATCGGAAAGATCAGGGAAAGATAAAGTTGCCTGTTTCTGTCCGGGGTCAACTGTTCCTATTGTTCCGACACCTTCCTTGACTCGTGTCCAGACCAGAAATCTTCGTGTTAACGTTTGATTTGTTCGACTTTGCCATTCAATTTTCGAAGGAACAATGGTTCCCTGTGCATCGGTACTGATTTTCATCGGATCTTTCTTTTCGTACTGTTGGGTTGCTGTGTTGTAGTAGTAAACTCCGTAAGAATCTTCGGCGGATAATGAGTATCCGGTTCTATTTTTCAGTTGCGTAAAGAAATCACAGGAAGCGGGGTCAGGATTATCAGCTCCGCAGAAGAGTTCTTGATCAAGAGCTGTGCTGCCTGTACTACAAATTGTTTCAGGAGTATTGGTCTCAGAATTCACAATTTCAAGACATTCAGTGACATAAGCTTCTGAACTGCTGGGTGTTGCAGTAAATTCCGGGTCGGTACTTAACTGCACACGGTGAACATGTTTCGTGGAACACTCTGCATCGTCATCGGTGCACCATTGAGCCTGAAGACAGCTGTACTGAAGTCCGGGTAGGGCTTCCTGTGCGTGTGTCTTTGTGAAAGGTATGAATAGTAATAAGAAGGTTAATAGGGATATAAGTCGATATTTGCTCATAATTTTATAGTTGCATACTGATAAAAGAATGTCAACAGTATTTCGATTGCATCATTTTAAAAAAAGTATTATCTTTATCCTATGCCCCAGAAGAAGAGAAAAAATAAAAGGAAATTGCTTCATTTTTTTCCAATGTTCATAGGTTTATCGATAACTTTAGGGCTTCTTTTCTATCTTTATTCGAACCTTAACCATGATGTTCAGGCAGTTCCTTCCTACTCGTTGATAGTACTGACTCCCGGTGAGCAAATCCGCAACGGGGGCACCCTGGAATTCGGGATAAATGTGGCTCAGTATACTGCCAGAGAAGAGCTGCGAATCGGGGCAGAATTCGATAGCCGTAAGCTTCGTCTTGATTCCGTAGTAAATGGTGAGCTCGGAGAGGTCACATGGAGCGTCGAGGGTGAAGGAGATGAAAAGAAAATAATCCTGAATGCTGCACCGGTAAATCAGGACCATGATACAACAATCAGAATGGCAATCCTGCGTTTCACGATTGATGATCAAACGGGTGAGACCAATGCTGACGGTCGTGGATATACGGAGGTTTGTACGTTGTTTACACCAGATGACAGCCGGGGTACGCCGATACCGACAGATGAACAGCCGACAGCTCAACCGACCTCGGCTTCTGCTGAGCCGACTGAGCCGCCTCAAGCATTTCCGTCGCCGACACCGATTGAAGCATCTGATCTTGATCGTGAAAAACTCTGTGTTCCGCTTGAAGTTAACGGATCGCCTGCTGATAAAATGGACTGGGTTTTTTATCCGATTAATTATGAACCGAATGATTTTGACACATTTTTCGAAGAATCACATCTAGCTGTTTCACGATTAGCCGGTACAAATCTATCAGGGTACAAAAGAGAAGTCCTCGATAAACAGAACTGGTACATATTTAACCCGGCTCACAGCAGTGTCCCTGCACAGTACCGTAACAAGAAGATATCAAATGAGAATATGAACGAATTTCTTAAGGCTGTACAACCACTCTGTCCGAATGACCGGTTTATCATTCTCGTCGGGAATGTGGAGTACCTGAATGACAACGGAAATATCATAGGCGGGCAGGCTGCTTTTTATATCGGGATGATTTATCCGGCAAAAGGACTCTATATGACAGAAGGAAACGGTTTTGCACATGAGTGGGGACATGCGGCAGCTGCACTTATGGATGAGTATGATGCCGGACAGTGGATCTCAGGCGGAGATGCGACAACCGGTTTCAATTGCACGAGAGAACCGTCAGCATCAGGACCGGTCGGTGATCCCTGCCCCCGGGGACAGTGCACATCACAAGCGGATAATGCGCAGTATTTGAAGGCTTGTCCGAAGTGGGATTGTTCATTGAAAGAGTGTACAGATCTTGAGAAACGATTATTTGAAGGAGCAGGCTGCTATCCGCGTTGTAGCTCACAGCAAGGGTATCGGCCCAATAAAATCAGTCTTATGGACGGTCTGGTTTTCGGAGCCGGACCGGAAGTGTTGAAATTCAACGGAGTATCACTTTACAGCATTATTCAATATACATTCGGTAGATACCGTTAATCTATGAGCATATTTGGAAAGAAATCAACCTATCGAGTTAAAGTCGGGATTGCATTATTCTCAGCAATTCTTTTGAGTTTCCTGATTATTTTGGTCTGGAAGCCGAAGCAGAACGATATCCCCGTAGAACCGTATGCAATGCGTCTTGCTCTGACGCAGGCTGATGATAGGACGCTGAGTGTAGGTACGATTGATACGCTTGCAGGTTATGCTCCTGATTATCAGACAGACATGCAGGAGAATTATTATCAGATGAAAATTATGGATGATGAAAAGGTCCTTTTCACCGGAAAGATGCCGAAAACCCAGATTATTGTAAAGGAAAAAATTGATGGCGACGATATACACGCCATATACGAAGAAAAAGATTGGGGTACATTTGATTTATTGATACCGTTTTATGAAACGGCAACGATGCTCATCTTTACCGATGAAACAGGAGCGGAGGTACTTTCTGTCGACTTACAGAGCCTTTCTTTACCGACACCACAGCCCATGAAAGAATCTTGCGGTGACGGCATATGTGCTGACGACGAGAATATCCTTATGTGCTACAAAGACTGTTCGTTCTGAGAATTACTTATCAAGAAGATTATTCCAGTCATTGACGAATTTATTCAGTCCTTCATCCAGTAGAGAACCCTCTTCTTTCTTGACCTCATACTGAGTATAATCGTCATGATAGGCCATTTCTTTATAGAGAATTGCATGAAGTCCCTGTGTGTCGATCCTGTATTTTTCATCAGGGACCCATCGTTCCTGTTCAATCCATTCACGAATAATACTCATCGGGATCGTGACGATATCTGCTCCGAGGAAAATGGATGCGTAGAAATGATCAAGATTTCTGATTGAAGCAGCCAGTACTTCTACATGCTGCTTGTGCTCATTGCGCTTGCTGTCGAATTCTTTATACATTTTGATGATATTCTTTACCAGATCAAGTCCCCGGTATCCGCGATCATCCCAGCGTCCGATAAAAGGAGAAATAAATGCCGGTTGAAAAGTCGGAAGTGTAGCGGCGTATACTGCTGCCGCCTGATTCTGATCAAACACAAGAGTCATGTTGACTTTCCCACCGCCTTTAACGAATTCATTTGCGGCTTTCAATCCTTCAGGGATTGTAGGGAATTTGATGTAAATATTGCGTCCCCACTTATGCATTTCTTTTGCCTGAGTAAGCATCTGGTCTGCGGTACTATTCCAGTCTGCATATGTCTCGACTGAGATAGGTCCTGCGATTTGTTTGTCAATCTGTTCTATTATCTGACGATACATATCAAGAAGTTCATCTTCTTTGAGCTTTTTTCCTTTTGCAAGATATGCCTGCACTTCAGGATTCTTTGCGACGAGACTAGGGTTGGTAGTTTGTCCGTCTAGAAAGCCAAGAAGTGACTTTGCTTTTTTGGTTTCATCAGGATCCCCCGAATCGAGGAATATTTTGGGTAGTTTGATTGACATATTCTTGTAGTATACCGTATTCTGCCTCGGCATTCTAGTAATAAAACCGTAAGATGAGCATAACAGGTATAATATAGTGATGAAACGCATCATTCTTATCACCGTTTTTGTGCTTGCTATATCGGCGTGGTTGTATCTATCAGGAGTAGGGGAGCAGGAACAGACTACACAATCTGTTGTCTCTCCGACTTTGATCACGCCTGAGAAGCCAGTATCCACGAAAATCAGTCATTCGATGGTATTTATCCCATACTGGAATATCCCATCGGATCGTTCGATCGATTATGATACACTCATCTACTTCGGTGTAGCACCGGATGCGGAAGGCTCACTGCAGAGTGATACCGGCATGGCAAATATCGATCGCTTTATCGAAAATACATCTTCATCAAAGAACCGTTATCTCACCGTCCGCATGCTGAACACCGAAACAAACATTGAGATTCTTGAAAATCCGAAAACACAACAAAAACTGATTCAGGCAGTTGCAGATATTGCACAGGAATACGGATTTGACGGCATTGTACTTGATCTTGAAATGAGCGTGATACCGTTTTCAGATACTCAAGAGGATATCTCCGGGTTCGCTGAAAAACTCTCAGTTGAGCTACGACAAGCGGAATTAGGATTGATGATCGCAATCTACGGAGATACGTTTTATCGAGGCCGACCGTATGATGTTTCCTTCTTAGGATCCACTGCGGACGAAATACTTATCATGGCATATGATTTTCACAAGAGCAGGGGAGAGCCGGGGCCGAATTTTCCTTTTGACCGGAAAGGAGAGTATGATTTTCAGCAGATGGTGCAGGATTTTTCAAAAAGTGTTGAAGGAGATAAGTTGACAGTGATCTTCGGGATGTACGGCTATGACTGGACACTCGGTGAGCAGGGATTACCGCTCAAAGCAGCTCAAGCAATTCCGCTTCATGAAATTGAGTCAGATATTTTACTTGGGTGCTCAGGGGACTGCAAAATAACAACGGATAAAGCATCGATGGAAACAAAAATTACTTACACGGATTCTGATGGATATGAACATGAATTATGGTTTGAAGATGAGGATTCCGTTGAGCTTAAAACAGAGTATTTAGAAAAACAGGGGATAGGCAGTATCGGATACTGGGTGTGGGGATATTATTGATCTAGGAATCCCAATAGGTCTCGATGCCTTGTCGATCTCAGATTCGGCCGTGTAAGTGAGCTGACGTGCTTTGTTGCTGCGTTGGCTGTTCCTTTCAGAGCAAATGAGATAATGTTTTTACGTCCCAAAGCAAAGTCAATTTGATTCATGACAGAATTAAACTTTTGAGCAAGTTCTACATTGATTCTACTCATTTGAACCATCTGCGATTCGACCATTGTAAGTTGAACATAGCTATTATAAAGAATCAGTCTCCGTTGCTGGCTTTCTTTTGATTGATCAAATTTGACATTCTTTGTATCATCAATTTGTTTATCAAGCTCATCTGCCTGCTCTTCTAGTTTAGCGTACTGTGCCGGAAGTTGAGACAATTGCATCTCCAAACCGTACAGCTCTCCGATTTTGTCGATAACTCGTTCAGCTTCATCATTTTCAAGTTTCCCGCCGTCGATTGCAGATTGAAGAGCGTCAGCAAATCTTTTGGACATACTTTTTGATAATCGTTCGCCCAGAGTTAGCTGCCTTTGCACATCTTCAAGCTGAAGAATGTTCTCTAACATGTCACCTTCACCGTTACGTAATTTATCAATTAGTTGCTTTGACTGGTTTTCCAGCATTTTTCTTTCATCACCTTCAGGTAAAGAACCCGTCTCATTTTTGCTCTTTAATTCATTGTATCGTCGCATCTCTTCAGCAGTTAGACTGTCGTCAGGATCAGCCATTCTTTTCTCAAAGTCGGCTAGTTCTTTCTTTTCTTTGATTGCTACCTTTGCGTCGTTGAGCTCCTGTATTTCATCATTGGTCAATTTCTCACCTTTTTGAAGTCTGTCTGTGTATTCATCTCTGATTTCTTCAGGTGATCTTGATGCCTGCTGTTTATTGTAGGCCTCAACACTTGTGGCATGGCTTTTTCTTGCCTCATTTACTTTTCGGTCGATTTCATCTTTCGGTAATCCCTGATTGTTCCGTTCAATATCAGCTCTGGTTTTAGCTTCATCAAATTCTCCCGGATTCGTAAGTTTCTGCGGTGTTTCAGCTTGGGGAGTTTTGGCCGCATCTGCATCTACGGTATTTCCTGCTGCAGGAGTCTCCGCTGGAGAAGCAGATCCGTCCGAAGAGGGAGCCTTACCGTCTGTCCCGTCTTCCGGAGTACCCGGTGGTGTTGGCGTGTCCTGAGAGGGTTCGGCAATTTCGGGAATCTCGCCGGGTGTTCCTCCGACTCGTGTTGTGTCCAAAACTTCATCTGGCGAGTGGATTACGGGTTGTCCGTCTTTCCATTCGAGTTGATCTGCTTTTTCAGCTGCTGCGAGTCGATCAAGGGTTGTCTCATCAAAATCATCGGCCGTGAATTTATCTACCAGACCCTGAATTTCGGCTTCTGCGTTCGGGGCACTACTATTAATAGCTTGCTGTACAGAGCTATCTACGAAATCAGCACCTCCAATATCATGAAACGTCATCTGTTCCATAACAGGAGCTACCGGAGCAGCTGCGACCTCAGGCATTGCCATGGTTTCCACAGCAGGAGTCAAAGCTGCTGCTGCCGCTCCACCTTCCGTGGCGGCTGCTACGCCGGTTCCGAGTTTTGATAGTGTTCCTACAGCTGCTGCTGCACCTTCTGGACCCATAATTACTTTTTGTCAACTAAATTAATAGCTTCTTCAATATTATCATTTTTCAGATGTGTCCGCATTTTTTCCAGGACTTCGTTGGTCTTGATTTGCTCAATTTCATGCATGACATAGATCTCGTAGGCATCGAGCATGGGAAAAGACTTGATAAACTCTTTCACTTTTGTGAGTAGATCTTCATTCGATGAAAAAGGAAGCATCTTAAGATATGTTTTAGCTGATTCTTTTGCTTGAGTACGATTGATCTTGCCGTCACGAAGTAGTTTTGCAAGAATACGCAGATATTCAATCTCAATCTTTTTCACGAACTCGTCAGAAAGTTGCATACATTAAAGCTATCAGAAAGAGGAAAGCTAGTCAATCACTCTGATTTCTTTTTTGAAGACCGGGTGGTGAATCCGTATTTTTTAAATACGCCCATTTCTTTGAGCTTCCACATGAAAAGAGCTCCTTTGCTGCGTGCCTTTGAGTCGACAACAAAACGGAGAGCCTGCTCCAGTACCGGGCGGGGCAGTTCTTTGGCCATTTTGATATACAACGCTTTCCGTCTGGGATCCTGGAGTTTTTCAGTGAGATAAATACCGAAGGTTTGAAACTCACGGGAGACGTATTTATCTTCAACAGGATCGAATCTCTTAAGAACGTCGCCGATTGATTTCATGTCTGCCATAAGTGTCATCATCTTACCAGAAAAATACCCGTTCGGCTAGATGCTATTAGAGCAGTGGAACAAGAGAGTTTTGGAGAATAGTCTTGAGATTATACTCAGTTCGTACTTTGTGGTTAATCTGCATGCGGGCATCATTAAGCGTTTCAACAATTATTTCCGCTGCTTTTTTAGGCTCCACAGTACGGTAATCAATGTACGTCAGGAGATCTTCGCCGACTTCATGAAAGACTTCAAGATCGGATACAAAAATTGGTGTTTTTGCAAGTGAGGCTTCAAGGATCGGTAAGCCGAAGTTCTCACTTTTTGAAAAATAGAGAACTGTATCCGCGAGACTGTAAAGATCATGGATCTCAGAGTTACGTAATGACCGGTTGATATATTCACTTAACAGAAGGAAATTACTATTGAGATCTTTTTCCCGGATACGCTGTTCGATCTGATGATAATACTCGATTGTGCTTCTGTGTTTGGATGGTTTTCCGCTTATGATATAGAGAATTGAAGGATATTTTTTCTTAAGCTCGGCTATCACATCTATGCTGTAAAGAAGGTTTTTTCTCTCAAGTATATTGGACGGTGATAAAATAATCGGATAAGAATGGAGAATATTCTTCTGTTCAACGACATGCCAGATGATCGGATCCATCTCAAGGTAATTTCGGATATTAATTCCGTTGGGAATAGTATGAAGATGTGCTTCCGGCACAGGCAACACCTTTTTAAGTTCACGACAAAACGTACCGGATATTGCAATATACTCTGCCTGTTTGATCGGCGTTGTCAATAGTTCTTTTTCCATTTTTGAGGCTGCTACCTCGTTGATATTTTTCACCTGTCCGTTACCGATGTACATATGATCATGTGTGTACACGAGAATATGTTTGTATGTCTCTTCTGCAAATTGATGGAATGCATGAATAAAGGGAAGATTGCGGGATACCGTGAGCATGTTGTGGACGATAATGGTATCAACTGATTGGGTATGCTTCTTGATAAGACGGAGGAGCTGGTTACTCAATGTATAAAAATCACGGGTGATAATACCATTAAAAATATTGGTTTGCAGATCTTTATTCAAGATATCCAATGACTGCATTTCAGGTATTTCTTCAAGATCGATGTGGGAATTCGATTCCTTTCCTGATCCGGTGATAATCTTCACGTGGTTTCCCAGTTCTGTGAGAACATGTGCGTGTTCTCTCAACAGTATCTCAACTCCTCCGATTGACGGAGGATATGCAAAGTGCATAAGTCCAATTTTTTTTGCCATTCCTCCTTTATAAATGTAAAGCACTGAGTATGTATAAGAAAGTGATGAGGAGATTGTGAGAAGATGTGACGTTAGGATTTGATTGAAATCACAGAATTATATACGCTTTCATATCCGTCGACCATTGACTGGAGGGAAAAGTATTTTTTAACACGAGTGCGACAAGCATCGGGATTAATTTCTGACAGTCTATCATATGCCTTCACTAAGCCCTGGATTCCTTCATCTGGGTTTACGACAAAACCTGTTTTGCCGTCATCAATGACTTCCGAGACTGATCCCCGGTCAAAGCCGATGACAGGGGTGCCGCAGGACATCGATTCTGCCATCACAAGTCCGAATGGCTCATACCAGTTTATTGTCATCAGGAATGCTTTGGCATTCTGCATCAATTTGACCACCTCAGGCTTTGAGAGTGCCAGTTCATTGGTCACCGGTCCGATCCACTTGATTTTGTCAGAAAGATGAGGTTCGACATCCTGTTTATAGAACTTCATATCCTCAACATTTCCCGAGAGTAGGAGTTTACTGTTCGTTTTTTGAGCAAGCTCTATAGCCCAGCGTACGCCTTTCGGATCCTGATAGCTTCCGTCTGCATTTTTCGCGGCAGAGAGCCTTCCAAGCCATAGCAGATAATCGTCTTTTTTCTCCTGATAGGCATAGAGATCAGTATCAATGCCGTTATGAACAACATCATAAATCACGGTATGTTTGAACAGTTTTTTGTGTGCTTCCGAGATAGAAATAAGATGTGTCTGTTTATCAAAGAGGCTGAAGGCCCGGTCAAATTCAGGAAAAACCTGTCCGTGAATAGTTGTAACGATCGGCTTTTGGATATCGCGTGCAACAAGAAGCGGCAAAAACTCCGGATAAGTATGGTTATGAATCACATCAAAATCATTGCCGATTTCACGCAGTTTCTCAACGAGCATTGTCAGCACAGATGTATGTGCATAAAAAGAATTTTCAAAAGGCGGGAGTTCACTTAAAGCCTTCGGTACAACCGGAATAATTCGTGCTCCCGGTACGTCACTGTCGCCGGTGCCTAGGATCGTGACATCATGTCCTTTTTTGATGAGTCTGCTCGTAAGATCGTATATTACGCGGGGACGGGAAGCGGGGATAGTCGGAGTAACCGGACGTTTGAGGAGAGAAACGATCAATATTTTCATACTGTTAGTATATCAAATGTGAGCTTATGCTTGGGAGGGGGAATCGCTTTGTTTCTTCTGCCTTCTTTTTTGCAAAAAGCGTTCAAGTCTTCTTTCAACTTCTTCAGGATATCCGCTTTTAATATGCTCGTGGTAAAACTCAGGACGCTCCTCAAGATTCTTCAAACCCCTCACTTGTGTCCTGTCTACTTGTTTTAATTGAGTTCTAACAGTTTCAAGGTCTTGGGTAAGGTCAACTCCGATAGGCTTTTCCCAGTCGGGCATGACTTCAGATATGTTGTCCAGAATTCTCTGAAGGCGCGCATCGGAGGTGATAGTGGAAAGAGTTCCCACCCAATATGCCGGTTCACTAAGGAGAAAGCGTGTCCAAAGATCTTCTTCAAGAAGTCGGGTAATTGTCGGTTTTTTCTCAGTGGTCTCCGAGCCTTTTTGTTTATCAAAGTAATCCGGCGGCTCATTTACCGTTACCTGTTTCTCCGTCACTCCGTGAGCTTCAGCTATATGCTCGTCAATACGGGTATTGATATTCAGCCTGTTATCAAGTTCGTTTAATTTTTCGACATCGCCGTATCGTTGTGCTACAAAACGCGTAACAGACTCTGCGGAGAAAGCATGATTGAACGGAATGTCAAAAAGCTCCATAAGGAGTTGGATTCTTCCGATATGATAATCTGATCCGATCACATGGACAGGGAGATCCTTGAGCTCAGGATGATCAGGTGAGTCTAGATACTGATTGCACACATTGATGAGATTCTCAAGAGTATTGGTTGATTGGTCTTCAGTCAAAACATCTTCTGTTTGGATTTCGGCTCGAGGATCAGATATGATATATTCACGGATAAATTCGGCTTCGGACGGAAAGTCCGGCCCTCCTGTTTTTCCTCCCATCACGACCACCTTCGAACCTTCACCTGCGGCATACAGCGCTTTTGTTGCAGAAGCAATTTCCTTTGACCAGTAGTTGATATCAGCTGTTTTGTCACCTGCTTGCACTGAGTTGGCCTTATCTCGTGTTTGTTTATTGAGTACCGGTCCTTGACCGAACAAAAGGAGTATTCCCGGTCTTCTTGGCAAGGCTTTCACTTCAGGGTCCTTCAGATATTCAGACAGACTATCTACATGATGAGGTGTGTACTCCGGAGGAGAGATTACTGCCGGTGGCTTGAATTCTGCTTTTGAATCTGACATACATGTCAGTATATCATTTGGTTAGAATTGTCCGTTCGTAGAGATTGTAAAATTTGCCGGCGATTTTATCCCAGCCAAACTTTTCAACTACACGTTTGTATGCATTTTCACCCATTTTTTTACGTTTTTCATCATCCTCAAGGAGCATGTTGACGCGCTTTGCTATCATATCAGAGCGCTTTGCGTATACCAGATACCCTGTGACATCATCTTCAACAATAGTTTTTACGCCGCCGCTCTGAGTCACGATAACCGGAGTTTTGTGCACCATAGCCTCCAGAAGTACAAGACCGAGCGGTTCTTTCCAGACAGACGGTGCAACATATACATCTGCGCGCAGATAATAATCTTCGATTTTGTCTCCTTTTTGTGCCGACAAGTAACCCACGATATGTACATTATCAAGCTTGTGTTCCTTCACCAGTTTTTCAAGATATGGTCTTTCCGGGCCGTCACCGACAATCACTATTTCGGCATCAATTTTCTCAGCAGCCATGAGCAGATACTCAACTCCTTTATGCTCAGTAAGTCTACCGGTGAAAAGCACCATGTGTTTATGTTTGAAGCGGTACTTTTTATCAATCCACGAGACATCACGTGAGAAATCTACATTGTTATCAATTCCGGATGGGATGACTTTTGTTTTTTGCTCAAATTCCTGGCCGAAGAGTTTCAGATACCATTCTTTGGTAAAATCACTATTTGCTGTTATAAAGCTTGCTTTTTGGGAAGCTGACTGCATAAGTGATTTCCATCGTGTATCTTCCTTGAAGTAATATAAATCACTTCCGTGTGTGGTCATTACGAAAGGTATCTTATAAAAATTCGCTAGTGTTCGGGCAAGATGGGGAAGAAAAGCCGTATGAAATACATGGATGACATCCGGTTTAAAGTCTTCAATAGCCTTTGCAGTTTCTATCAGGTAATAATTGAATAACTGGAATAACTCCATTGGAGTAAAATCCGCATATTTCTTGACTCCGGGGAGCTCAGGGTTTCCGACGAATACACCCATTTGCGGCGGGTTGAGATGATACACTTTTGCCTGAGGAAGGTCGTGCTTATCAGGCGCCACTATTCCGGCTACAAATTCTTTCCCGTGAATTTTTTCAAGCTGGTTTGTGAGTCTCCGCAACCAGGCTCCTGAACCGTTGCCCCAGAGCGGAAACATATATGTATACAAAACACGCATTCGACTATTATATCACAATGGGTTTTCAGGACAAATAAAACCTATAAGAAAGCAAGAAGTAAGAGATTCTGGACTATTAGTGGAAAAGGATAGTTCATATAGTTCCTATCAGAACATCAAGATTGTTCCTGAGCCTCAAATACCCGTTGTAGTTTTGCGAAGATTATGGGAAAAAGATCCGAGACAATATTCATTTCTTCATCGGTAAAGTTTTGCAAGACATATGGCTCACCCGGGATGCGACGTGACGGATCACGATTGTCAATTCCGATACGGATTCTCCAGAAATCTTTGAATCGGAGAGAACTTTCGATCGAGGCCAGTCCGTTATGGATTTTCGGTCCTTTTCCCTGTTGTATTTTGAATTCGCCCAGGCTGATGTCAAGGTCATCGTGCGCAACGAATAAGGCGGTAGGCTGTAGTTCGTAGGTGGTAATAAGTTTGTTTGCGGAGAAGCCGGAGCGATTCATAAACGTGCGAGGTTTGGCAAGCAGTCCTATCCGGGAAAACTCATTTTTCTCCTGTGCTTTTGCGAGATCAGCATCTGCGTACTTGTCGTACTTCCATTCGGAAATGTCTGTACTTGAGTTTTTTACCCAGTCTGCAAACATGAATCCAATATTATGACGGTTTTTTGCATATTTTTCACCGGGGTTCCCGAGACCGAGGATTAAAAACATTTCATGTAGCATGTAACATGTAACATTGTGTACTATGAGTATTATCGTATGAAAGAAGGCAATACGCAAGACAACTTTCATTCTCAGTTGAGAACTAAGCTTGATGCGTATGTGGAGAAAGTATATGATGTAAGTAGCTGTTTTCCGAAAGATGAGATGTATGGTGTTACATCTCAGTTGCGAAGATCCACACTTTCAATAGCTTTAAACTATATTGAGGGTTTTGCACGGCAGAGGAGACTTGTATTGAAAAACTTTTTGGAAGTGGCTTATGGTTCTTTGAAAGAAAGCAGATATTTGTTGGAATTCTCAGCGAAAAGAAAATACATCAAAAAAGATCATGTTAGACAATTATTGGAAATGAATGATGAATTAGGAAGGATGATCTGGGGAATCCTTACCAAACTATAAATTTCTATGAAAATGTTACAAGTTACATGCTACATGTTACATGTCAAAATACGTACCTGATGTTTCCTCAAGACGATGGGTTATCATCTCTTCAAATCGCGTAAATAAACCGGAAAATTACGATGATGATCCGACCAATGATTCAAAAGTATGTCCGTTTTGCGAAGGGAATGAGTATCTTACTCCGAAAGAGGTCTTTCGTATAGGGAAAGGAAAAGAAGGGGAAAAAGCCTGGGACGTACGGGTTATCGAAAACAAATACCCGATTACTGACTTTCATGAAGTCATCATTCATTCACCGAAAGAAACGGATCTTCATAAACTGCCAAAAGAGCATATTGCCAAGGTTTTTGAGGCTTATCGGGAACGGTACAACTATTATTGTAAACAGGGACAAGTAATCATTTTTTGCAATCAGGGTGAGCATGCAGGAGCGTCCATTGAACACCCTCATTCACAGCTCGTTGTACTACCGAATCAAATAAACCTCTCTGCGCTTTGTAAAGAGCCGTTGAAAAATATCGTTCGGGAGAACACATATTTTGACGTATATTGTCCCGACTTTTCTCAGTGGCCATATGAGGTCTGGATTACTCCCAAGAAAGAAGATACCATATTCGGGAATATAACAGACGAAGAAATCTCGGATCTTGTGGATATCTATCAGGATATTATGCAGAAGCTTGAGAAGATTTATGATGAAAAAAATAAAACAGGAAGTGGATTTAGCTACAATTTTTACATCTATCCGAAAGAAAACTGGTATCTCCGTATCATACCGCGCATGATTTATCGTGCCGGATTCGAACTCGGTACGGGACTTTCAGTCAATATCACTGATCCGGAAGATGTCGCAAAGGAACTAAGAGGCGGAGAACAATTGGCTGGTGAAGAAGCAAAGTCAGAAGTAGCCGCCTCTGCAAAAAGCTCGGTCGAGCAGAAGGATGAACCCGTGAAAACAAAAGAAGAGCAGATCGAAGATCTGAAAGCTAAACTGGCAGCTCTTGGAATTGATTAGCGGGGTATCGGTCTGCGACTTCCCAGTTCGGTAACGGCAATTCCGCCTTTTCTTCCTCCTACAATCCTGGGTATAAATGAAACGTAAGGATAGGCTATAAGAGTCTCATCATCGTATCCGTCAAAAGGATCAACCGTAGGAAGAAGATCTAACTCTGAATTGTCCCATCCGATCATATTTTTCATTTGAGTTGGTGAATGATCTCTGACCGAGAATTGATCTACAACCCAGCCGACTGCGTTTGCTTCGACAGCCTTTCTCAGAGCAAGATAGGTTTCAGCTGCTTGCGGTTTCTGCTTCATCGTCATTCCTGCAAACATGGGCAAGACAAACTCAGTCATGGAGTTATGAAATTTGCCTGGATCTTCTAGTGTTGAAGCGATAAAGTCTTTCATAAAGCCCATTTGTGCTTCTTCCAGTGACGGGACGATTAGGCCTGTGCTTGTTTCGGTCCAGAACGTTTGAAGATAGCTTTGACGTGCTGTCTTTAGTGCTTCCGCAAGGTCGGAATAGCTTTTTGTATAGAGCTCAGGATTGATAGCACTCCGATACTGTTCCAGTCGAGGATCCAGAAGATGTACATCCTGGTCTTGGTGTGCGTTTGGCCAAAGTACTGATGAAGCTACTGCGGTAGCTTCAACTATTCGTGCCTGGGCGTCAAGAATTTGAAGTTCCTTAGAAATCCGTTCTGCAGCTTCAGCCACATGTGGGAAAGCCTCTGCATTGATGTGATAAACATCATCCAAGTGGAATGAGTCTGCTTCATCCTGACTTGCCTCGGCGAGCCGCTTCAGGATGTCATTAAGTTGACCTTCTCCTCTTCCGCCGGGTAATTCTTCTGTCATAATCTCATTGTACCTTATATTGAAGAGTGTGGGAAGAAATTACTGCCTTGCAGCAGACATGCCTTGGGTGATGAGCAGGAAAAGGATAAGAAGTCCGCCGCCGCCCAGCATCATGGCAATCTTTTTACGCTGTTCGAGCTTCGCTTTTTCTTCACTGTCATCAGGTAAATTGTTGATTTGTTCATTGATTGCGGCTTCCATTGCTTCGTTCATTTTTCCCTGGCTGATGAGGAAGTTGATAGATCTGCCGGCTTCCCGAGAAAACTCACCTTGCTGAACCATCATCAGTACCTGAGCAGTCGATTCAGGGTCTTTATATTTTTCAAGCGCCTGATTCATGAGCTCAATTTGCTGGTCAAGCGTTTGCAGTTCTTCTTCCAGCTGCTGGCCTTGTGCCGTACCTTGTAACCTGGCAAACTGCTCTCTTTTGATATCTTTGTTTTGCTGAAGTATTTCCAGCTGCTGTTTTGTTTCGGCGATCACATCTGGACCGTGGATACGCATGAGTTCGACCATATCTCCGTGAGATGCGACGATATGGTCTGCAATCTGTGCTTTGAAAGTACCGACTTTAGCATCAATTCGTCTATTGTATTCACTGACTTCTGCAACCTCATCATTGTATTTTCTCTGATCTTCCTCAGATGCCCCTTCCATCGGTGCAGGAGGAAGATCTTTTTTGGGATATCTCCTTTCAAGGAATTTGAGGAGTGTGTCGGTTGTGATTTGTCCCGACTCTGAAGCTGCTTCAGTGATAGCTTTTTTTTCAAACTGTACCTTCTCACTCGGTTTTTTGATTTGTTTCAGATACATCTCAAAAATTTGTCTTTGCTTAGGACCCATTGTTGAGAGAAGACTTTCACTTTGTGCACAGATAAAAGATGTCATAATGATATGCTCAGGAACTACCTTATGTTCAGTTTTTCCGTTAATCTCGACCTGGCAATGAAACTGTCCGTCAGATCGTCCGACGATATGGGTAACACGATAATTCTGGGAGCCGTTGGGAATCTCTGCGCCTTTAAGACTGGGTTCTGCCTGTGTGATTTTTTTTGACTTATCTTCGGGATCAGGTTCTTCCCATAATCTGATAAACGTATCCGAATCGGATACGGAACCGTCCTTACTTGCACGGATATCCAGTCCTTCGGCATACATCTGGCTTTCAGGTAAGTTATTCAGAGCGTCAATCCAGTCCAAAGTTGTTCGTCTCTCACCCTGAATGTCGGCGGTTCGCTCCTGTGCATCTTTGTTTTTCCTGTCATTTGCCAGGCCTACCTGTCGGGCATCATACAAAAAGGAATGTCGGATAATTCTTTCGGCATCGATTTTCGGATCTTCCTGAGGCCTTAAAGATTCGGGTGAGGGCACTCTGCCTTCGGTGGGTTGCGGAACATCTACCATACTTATTAATTTACTTGAAACGATATGTAAAAACAAGTATATTTACTTTATGAGTATGGATAGACAACCGTCGAGGCAGGTGAAAGAGCTGGTAAAGCCCAGCTCCCTTCGTGCCACACCTCTTGCGGAAAGTCGTCCGAACTGGTTCAAAAGAGTATTCGGGAAAAAGAACGTTCCAAAGCCGGAAACTCCCCCAAATACTGAGTTTGATCGAAATAAATTTACTGTTGAAAATGGATCACAGACAGAAAGTAGAGAGGTTCAGTTTAATCCGGAGTTACAGGCACAGTACTCGACATATCTTCACAATCACCTGACCAGGCTGGCAGATCTTTACAATCGTGATCCGAATGCAGCCCTTTTCCAAGCCCCTGAGTTCAGACACCAAAAAATATTGTTGGAGACTCTGGCGAAGAAAAATGAAGGCAATCAATACGAAATATCAAGAGCAGATATTGAAGCGGCTCTCAAAGAAGATCCGGATCTCTGGATCACAACAACCCAGATCATGGAAGAAGATATGGCAATGACACTTGCGGGGCTCGGCCTGGTAGCAGAGATTGATCCCGACAAGATCGGAGCAAAGAGTGCTTTTGATGTGACTGTTGATCCTAAACGCATCTATTTTGATATTAATCGCGGGAAATTAAACAAACTGACCAAGGGGCATCCGGTACTCGCATCACTGGCAGTACTGGGAGCAGGCGCATTGTCCACTCCGCAAGGGATTGCACTCATGAAGCAGGCATATGCAGGAGCAGTTACAGCGCTTCCACACATAGAACAGTTCGTACAAAAGGCAGGAGCAGCGATCCAGAATCCGGCGCTTCTCACCTCTTTTGCTACTCAGTACGCAGGATTAGGTCTTTCGATGCTTGCTGTTGGCCTGGGGAATCGATCTCTTTTTAAGGAAGGTGTAGGAATAGAAATTAATAGAAATACTGAGCTTTTGCAGCGTCTTAAATCAGGTCGTTATCCGGCTGAAGTGCAGTATTTACAGGATGTCATCGGGCTTGACGTTCATGACTTTGATGTTTCTCTTGGACAAACGATCAGAAATCCGAACAACCTAAACTCCATTAATATCCAAAAAACTGAAGCTGATCTAGTTTCTTTGATGTGGACACGCTTTAAGTTCTACAACGAAGGTCTCGGAATTCCGCCAGAGCAGATCAATATGATTTCGGAGAACCTGACATTCGGTCAAACCAAATGGAATGTGCGTGGCGAACTTACCGTCTGGGGAGAAGAAATGCAGCAGGTACGAAACAGAAAGAAAGCAGAATTTAGAGATCGGACGGGCATTGATCCCAACCCTGAAGAACAGATGATGATTGATATTGAAGCGAGACGGGAAGTCATCACACGCAGACTTGAGAAAAAACTTCTCAAGCAGGAGGCATCGCAAGCGACAATTACCATGTTGGATGACCAGGAAAAAGCACTGACAAGCGGCGAAAACAGAGGAAGAATTATTGAGACAAAACTGAAAGGCTTTAATGAGTCAAAAACAGTCATTAACGGATCAAATACGGAGATAGAACAGATAAAAGAGGATATTGATGCGTATCAGGAAAAACTCAATGCGTACAAAACGGCAATCGGCGAGGCACAAGATTCATTTGGAGCAACCACCGTGCAAGAGTTAAATGAAATACTTCATAATAGAACTACGGTAGATGATGAAGCCCTACGGAATATCAGAGAAGCTCTTCGTACAGCAACTGACGAATTAAAAAGAGTAGAGGCACAGGGAGTGTACCTGGATAGCAAGGTTGCGTCAGCAAAAACGTTACTCACACAACTTACCGCTATCGATGCAGCGCTCGGAGCAGGAGGAGCGGTTGCAGTCGGACTCGGTCGGGCAGAGTTGGCAACTCTGCCACTGGATGAAATATTTGCCCGTGTCAACGAAGCGTATGGAAGATCAATGGCAGCAGGTATTGCACCTCCTCTCGGGTGGAACATCAACAACAATTCAAACCTGGCTTTGCGTGAACAGATCATGTTTATGGTCGCAGAGGCACGTGCAGCAGAAACTGAACCTGCAGTCGGACATCCCTCTCCGGACTATGTAGCCTGGACCGGAGCCGGAGTGAGTGAAAATTTCATGCGTTCAGCAACTGTAGACTCTGCCATAACAGAACTACAAAGGAGACATATATTACCGGCTGTTATTACCCCAGCAGATAGAGCAAGAGTCGAGTCCGTGCTGATGGAAGTACAAAAGGCGTATAGCTCCAGACTACAAAAAATCAAAGAAGTGTTGTCACAGGAACCTGCTCAAAGACAACAATACAACAATCGCATGGAGGATGAGCGCTCAGAGATTGAAACACTGAAAACAACAACTCAGACAAGAAACAATGAACTTGCTGCTTTGGAAACAACCAGAGATCAGATGCGTAGCAGTCCCCGTCAAATAGCAGAAGGATATATTGACCAGAATATCGGTGATTATCGGGGGGGTCTTGCTGCATTAGCAAGAATGCATGCCGATGCATCGGGCCGTGCCGGATATGCAAATGAGCTTGACCCGGCTTTACTCCACACAAAATCACTTCAGGATATTATTGATGGAATACATGCAGCGCACGCAGCCGGTTCACCGCTTGCCTGGGACAATACCGGCGATTCAGATGCTGAACATATAAGGACAATATTATCAGCAAAAGCGGAAGCCATGGCCGGAGATGCGATCGGACCTGACCTGACTACGGATAATGCTGACTTGGCTGATCTTAAAACATTTAATCTATCTGAAAAAGATGTGAGAACCTTGACAGAGGATCAGCTATTGAAGACGGCAAGAGCTAAGGGAGGTTGGCCCAATAATGCCGCAAGCAGAGCACGTATCAGTAGTGCAGTAGAACAGGCAAAACTCCGCTTTGAAACCCGCAGAAATATTTTATCCAGAAATCTTAGCGAAGCTTTAGCAGAAGCTCGTGCCGGACGTATTCCTTCTTTTGCGGAGGCGGATCTCGCTATTTTGGAAAAAGATACGAACTATACGAACGTCACAGCTGAAATCACACGGAAACTGGCAGTGATCCGGACTCTGCATCCTGCATTAGCAGGGGCTGCAGACAGTGCAGCGGTGAGTCGATTCGTCGGTCTGCTCGAATCACAACGGCGAACGATGCGAAACCTTGATGACATGTCAGGCAATATCCAGGGGATACTGACCCAGCTGAATGAGTACGACACCGGTTTAAGTACATATATCACTCAGCGCGAAGAGGCAAGAAACAAAGGAAACGGAGCTGTCACTTTGGCGGATCTTGATGCCGAACTACGAAGACGGGCACAGCATCCCAACTCAGAACTCGAAGATGTCATCCGCAGGATTAAGGATTCAAAAGCAGAGCTTGTACCGACATCAGAAAAAACGAAAGCAGCAAAGGAAAAAATTGACAGTACCACTGTTGCTCTCGGACAAATCCGCCGGCTAAATGCAGACTTCTTGTTCGCAACTGGGAGAAATGCGCTTGCTCCGGCAGATTTTACGACGGGAGGTATCGATCATGTGATGGAGCGAATCAATTTCATGTACACCGAATCATTACGAATCGGTATTCGCCCTCCTGTGGGTTGGCCGAAAGATGAGAACAATACTGCTGATCGTATTGAAACGGTTTCGAGAGCAGTTGTAGCAGCTCGAGCTGAGGCGAAAGTAGCGGCGATTACGGCCGCAGTACCTGCAGCACTTCAACCTCATGTTATTGCGACGATCGGTTGGTTTGATGAATATACATTCTTATCATTAACTCCCCAGGAACTGTTACAGGAAGCAAATCGTCGTGGATATGTCCTCACACAGCCTGAAGCAGAAGGCGTACTCAAAACAAGAAAGGATGTTTTTGATGCAATCGCAGATTCGGTAGGGGATACAAAAACCGCCAATGAAAATCGTATCAAAGAATTAGATAAAGAGATCACGTCTGCTGAAAAAGGATATGAAGGCAGCAGAAATTTCGTAACAATAGTAAAGGATATGGCTCAAAAGCAAGGAGAAATATATAGCAGGATTCCCGGACTTATAAAAGAAGCTTATGATCCGAACTTTACTGTACCGGTGCGTGCAGGGAATCGTTATTTTACTGATGCAGAAAAAAATCCCATGATTAACGGTACCAGAATTCCGGATTTGCCGAAAGGATACTTCGACATTCTTCAGATGCTTACTGCGTATCAGGATAACACCGCTGAAGGGCGTGATGTTGTATTTAATAAACTCATTAATATTCCGGCATTTCAGCCCACTGGACTGGCGCTGCAACTCAATCGAAATCTAGGAATGGGACTGGGTGCAGGCGGGCCGATAACTATTGACAGAGTACTAGCTGAAATTCAAAGAAGGGTTAACAATAGAACACTAAACCAATCCGATCTTTTCCATACAATCCGTCAGATGAAAGAAGATTATATTGCACAAGTTAAAGCAATTTCCTAATATATGAAACTCAATACGAAGACAATAATCCAATCCTTGCCGCTTGATGACAAACTCAAACAGGATATTCTGTCCAAATGGGATACGATGGATCAGGATCTCAGGTACGAAATGGAAAATCTCATTTGGGAAGCGTACTATGAATTTGAGGATCTCAAAGTTGATGAGAGCATTCAGAAAAATCTTGAAAGAGCAAAACAGGGAGAAGTACCGCTGAATGCCGACTTTTATACTGTTGCAGTGTCAGGTATTGAAGAAACAAAAAACCAGGAACTTCATCAGTCGGCGGATTCTGTCGAACTTGCTGCGGTACGAGAGAAGCTTGAACAGTTAATGCAGCGCAGTCAACAGTAATTGAATATATCATATGCCGGAATTATCAGATCGGGTACTAGCACGCTCAGAGCACAATAGCCTTCCTGCTTTGGACAGATTGAAAATGAAGCTGAAAGCTCTCACGACTCCCGATGAGCTTGAACATTTCAACGACTCTGAAGTACTTGCTCCCGGCTATGCCAGACACCAGAATCAGATGGCAGAGCATATCGGTCGGGAGAAGCCATACGGACGTGACCAGGAAGCGGAAAAGAGATACAGGGATGAAGAGCTTGTAAAAAAGTATCATGATGAACATAGGGAAAAGAAGGATCTTCGACAGAAAATGAATCTTCGTAAAGCCCAGCAGGAATATAGCGATGAATTTATGGGAGCCCGTCGGGCTTTCGAAAAGAAATAACAAGCCGATGAGGACCGAAGAAAAAAAGAAGAAGAAGCGAAACAGAAAACAGAACCGCCTGAAAAGCCATCAATAGCAGTCGCAAGAGAACAGGACCGATTGGAAAAAATTGCCGAAGGCCTTCGTCCGAAACCGAAAGAAGAACCTGCTGAACCACCTCAACCGGATACAAAAGACGGAGATGAAAAACCTGATGACACACCCAAACCGAGTCCTTTCGGTGATGCGGATACGGCAGGACCGGATAGAACTACACAAGACAAGGCAGATCAGAATGATGCCGGAGATACGGATAAGCCGGACAATACTGAACCGGTTGACCCACTAATTGGTGCCATCCAAAAAGCATTCAAAGGGAGAGGTATGCTCGGGACAGATAATCAGATCAAAATGGTCCAGGATATCCTTGACAAGGCCAAGCAGTCCGGAAGAACTATATCTATAGAAGATGCAATCCGGGAGATGAGAGGAGAGCAAACACCCGATCCCAGCCGTCCGGGAGAGGAAGATTACCAGGATATATTGAATAAAGGAGCAAAGGCAAGGCAGGAAATGAGAGAAAAATTAGCGCCAATATTCGCTGCATCAGCAAGTTACCCAAATATTCAAGAATCAAAAGACTCTTCCAATGCAAATGGAGTCGAAGCTGGCGCCTATACAACGTTCAGAACCAAAGCGCAGCTATTTACAGAAGAAGAAAAAAGAGCCTGGGAGCAGCAGCAAGTTTCACCCACTTTGCAACAAGATCCTCATGCAGTCCTTGATCCTGCTAGTGAAATATCAGGCTATTTTGATCGACAAAATCCCGAATATCTTCAATTGCTTGATTCATATATGAAGCAGGAAGGTATGCAAGCTCCCATGAACAATGAGTGTGAGGCTGTGGTTTGTATTCCGGTCTACACTCTTGCCGAAGGTCAAGTCATTCAACATGCATTGGAACAATATTTGTATCAAATTGATCCTAAGCAAAATAAAGATGCAATTGATCCGAAGAAATTTGAGATCATTCTGTTTCTCAATCATCCCGCCACAAAGAGGGAAGAACTAGAACAAAAGCTTGGGAAGAACTACCGCGAAGGGAGTGAAAAAAGAGTAAAGAAGGGCAAGCCTGAAGTCTATGATACTGAAGAAGTTATACAGCAATTCATGACGGAACATCCGGAACTGCCGATACGGGTCATGAAGGAAGAATTTGAAGAAAGAGTATTATGGGGACAGATTCTTCAATAGTAATCATGGATGCTAATTATGATGCAAGCAGTGGCAGTGTAGTG
>CAYMVU010000014.1:0-27717 GCA_964394215.1 uncultured Gammaproteobacteria bacterium
CTAATTTTTTTTAGATGTTGTTTCCGATTCATCGGAATTACAACATCTTATCCGCTGTAGCGAAAGCGAAAGTGGATACATTACAAATTAGAAGCCCTTCAATAAGTTTTTAACTTAAGAAGGAGATAACATGGTACGAAAGATACTAGTGTTATCACCTTCCTAACCCGGTTACTGGACTAAAAGTACTAATAATTTAACAAATTCTTTAAAACTCATTTACTGAGCAATCAATTCGTCTTCGTTCGCGGTCCGCTTAAAGCTTCAAGCATAGGCGACCTATTCTTCCTTTTTTATTTTCCGTCGTTTCTTTATGCATATATTTCATGTATTGAAACAATCCGTTGTATTTACATATTTATTACTTATCGTAGTCAGTACTTCAGCGCCTTCCGTCTCGGCAGCCGAACCGAAAATCGGACCGACACCATCAAAGGAGAGGCTTTCAATACAGCCTGCCGAACCTCAGTTCGTCCGTAAAGAACCGAAGTATTATCCGGTAAAAATGGATGAAGTATATATATCAACAGAGTATTCACTCATGCATCCGGGACTGGACTTTGCCTCAAATACAAAAGTTGAACAGCCAATGATCTATGCAGTACATGACGGAAGAGTAGTCTATGCAGCCGATACCCGTTATATGACAAGCCCATATGGATGGGGTTACGGAAAACTGATTGTAATCGAACACGAAGGGGGAGTATTCAGCCTTTATGCTCATTTAGAAGATATTCGTATCAAGGAGGGAGACGAGGTCAAGCAGGGAGATGAGATCGGACTGATGGGATCAACAGGAAACTCTACAGGAACACATCTTCATTTTGAAATGTTTACAAAAGGAGAATTTGATATCCTTGTCAAGCACGATCCCATGGAATATGAAGGTATTAAGAAGGCACTTGCATTACTTTACGACATTCAGGACCAGCATTAGACCGGCAACAATCCCTACAATTGCAAAGGTCTGATAGAGTATATATATCGCACCGTTATCCAGGTTTGATAAACCGAAATCCGTCGGCCGGTATTTCCGATCTCCGAACTGCTGCAGAAGCCAGTATACAAGCTCCCCTGACTGTCTGACAATAATCAAAAGTCCGAATGCAAGAACTGCCTGCTCTCTTGAAAAAAGAGCGATAACGCCGATCGCAAGAAGCAGAGGTAAAAGCATAAAAAGATCACCGCGTACATAAATCAGAAGAATTTTTCCCCACCACGGCATCTCTGTATAGAACCATGTGTTGTCTATTTTTTTTTGGAGTTTACTAAACATGTCGTTATTCTACCACGACTTTCATACCCGGTCGGGCGTTGTTGAAAATCACGGCACCTGTGGACTGAT
This sequence comes from uncultured Gammaproteobacteria bacterium, assembly GCA_964394215.1. Classification (GTDB taxonomy): domain Bacteria; phylum Patescibacteriota; class Microgenomatia; order UBA1406; family GWC2-37-13; genus UBA1450. The sequence goes on from CAYMVU010000014.1 coordinate 1,346, forward strand.
CTTCTTCATCAAAATGTCTCCAGACAGAGACCTCAAGATACGGATCCCGTTTGTCACCGGATGAGCCGGGGAAAATGACCAGCTCCCCGCGATTGCCGCCGAAGAAGTTGTCCACATACCGTACTTTTTTCGTCACGCCGTTTATCGTGACATTCATTTCATCACCATATGAATATTTCTCTTTGAAGATTGTCTCGTGAATTGTTGTTTTGATATTGCCGTAATTATCGACATGTCCGACATACTCACCCTGAAGTCCGGGAATAATACTGATATGAGCTTCTTCAAGAGCCATGTCATCCTGCATAGCTTCCATGAGATGCGCTGCAATACGAGAGTGCAAATCACGTGAAAGGAACTGGCTGCCTTTATTCATACCGGGATACGTGAAGACGACATCAACTTTATCCAGCAACATAGAGTAATCATATCCTGCGTTCGGTCCCATGAGATGAACTCCTGATTTCAGTCTGATGATGACAAGCTCCGCTCCGTGTGATCCCTGCAAAGAGGTACTCGAATGTAGTCGGGGATCAGTATTCTGTAAAATCACTGTTTCAAGCGGTCGACCGTATTTTTCTTCGGTTTCAACAACCTGTCTCAGGAGAAATGAAGTATGAATTGTCGATGGAGTAGAGGCGACAAATGAGATACGTACTTTTTGAGGTTCATTGGAATATCCTTCAACAGCGGTACGTACTTCCTGACAGGTCAGAGTGTCGTCAGCCCAGTCGGCGACTACGATGAGTTTTTTCATAGATTATTAAAATAGTAAGACAATAGTTGTATGACGGAGCAATATCTATTCCGAAAAATGTTGAAAGTCCGTCACCTTTTATCATACTAAATCAGTAGTACGTGTCAAAGGACTTTCACCAAATGAGCGATAGAGATAGCCATTATGAATAATAGAATATTGGGGAATGTTTTTTCGGAATACGATATGCGACGACTAGTAAAATTTCAGATTCTGTCCTCGTTTTCCTCCCGCCAGTGCTCACTCATATTATCATCACGTAGTTAAGTGATAGAAAGCCACAGTACTGATTCAAAAGGAATCGTCACATTAACGAGCATTGCGCGCTGTCGGGACCCCTCCAACTCGGACACCTGAAATTGATAGTTCTTACATCAATTCCATACCTGTCGTCAGACCGAATTCCTTCGCTGCACTTTTTCCCTGGACCGTGATCTCGACAAATCTCTTGTTCTGATAACCCGAACTTCCGACAGTCATACCGGCCTCACCGTTGGGGACGTCTTTCAGACGATTGTAGCAGGTGAATTCACCGATTTTTGTCTTTATCTTTTTACCCGGCTCAAAACCGATTTCATCAGGAAGCATAGTGGTTTTGGAGTTGCCGAAGTTGTCAATCCACCAGATTGTCTGCGGAGCTTCTGGGATCTCATCAAGTGACATCACATCAGCAGGGACATCTTCACCTTCATGGACCCATTTTGCTAAGAAAGGCATATACTCAAAGCTCCTAAACTGTGTCAGAACGGTGCGCTGCTGAGCATCGGCTTCGAATTTGCCTTTCTTGACGAAAGCATCAATGACAGTCGGCAGGTCTGTGACTTTCATTTCGTCGATAATGCCGAATTTTTTAGCGAGTGAAAGAGTTTCTCCCGCAACTGTAGATACAATAGTTTTGTTTGCATATTTAAAAAATCCGAATGGGGTACCGTTGGGGTACTTTTTGCCGGATCCGTGACGCGGTGCGGCATTAACCATTATGACGCCGTCTCCGCCTGTTGCACCGTCAATAACATCAATAAGATTTCCGGCTGCCTCGATTTCGCTGAAATTGCCAACACCGACGACGTCAATATTTGCGCCGGGGAAAAGAACTGAAGCACGAGTGGTCTGACGACCCATTTCATTGGAATCACGACAATCCGTAATGATTGAAACAAACATGATTATGTTTATTGAAATTGATAATACGAAGGACTAGTAGAATGAGAAGTTTTTAATATACACTACTTTCTCCGCATAGTCCACCGTTTATTTCGATTACTGAACAGTATGATATTATCATACATTTTTGTCAGCTTCAATGACAGTTTTGTCATCCCGACCAGAGATTCATGATCCGAAATTACACGATACTGACGCTGTAATAGTTGTCCATTCGATTTATAATATCCGGATCCGTGTGCTATAATAATCAAACACGAAATAGTGTTGGAATATTTGACGGAAATGCTATACTAGTATTTTCAGATTGGGCGTGTGGTTCAGTGGCTAGAACGCGTTCCTGATAAGAACGAGGTCGGAGGTTCGATTCCTCCCACGCCCACATCGGTCCGACGAAGCAAAAGCGAAGTCGAGCCACTTCATTGACATACAAAGGACTCGTAGCTTACGCTGGTAGAGCACTCGGCTTACACCGTGCCTACCAAAGTGCAATGAGGAACCGTAGCTCAGTTGGTAGAGCACTCGGCTTACATCCGAAAGGTCAGAGGTTCGAGCCCTCTCGGTTCCACAGATTGGCACGGCGGGCAGGTCCGAAAGGTCAGAGGGAAGTTTATCCCGATGACTATCAGGAAGCCCTCTCGAGTCTACACTCCAATCGAAATCTTTCGTTTCTTCCAATATGGACAACTAACCTATAGAAATGTATAATTCCGATACCGTAGTTTGATACAACCAGAAAGGAGTTGAAATGTCTGACCTTGAAAAATCTGTGAAAGCAATTCTGTTTTTTGGATCTGCAACGATGCTTCTGTCTTTGGCAGCAGGATTGATCATCCAGGTGTTTGAAAACAGGAATGTGTGGCACATGATGTTATCGCTCGCGCTTTTGTTCGATGTTTACTTCTGGAGCCTCTTCTATCTCGGGCCGAGAAAATTTGACATTGAGATCAGCGTTTCTGATGACATCAAGCGTTTTTTTCAGAATACACTCATCGTCTTTACTGTTCTGATGGGTATATTTGCCTTTACCAACGGTTTCTAACCCGAACTACGGTCGTGGACATGTCATTGAAAGGATTGTCATAGAGAGGAAAATGCTTCCTCTTATTGATATCTGAGTAAGTGACATGTCCGTCCTTCCCTCTAGAATTCTCCATAATATCTCTCTATAATGAATTTCATGGCCACGCGTGAGGAACATGACAATATCAAAGCATACATCGACAACTATTTTGAGGCGATCATAAACCTCTTTATCTTCTTCCCGTACTTTTTCTCTATCGGGCCGCTTTTCAAAACACTCTTTTCACCCTGGAAAAAGATCACGGCTGTCAGAAAGAAAAAGCCGTCTCTGGGAGAGTGGGCGAGTGACCTGATGTTTGACATGATCTCCCGCTGGATCGGTTTCTTCATGCGTTGTTCTATCATTCTTTTCTATATCCTGACACAAGTCATGTATATCATCATTATTCCGTTCCTCCTTCTCTGGCTTGTGGTCTCGCTTCCGATTGCTGCTCTGACTTTTGCCTTCACCGAGAGCGAAAAGGAGCGGAAAGCCCGTTTCAAAGAGCAGTTTATCGTCAATCACATGCTCACACCGTCAAGCAAACTCATGGTAGAAAAGTGGTTTGAGTACATGTACGATATGATGCTCAAACCCCGTCACTGGTGGAAGCTTCAGCAACTTATGACCGTCCCACCATTGGCTCGTGACTGGGCCGTCGGATTTACTCCGACCCTGGACAACTACGCAGACAATCTCACCGATCCCGGATATCAACTCAAAATCAGAAACCATATCATCGGACGTGAATCAGAGACCGCGATGATCGAACGAACGCTCTCAAAGTCAGATGAATCCAATGCCGTCATAGTCGGAGAAGCAGGTGTCGGAAAACATACTATTATTGATTCATTCGCCAAGAAAATATACGAAGGAAAAACCACAACGTTACTGGCATACAAACGTCTCCTGAAACTCAACATGGAGAAGATTCTCAGTGAGCACGATGACGATCAGGAGAGACAGAAATTTATGGAAGATCTTCTTGCGGAAGCTGCTGCCGCAAAAAGTGTCATTTTACTTATCGACAACTTCGAAAAGTATGTTTCCTCGGGAGACAATCACTTTGATCTGACGGACTCTATCTCCAAATACGCACAAACCGACATGCTTCAGATCATCGGAATTACAACTCCGTTTGAGTATCAGCAATATATTTACAACAACGATAAAATCAGTGATATTTTCACCCGCATCGATGTTGATGAGGTTTCCAAAGACAAGGCTCTGTATATCCTGATGGAAAAAGCCCTGATGTTTGAGCAGCGATACAAAATCACGATCCCGTACGAAACCATTGTCACCATTATCGATAAAAGCAACTTTTTCATAACCAACATCCCGTTCCCCGAAAAAGCCCTGCAGCTGCTGGACAGTGTCTGCATTTATACCACACAGACCCTCAAGCAAAAAAAAGCCATGCCCGCGACAGTCGATATCGTCCTGACCAACCGTACTCATGTACCGACCACACTGACAGATAAAACAAAAGACAAACTGCTCAATCTGGAAACACTCCTCCAAACACGGATACTCGGACAGGAAGATGCCATCAAAGAAATTTCATCCGCAATGAGACGATCATTTCTGATGCTCGGCAAACGAAAAAAACCGCTGGCATCGTTTCTTTTCCTCGGACCGACCGGAGTAGGAAAGACCGAGACAGCCAAAGCTATCTCCGAAGTCTTCTTCGGATCACATGAATACCTGATCCGCTTTGATATGTCGCTGTACCAAAGCAAAAGTGATATCGAGAAATTGATAGGATCCGTACAACTCTTGAATCCGGGACAACTGACCAATGCAATCCGTGAAAATCCATATGGAGTCCTCCTTCTTGACGAAATCGAAAAGGCTCATCCTGATCTTCTGAATATCTTCCTGACCATTGTGGATGAAGGATACTTCACAGACGGATACGGCCAAAGAGTAGACTGTAAAAATCTTGTCATTGTCGCAACCTCCAATGCCGGCGCCGATCATATCCATCAGATGCTTGTCAAACAGTCAGTCGCCAAACTGAAAAATGAAGAATTGTCCGGCAATGCACTTGTCGATTACCTGGTTGAAGAACACTTGTTTTCACCTGAGTTCCTGAACCGTTTTGACGGCGTGATCGCGTACAAACCGATCGAAGAAGAGACCGCACAAACCCTGGCACAGGGAATGGTACAGCAAATCGCTCAATCTATCTATGATATGTACAAAATTCATGTAGAGATATCCGACGAAACGATAAAAAAACTGACTTCTGAAGGATATGACGTCCAGTATGGCGCCCGAAACCTCGAGCGAGTGATGCGCCAGCAGCTTGAAGATAAAATTGCCAAAATCATCCTCGAAGGCAAAGTCCATGAAGGCGATACGATTAATTTGTAAAACATCTCTTCCTATAATAGTTCCTCTGTAAATTTGTGCAGCTGGTAAAGGATAAAAGTCAACTATTTAATAATGGAATCAGATAGCGCGATCCTGGCAGCAAATAAATTTACAGAAGGAACGAAATAATCCTCAAGTACGAAATATTGAAAAATTTATTTCGCCTTACTCAGATTCGAAAGCACCAACACCATCCAGAATAAAAAAGCCGAAGTAAACAAAAGCGGCATATTGGCACTGACGCTTGTAAAAAACATGACAAGAAGCATCGGAATAGTCAAACCGTGGATTCCCAGCTGATACAGCTTCCAGTATCCCAATTTCAGTCCGAAGGCCATCGAAACCATCCAGACAACCACGTTCAGAAGGAGAAGAAGGAGCAAATTTGATCCCGCACTATACAGCATACCGAAAAGAGGTACAATCAGAATACCGGCCAGCAATACAAACGGCGCAATCTTCGGTATCAGATCAAAAACCGGATTCAGCCCTGCAATCCACAAACGGTAGGTTTCCTGATCAATGACAACATCTTTAGGAACATCCTTCAAACTCATCACCTGATAACTTGAGAGCTGCTGTCCGGTCGGATCATCAGGGAGAACAATCGCCTGATCCGTCACAAGCATAAAACTACCCGCTTTCTCAAAATCACTGATTGACGCTTCAGTGTTAATCGTAATAAAGTGCCTGAAATCTCCCAACTCTCTTATTTCAGGAACATCAATATGATACGGATTTTCCTGATTCGTAGTTAGTATGCCATCCTTTATCTTAACGACAAGATCGTCCGGATACGATTCAAGCATCCGCTTTTCGAGATAGTCTACACCTGAAGGAAGCTGCGGAAGCAAAAAAGCGACCTGTAGGGCAAAAATTACTGTCTGCAGAAATATTGTCAGGAACGACAAAGCGAATATATACTTAATCGAAAACCAGAAGTCATAGTTCAGAAGTTCACGATAATAGGTAAAGTCCGTAACGCTCCGTTGAAATGCCCGTATGAAGATCTTCAGTTTTTGCATAGCTTCAAGCAGTATATCACAGCAATGTTAACAGTTCATCAGGGGTCTTTATAAGATATGTCGGTTTAGCTTCTTTCAGAATTTCCTCCGTGTTCAAACCCCATGTCACGGCTGCTACATCTATTCCTGCCTTCTGACAACCCTGAACATCCCGAACCTCATCACCAAGATATAAAACTTCGTTATTATTTTTTCCAAGCTGCTTCAGGATCTTTTTCAGTGCAGCATCTTTGCCGAAAATATTCCGTTCACTCATCACCGTATCAAAGCAGCTCAGGTGATGTTCGAGTAAAAATGAAAGAACAATGTCCTGATCATTCGAGGTCAGAATATGCATCTGATATTTCTTCTGCAGTTCGATCAGAACAAACGGGATGCCCTGTATCGGCTCTACATCAGAAAGAAAATCTCTGTATTTTGCTCTCCCGCTCAGAAGTAAACGAGGCAACTTAAATAATGATATATTCAGAAATGCCAATACCTGCTGCGGTGACATACTGCGCATTTTTTCAATATCCTCATCATCCAAAGGACGAAGGCCAAACCGGTCCTGTAAGCTGGAGTAAACACGAAACAGAACCCCCATACTGTCAGCCAGAGTACCGTCAAAATCAAAAATGAGAGTTGTATATTTTTGTGCCATCTTTATAAGATTTATTGTATCATTGAACTATGGATGATAGATCACAAGGTAAATTAATCGTCTTTGAGGGAGGAGACGGATCGGGAAAAGGGACACAATCTAAGCTTCTTATCGATTATCTGAACAAACTAAACATACCCTATGCCTATCTTGATTTCCCTCAATATGACAGTTTTTACGGCAAAATAGTGGCACAATTTTTACGCGGTGAATTCGGAAAACTTGATGAAGTTTCTCCGTACTTAGCCGCTTTGACTTTTGCACTCGATCGGTATGCCGTCAAAGAGGATATTTTGAACAAGATGAAAGAGGGGAATGTCATAGTGGCAAACCGCTATGTCACATCGAACATCGCTCATCAGGGTAGCAAATTTTCAACTGATGAGGAACGTGACACATTTATCAAATGGGTTGAAGATCTCGAATACGGCTATCACGGATTGCCGCATGAAGACCTGGTAGTGTACCTGCGGTTGCCGTCAGACGTTTCAGCCGATCTGACAAAGCAAAAAGGTGAACGAAGTTATCTCGGTGACAAGAAGGATATTCAGGAGGAAGATACCGAGTACCGTACCGTGACGCATGACATGTACTCAACACTGGCAGAACGGTCTGATCATTGGGTTATCATAGACTGCATGAAACATGGTACAATACGAGATAAGGAAGATATTCATGGGGAAGTAATTGAGATATTGCAATCCAGGAATATTATCCCGGGTAAGGCCTAACAGTTTTCCCGCATCTTTATGGATAAAAAACTAATCGGTCTGGCGACACTCTTTGTGTTAGCGTTTCTCGTCTTTACGGGATACGTTTTTTTTAGTGGTACATTCAATGTTTTGACCCGTGCTTCAGTCGAAAATACCAATCCTTCAGAACAAAACTCTCTTATTTTTGCCTGGCCTCTTTCGGTTGCTGCTGACGGACAAAGCACCAGTGAGGTAACTGTTTTTGTGAGAAATACTGACGGGAAAGGATTAGAGGGAAAACAAGTTACTTTAACTACATCTGTAGGGACATTTCAAACAGGATCAGCCGTCACTGATACTGACGGAAAAGCCCTCTTCCAACTATCTTCCCAATCACCTGGAGTTGCAGAAATTAACGCCATGGTTGATAATAAGAAACTTTTACGCAAAATAACAGTTGAATTTAAATAATATGAAAATCACAAAAGCAGTCATTCCTGCAGCAGGTTTCGGGACACGATTCTTGCCGCAAACAAAAGCAATGCCGAAAGAAATGTTGCCCATTGTTGACAAGCCGGTCATCCAGTATGTTGTTGAGGAGCTTGTTGATGCAGGCATCACTGATATCATTTTGGTCACCGGATACCACAAAAGAACAATTGAAGATCATTTTGACATTCCCAGCCGTGAACTTATCGAAAATCTGAAAATGGGCGGCGAGAAAAAGAAACATTATCTTGATGAAGTACAGAGAATCGCAGATCTTGCGAACTTCATTTACGTGCGACAGAAAGGTCCGTACGGTAACGGCACACCTCTTCTCAATGTCCGCCATATCATCGGCAACGAACCGTTCATATATACCTGGAGTGATGACTTTATCGCGGCATCACCTTCCCGCTTCAAGCAACTTATCGAAGCGTTCAACAAATATCAATCAACCTGTCTTGCCAGTGTCCGTGTCACAGAAACAGGAGATTACGACAGATACGGTTTTACGGGAGGAACGGAGGTTGAAGAAGGCGTAATGGACGTTTCAGAGATCATCGAAAAGCCGGGAAAAGAAAAAGCTCCATCCAATCTTGCCAATGTCTCAGGTTTTATCTTCACTCCTGATATTTTCAATTACCTTGAAAGCGCACTGGAGTCACTGCAGGAAGGAGAAGAGCTGTATTACAATGACGCACTGAAGAAAATGCTATCAGATAACAAAAAAATCTATGCAATAGAAATCAAAAACGGCAAGTACTACGATACCGGCAATAAAATGCAGTATCTCAAGACCGTCGTGGATTTCGCACTCCGTCATCCGGAACTAAACGGGGAATTCAGAGATTACCTTAAGACAATTATTACTTAAGACAACCCTCAAAACCCCTCCCTTTCCCTCTGGAGAAAGGCATAGTTTTTGTGTCAATAAAAATGTTGCATTCCAGGTAATATATGCTACAATAAAGGCTTATGATGAACCAAACACAACTCAAGGAAGTCGAAAAATTATTTGAACTCGGAGCACATCTGGGTCATAAAAAAAGCAGACTCCATCCAAAAGCTAAAAAAAATGTCTATCAGATCATAAACGGTACAACTGTCATTGATCTCACAACTACAGTCACTCAGCTTGAAAAAGCAAAAAAGTATTTGTCTCAAGCGGCTAAAGATAATAAAACAATTCTCGTTGTCGGAACTAAAAAAACCGCATCTTCATTTTTGAGAGAATACTGTGCAGCAAACGACGTTCCGTTCGTCGCAACAAAATGGCTTCCGGGACTTCTCACCAACTTCAAAACCATCATGCAGAACGTCAAGAAACTGAATGATTTCAGAACTCAGGTGGCCGGTGAAGACAGCTCAACCAAACTCGTCAAGCATGAAAAAACTCAGATGCAGAAACAGATTTCCAAACTGGAAAAACTGTACGGAGGTTTTGAAAATCTCAATGAACGACCGGATGTCATCCTGATCGTTGATACTAAAAAAGAAAAAAATGCAGTAAAGGAAGCACAAATGTACAACATTCCCGTTGTCGCAATTGTCGACACCAACTCCAACCCTGAAGATATTGATTATCCTGTACTGGCAAATGACGACGCTGCTGAAGTCGTCGAATATTTACTTACCAGCATGCTTGATGCGTATGTCGGATCTGTCGAAAAAGCTGAAAGCAAGGAAAAGAAGAGTAAATAACAACCCATCATACTAATTTTTCACTTTTTCCATGATTGACTATCAAAAACTAAAACAGCTTCGTGAAGATACAAAAGTTTCTTTCTCGTTGTGTAAAAAAGCACTTGAAGAAACAGACAATGACATGGAAAAGGCAAAAGCTAAACTGAAAGAATGGGGAATCAAGAAAGCAGAAGGAAAATCTGACCGGGAAATCAAAGCAGGCGGAATCTATTCATACGTACATCACAACCATCTTGTTGCCGCAATGCTGGAACTCGGCTGCGAAACAGACTTTGTGTCCGGAAATGAAGACTTCAAGAAACTCGGAGCGGAACTTGCAATGCAGGTCGCATCAGTACCTGCCAAAGATGTTGAAGAACTTCTCAAACAGGACTATATCCGAGAAGCCGGGAAAACCGTTGACGACATGATCAAGGAAGCAATTCTGAAATTCGGCGAAAACATTCGCATCGCCCGCTTTCAACGCTGGGAACTGGGAGAGTAATAACTTCTTCATCCTAGATTATTCCTGTCATTCCCTATTCAAAATCAGATAACTCCGTCTCAATTTCCTGGGCCATTGTGTATAATAAATTCCATGAACGATTTTACCCAAGATTTCAAAACCAATATTCAAAAACATATTCAGAAACTTCGCGATGATCTTCGCGGTATCCGCACCGGACGGGCTCACACAGGTATGGTCGAAGGACTTGCCGTCGAGGCATACGGCGGATCAACAAAAATGAAGCTTCAGGAACTCGCATCATTGACTACAGAAGGTACGGATGCAATCATCATCACTCCGTTTGATCCCTCTACTGTACAGGACATAGAAAAAGCCATCCTGGCTTCTCCTTTGGGCATAACACCAAAGACAGACGGACATCGGATCACAGTACGCGTACCGGCACTGTCTGAAGAACAGCGCATGAAGTATGTGAAACTGGTTTCCCAGATGATCGAAGATACCAAAAATGCCATCAGACGTGAACGGGAAAGCGTCCGAAAAGATGTCAAAGCGATGTTTGACGCGAAGGAACTCACTGAAGATGACAAATACCGTTTGGAAAAAGATATTGATGCTGAAACTGCAAAATCAAATGATGAACTTCAAACGGTCAAAGAGAAAAAAGAACAGGAGATCATGTCTGTTTAATAGATTCTCATCGACCTTGTCGTAATTTATCTTATATTTATATGCTTACCGCCTTAACTTTTCTTGTTATCCTCGTTGTTCTTGTTGTAATACATGAGTTCGGCCACTACTTTGCCGCAAAGAAGACGGGAGTATATGTTGAAGAATTCGGATTCGGCTTCCCGCCGCGGGTAATCGGTAAAAAAATCGGTGAAACACTTTACAGTATAAATCTCCTTCCGATAGGAGGATTCGTGAAATTATTCGGAGAAGAGTATCATGAAAAAGCAGAAAAGATTGATTCCAAAAAGATTCCCAAAGAACGGGCTTTTGTAAATAAAAAACCATGGCAGAAAACAATCATTATTACAGCGGGTGTCATCATGAATTTCTTTCTCGGATGGGTACTTATTTCGTATCTTCTCACAAGCGGAATCCCGTCACCGACCGGTGTTGCCATTGAAGAGGTCCAGCCCGACAGTCCTGCAATGGAAGCAGGGCTGCAGAAAGGAGACCGCTTTGTCAGCATAACGCATGATGAAACCAAAAAAGACATTGTTTTGACAGGCGATCTTATCAATAATGCAAATAAGTTCGCAGGTGATACCGTACAGGTAACCGTTGAACGAAAAGGTGAACAACAAACCGTATTTATTGTTCCGAGGAAAGATCCGCCGGAAGGTCAGGGATCAATGGGTGTGGTCATAACTCAACTTGTCGAAACAAAGAAATACCCCTGGTACACCGCGCCCTATTACGGTCTTATTGAGGCAGCAAATATGACAAGAATGATTACGGTTGAGCTTTTGAAAATCCCGGCGTCACTTATCTCGAAATCAGCTCCTCAGGTAGAATTTTCAGGTCCGATAGGTATCGCAAAAGTGGTAGGAGAAGCACGTCAATACGGCATAAATGCTCTGCTGCAGATCACGGCTCTTCTGTCATTGAATCTTGCCGTGATAAATATCCTTCCGTTCCCGGCTCTTGACGGAGGACGACTTGTATTCGTCATCTATGAATGGGTGACAGGAAGAAGATCAAATCAAAATCTGGAAAAGTATTTGAATCTAATAGGAATTATAATACTACTCGGATTAAGCGTTGTAATAACAATTTTTGATATTCAAAAATTCTGGGGATAATTTCTGACAAAGGAGTATACTCTTACTATGAAACTTAACTATCGTAATATAACTATCTCAGGCGGTGTTGCAGTCGGTAAAAACACCTTACATAACGCATTAAAACCTTATCTTGAGCCAATGGGTTGGACATTTACATCAGGCGGTCAACTTCTTCGTGATTTTGCGAAAGAATATGTACAGCCTTTGGCAAGCCTTGCGCCGGATGAGTTTCATCATAAGTTGGATGATCGGACAAAAAAACTGTTGGAGAAAGGACATATTGCTATTGAGGCATGGCTTGCCGGTTTTATGGCACGGGATCGTGAAGATACGCTTCGAGTTCTTTTAACATGTAATAATGATGCACTTCGGGTAGATCGTGTGGCAAACCGTGATAAAGTCACAATAGAACAGGCAAAACAGTACATAAGAGAGCGTGAAGAAGGAAATTTCAAGGAATGGAAGCGTATTTACGGAGATTTTGACTTTTTCAGCCCTGAATATTATCATGTTATTGTCGATACCTACTCGTCAGGACCGAATGAAACAGTAGGGAAAGTCCTCGATAAGCTCGGATATATAAACGGGAAGGAAAAATAATATGCCGAAGAAAAAAACAACAAAAAAACAGGTGACAGAAACAATCAAAGTCACGGGTGAGCTCGTCATTGAAACCGTAAAGGACTTGATCCACCAGGGAAATATCCGCAAAATTACCATCAAAGATGAGAAAGGAAAAAAGGTATTTGATTTTCCGCTGACATTCGGGATCATCGGAGCGCTCATATCGGCACCGCTTGCGATCCTTGCAACACTTCTGGTTCTGGCCAAAGAATACACAATCACCGTTACAAAAGAAGTAGAGGAATAACTCCTACAGAATACCAGCCACCACCTACCAACTTATAATGTGTATCCTTTTGCTATAATAACTTCATGCTGTATTCAACATTATTTCCTAAACCCCAAAAACAAGGCCGTGAATACGACTCGGTTAACGCCACGTACCTCCTAAACGGAGGGTTCATTCATCAGACTATGGCCGGCGTATACAGCTATCTACCGCTTGGTATGCGGGTACTTACAAAAATTGAACAGATTGTCCGATCAGAAATGGATAAAATCGGACAGGAAGTTCTTATGCCCTCGATCGTTCCGACCAAGAACTGGGAAGACACCGATCGGCTTGAAGTTGTCGATGTTCTTTTTAAAGTAATGGGTGCAAACCAAGTATCCCGTGAACGCAACGATGCTGAGTATATCCTGAATCCTACACATGAGGAGGTTATTACACCGCTCGCTAAACAATTTACCGCAAGTTACAAAGATCTACCATTTGCGTTGTTTCAGATCCAGACTAAATTCAGAAATGAACCGCGTGCCAAATCAGGAATCTTACGCGGCCGCGAATTCAGAATGAAAGATCTGTATAGTTTCCATACATCGGAAGAAGACTTACTGGACTACTATGATAATGTCGCAAAACCGGCTTACATTAAGACATTTAAACGATTAGGCTTGGGTGAATCAACCGTTATAGCTCTTGCCTCAGGCGGAGATTTCACTGATAAATACTCCCATGAATTTCAAACACTGTGCGAGACGGGTGAAGATACGCTGTATTACGATAAGGAGGAAGATGTCTACTACAACAAGGAAGTAGTGAAAGACCTTGATAATCCGAAATACGAAACGGTAAAAGCAGCTGAGGTCGGGAATATTTTCCCTCTGAATACCAAATTTTCAGATGCTCTTGACTTTACCTACACAGACGAAAAAGGTGAACGGAAAAAGGTCTATATGGGTTGTTACGGTATCGGTACATCACGAGTGATGGGAGTACTGGTTGAGAAATTCCACGATGACCGAGGCATAATCTGGCCGATGCAGGTTGCACCATACCATGTACATCTTGTCGCTCTTGACCTCACAGATGATGCTGTTAAAAAACGAGCCTTCGCACTCTGCGAACAACTTGAAAAAGAGGGAATTGAAGTCTTGTTTGATGAACGCGAAGACATCAGACCGGGTGCCAAATTTGCAGATGCAGATCTCATTGGTATTCCCGTCCGACTTGTCATCTCAAAAAGAACAGAAGATAAGGTCGAGTGGAAGAAGAGAGATGAAAAGGATGCAAAAATAATGTCATCAGAAGAAGCATTACAAAATATCAAAAAACTGTCATCCTGAGGGATCCGCCGATCGGCGGAGACCGAAGGATCTCCTGGATAATATGACGTATTACGTGTACATTATCACCAACATTCGGAATACTGTCTTTTACATCGGAGTAACAAATAACTTACAACGAAGAATATTTGAACATGAACATGCTTTGGTAGAAGGATTCACTAAAAAGTACAACGTAAAAAAATTAGTTTGGTATGAAACCTTTGAACATCCTGCAGAAGCAATTAGGATTGAAAAAAAATTAAAAGGATGGAAACGAGTGAAAAAAATAGATTTAATCAGAAAAAATAATCCTGATTTTAAAGATTTAATGAAATCATATAGAGATCCTTCACTTCGTTCAGGATGACCATTATAATTAGAAAAGAAACTATGTCTAAACTCATAATCACACACATGTCGCCGGATTTGGACGCCATCACATCGTCCTGGCTTATCAAACGATATCTTCCCGGATGGGATGAGGCCGAACATGCCTTTGTCCCGGCAGGGGAAACCTACGAAGGGATGAAGCCTGATGATGATCCGGATATCATTCATGTGGATACCGGTCTCGGACGATTCGATCACCATCAGTTCAGCGAAGAACTTTCCGCAACCAAACGTGTTTTTGATCACCTCGCAGAAGAAGGGTATGTCAAAGAAAAAGATCTTGAAGCACTCGAACAGATGACTAATTTCGTGACGACAATCGATAACTTCGGTGAAGTACGTTTTCCCGATCCCACTGATGTGAAGTATACGTTCTGTCTTCATGAGTTCATTTATCCGCTAAGAGGTCAGTTGTCAAGTGATCATGAGATCATGAGTATGGTCATGCTCATTCTGGACAGCATCCTTTTTACCGTCAAAAACAATCTCAAAGCTGAAGAGGAAATCAAAGAGGGTGTCGTTCTCAAAACACCGTGGGGAAGGACGCTGGTTATGGAGACAAGAAATGAAGCGGCAGTAAAGTATGCATTAAAGAAAGGATACGAGATGGTTGTCCGCAGGGACCCTGAAAATAAAACAATTCGTATCAAAACACAACCGGAACCGAAGTACAATCTCACGCCTCTTTATGAAAAGATGCTGGAAGTGGACGGAAAGGCATCTTGGTTTTTACATGCCTCAAAGCATATGCTTCTGAACGGTTCTTCGAAAAATCCCAATAGTGTACCTTCTTCGCTCTCGGTAAAGCAGCTGATTGAAATACTGAAGGGGATGTAATACAATATACATATCCCATAATTGGGAAGTTTTTTTATTGGAATTATTAATTGATCATTTTTTTGAAAGAGAGGTGTAGTATCCCCACATGGTTTTAGTCAAGAAAAAGAAAGGCGAATCAAAAGACAGCATGTTCCGAAAATTCACTCGTATGTTTATCCAAGAGGATATCGTCGATGAAGTACGTTCAAGAATGTACTATAAGAGACCCTCACAGGAACGAAAAGAAGAAGAAAAAGAGCGATCAAAAAAAAGACGTCGAAAGAATTAACTTATGATCAATATTTACAGCTCTTCCCGATATAAAATAAACAAAAACAATATTGAGCGTTTTGCCCAGCAAGTGCTGGACAGATATCATGTTGATTCCGCTTCAATATTGAATGTTGCTTTTGTCGGAAAACGCAAAATGAAGCAGGTGGCACTCACATATAAAAATGAGGATGTCGCACTGCCTGTACTGTCTTTTGCCTATATAAACGATCCAGAAAACACGACCGAGAACATCATCGGCGAAGTTGTCATATGCTATCCACAGGCAGTTCTTCTTGCTGCTGAACGGGAAAAGAAAGTCGAGATCATGATGCATCAGCTGATCGAACACGGCATCCAGAATATATTCAGTAAATAGGCTTGTAGGTCGTAGGTGGTAGGATGTAGTCCAAACTACAATTCTGACAGTTACTACAAGCTACAATCTACTACCTACAACCTAATTTATATGTTTTATCTGAAATATCGACCCCGTACTATCACCGAACTTGACAATTCACAGGTGCGACCGAAAATTACGAATCTTCTATCTGCAAAAGATTTTCCCCATGCCCTTCTTTTTATCGGACCGAAAGGAATGGGAAAGACTTCAACTGCACGAATTGTTGCAAAAGCAGTCAATTGTCTCGAAAATTCATTTGCCGGCAAAAGAAACTCCTACGAACCGTGCAATACATGTACTAACTGTAAGACCATCGAAAACGGAAGCTCACCTGATGTAATAGAACAGGATGCCGCCTCAAATAGAGGGATTGAGGAAGTCAGAAAACTGATACGTGAATCATCTTATGCACCCATGACGGGTCGCTATCGTGTATATATCATAGATGAAGCGCACATGATTACGCCAGACGCTTTCAATGCTTTGCTCAAAACTCTTGAAGAGCCGCCGGAAACCGTCATATTCATTCTTGCTACAACAAATGAGGAGAAACTGCCAAATACTATCATCTCCCGATGTGTGCGAATTCCCTTTGGCCGGGCGCATAAAAAAGATATCATTCACATGCTTGACCGTATCGCGGAAAAGGAACAGGTCGATGTTCCGGCAGAACTCAAAGATCTCATTGCTACATATAGTGAAAACTCTTTCAGAGATGCAGCAAAAATGTTTGAGGAGCTTATTATGCAAGACACACTGAGCGTCGAAACTGCTCAGAAATATCTGGGAGTGCGTGCCAAAGGAACTCTTCTTGAGATCATGCAGACAGGGACACTCGCTGAGAGCATACAATGGATTGATGAATTCATCCAGTCCGGAGGCAACGTGAAACGTGCTATCGAAGATATGCTTAGTGCGCTTCATCTCCTTCTGGTTTCAAAAAGTACTGATTCCAAAAGTGAGATTGAACTGTCATATTCTTTGCGGGAGATCTCAACACTTATCAAGCTTTTGCATGAAGCCTATAACGGTATACGCATATCACCGATCGAGGCACTGCCGCTTGAACTTGCTGTGGTAGAATTTTATAATGCAAGAAAGAAATCAGTCAGCTTATAGGTGATAGCTGATAGGTTATAGCATGCGATAGCTGTAATCATTATTATTCAAACCTATAAGCTAATCCGCCCGCAGGCGGACTATCAGCTATTAGCAATTTTATACTATGTTTAATCCACTAAAAGGTCTGGGAAATTTACAACAATTACAGCAACAGGCAAAAAAAATGCAGGAAGCCCTTCAGAAAGAAGAAGTAACCATTGAAAAAAACGGCGTTATCATCACTATGCGCGGTGATCAAAAAATACTTAACGTAGAGATTGACGGCGTGATGGAAAACCGGGTTGCCGATGCTATCAATGATGCTGTCAAGAAAACACAGGAACTTGCGGCACGAAAACTGATGGAAATGAATCAGTAAGATATCAAGGCGGTAGGTGGTAGCTGGTAGCCGGTAATCATCATTACTGGAATTACCATTAACCTACAGCCTGCTTCGCCCGTCGGCGGATCTACCAGCTACAGCCTCACTATCATGCTTAAACTTTTTTCTGGAACTTCCAATCAACCTCTTTCATCAAAAATTGCTGAAGCGGTCGGACAGACTTTGGCAAAAGTTGAAGTTGTACGATTTGAAAACTCAGAAGTACGGGTACGTGTAGAGGAAGATGTCAAAAATGACACCTGCGTGATCATCCAGTCTACTTCCAATCCGACAAATACAAACCTCATGGAACTTTTTCTTATGGCGGATGCCCTCAGACGAGAAGAGGCTCGTCGTGTGATAGCCATGATTCCGTATTTCGGCTATGCCAGACAAGACATCCAGCACAGACCGGGAGAATGCGTTTCTGCAAATGTCATCATCCGTTTTCTTGAATCGATCGGAATTCACAAAGTATATACCGTCAATCTTCATGACGAAGCAACTGAAGGAGTTTTTGATATACCGTTCAAGAACATTTCAGCTTTTCCGGTTCTGGCTGAAGAAATCCACAAATATCTGCAGCAAAACAGCATTGAAGCAGACCCCTCACATGTTGCGGTCATCTCTCCTGATCAGGGCGGAATCGAACGAGCACGGAAATTCGGAGAAGTATTATTCGGACATTCTGATTTCAACCTTGCCGTTACTGAAAAGAAACGTGATCTTCAGCATATGCATGAGAGTCGTGCATTGAATTTATACGGAGACGTAAAAAACAAAACAGCAATCATTGTGGATGACGTCGCCACATCCGGACGGACACTCATTCATGCTGCGGAGTTTGCCTTGGAGCAGGGAGCGACAAGCGTTATTGCTGCAATAGTCCATCGTGATTTTGCGGAAGGAACTGCAGAAAAGCTGCAAAACTCACCGCTTAAAGCTTTTTTTACAACTGACACTATTGAGCTAAAAGATGAGTATAGATTTGAAAAAATGAAAGAAGTCAGCATAGCAAGCGAGATCGCAAAAGTACTTAGTTAAAGAATCATTCTATCCTGATACCCGTATCACGGAACATGTTCGCTGCTTCCTGGTACCTGCGTGCTCTCATTATTTCCTCTAAATCAAACTGACCGAAGTCACGACCATTGTATATACGCTTCGGGAAAAGATCTGGAAATATTCTCTGTGCGCGAATCACTTCATACAGCGGATGACCGTGTGCATGTTTGGTGGGGTCTTCAAGATCTCCGACAAAATACCGATAATCCAGGTATTGTTTCAAATCATAAAAAACTAACTCAAACGGAGAGCTACAACCATTGTGCAACTGTACCTCATACCGCAGCCATGGAAGTGATTTTCCGTTATTTCTGTCTTCATTTAAATGATGTTTCTCTTTCAAATCCTTCAATCGTCCGCTGTGTTTGAGCGTTTGGATTACTTTTTCCGCAAGAGTATCTCTGCTTTGCAACCCACCTTCAAAATTATCATCACCCAGGGTCACAAACATTACTCCGGCAACATCCTGAACATCTTCGACGACATTTACTTCTTTTCCTTTAACGATCGCTTTTGTTAAGCCTTTTACCACGCTTTGTTCCATACCTTTTTCTCTCGGGTCAGTAACAACCCACCCGACATCACTAGAATACCGTGCACGAAATGCATGCTCCTTTGTATGATATTGTCCGGTAAAATCCGGGGCAGGAAGTACTCCTTGGAAAGAATTATCCGTATTATCATGGGCGGCTAAAACTCGTTGGATCGTAGTCTTCTTTCTTTCTCCTGTGTGTCCTGAGGTTCCGGGTACATTTTCAAACACATGCATATTCATAAGTTTTTGAAAATTATTGATACCGACTTGATATCCTTCCTCCCGAGATCGTCTAGTCACTTGAGCTGCTATAGGCGCAATTATATGTTGACGTTCACGTTCATACTGTTCAAGAGGATCCATAACATTCAAAAATCCGGTGACATGGCACAGATTATCAAAAGGACTGTCTGTCGGAAATGCTGTTTCATTTCCAAGACCATATGTTGTTCTGTAACTGTTTCCTAACGCTTTATCAATTACGTACTCGACCGTCCGGTTCGCGTTGTTCAACTGTTCACGGTAAAATTTTATAGCATCGTCAGGGTTCACACCGTATCTTTCTACTATCATCTTTAGTACATGAGCATTAACCCGCGCTTCAGTGGCTGCGATTTCTTCCATTGACGTGGGGAACGGACCGAGGAATGTCCTCCAGTCTGAACCGACGTAATCTTTGAGTAGTCCTGTAGCTTTATGACTGAAATTTCCGTCAAGTACTGTAGGATAAATTGGATAGGGTTTTTCTGCTGACATATTGTGTTTAAAAAAAAACCGCCTCTTTGGCGGTTGGCTCAAGTTGTTAGAAAAACAAATCAACTACGCGCCAACCCCCCTCATAATAAGGGCATCGACTCGAAGGGCTGTGGAATGTTGATTTGACTTATTCATAATAGTTTATACTATCATATTTTATTAAGATTAGGTAAGAAAGTCAACACGAAACACGTTCAAAGAAGGTATCGTATTCCCGTTAAAGAATTTTTGCAATGCCCTTTCCTTTTTCATTTGTACGATAGATCGTATTGAGAGGAACACCGGCAAGAACAAGCTTGGACCATCTGGTAGGGTCATACTTAAGATAGAACGGCTTGAACTGAGCAATTTCTTCATGTGACAGGTTTTCATGTCCGGCGATACGCTTCAATACACCAAGTACATCATCAAACAAAACCATATTTTCCTGTGCCTTGTTATACACACGGCCTGCAGCAGATGCCGTAAGTTCGCCTGATTCTGTACGGGAAAATAAATAGGTTGCATTATTGTCAAGTCTGTCGCAGCATTTAATAACATACGCGGCAAGAGTATATAACTGATTTTGTAAGATTTGTTGATCATAACGCCCTTGCAGCTCACCGACTGTATCTTCCAAATGATCCATCATTTCCCCCGGTTCTACATTATCACTTTTCAAAGCAAGAAGTGTCGATACAAACATATCGTTCTCATAATCTCCAAAGTCCAATGTTACTGAATGAATCTTGTCCTCTGCTTGTGACTCCGGTGTATCTGTTATAGCTCGATAAAACTGCGCACCATGACTCCATTGCTCAAATTCGGTTTTACCTACTTTCTGATAACCGCCACGGTGATACCCAACACCAGGTATTTGAGAATAATCCTCCAGAAAATCGTGCATAGCAGTCGCGCATATATAGAATTCAACAATCTCAGGAGTAAAAATTGGCGACTCATTTCTGTCTGCGTAAATCTCATTATATCCCTCGATAAACTCAATCATTCGCAGAACATTTCGGTAAATATGTGAGACTGACGGTTCTCCTGTTCTTCTTGACGGCATTGTATCCATCAGTTCCTCAACAATCTGAAACGCTTTATTAACATTCGGAAAGTGATATCGGTAGTCTGCAACCCCGACATCCGAGAACAGCTGATCTATGCGATCCCAAGTATAGTCACGCAGTTCTTCAAATGATTCATTACCAGCATAGAGCAGAGCATGTTCAAGTTCAGGCTCCGGTACCGAGGGAATATAATACTCCGTAAATTCATCTTCAGACACTGATGCCAGTCCTGTTGAGAGTTCATCCATGAACCATAAATCACGCTCATATGAAGTCATCCGGGGAATATACTCAGATAGAGTAGGCGATCCACCGGCTGCAGCATCTTTCATTGGCAGTCTAGGAATGCTATAAAATAAAACTGAGTGTTCCGGACTGCCGTTTGCGACACACTGATCGTCAAAGGGAGATGAGCCTGTGTCCTTATATGTCATAAGAAACTTAATTATAATACACACACTGCAAGAAGATATCTTATTATCATCTTCAAAAATTAAATAACAGTAAGAAATACACATACAGAACAAGGATTTTAGATTATTGACTGACGATATTTTTATCCTATAATACATAGATGGCTATTGAATCAATTCCATTACGACGTTCTGAACAAAATTATTTGAACAAACTGACAGAATCTGTTGTCGGTCCCCCTATTCACGAAGGCGAACAAGGGTGCGTTGTCATTCCTGTTCACTGCAATGAAGAAGGCACATTGTGGCACACATTAGAGGTTTATGATGGATTTGAAGAGCTACATTCAGGAAAATTTGCCGTATTTACATTTATTAATGACAGATCCTATAAAAATCTTCTCAGTTCACCTGCATATCGGGTAGCGGAACAATTTCGCTATGAACACCCTGATTTCCCTTTGATAACAGCACATGCAAGTTATCAACATCCAAAAATCGGAACTTTACGACGTGATGCATCATTATTATCTTTAGAACGGGCTGAAAAAGGAGGTGCTTCCCTTGATAACTATTTTCTTATTCATCATGATGCGGATTTGGTAGATCTCTCTCCGGGATATTTCTCCGAAGGGCTCAGACATTTCGAAGCCGATGAGCAATTAGCGCTTTTGACAGCGTTACCATACTACGATGCACAAGATTACGGATCAATGCAAACGCTGTTGTGGAGTCAGCGTTTTGTTGATGTACTGAGTATCTATCATCGGTACAGTAGCGGATATATACGCGGAGAAGAAAATAACATGTGGGTGAGAGGCAGTGCATATCTTGCATCGGGCGGACATAATAGAGCACGTGTATCTGAAGCATCACTGATGGTCAAAAATCTCCAACAAAAGGATGAAGCCGCCGTAAAAGCAAGTACTCAAAAACCCATGAGAGCACGGTATAGCCCACGCCGTCACATTTCTGTTGTCCGGTCCGGAACACTATTTGCCGATCGCTATGAACATTTCGGTCGGGAAACAGATCATGTGCATGGAGATTTGACATTTCAGAAAAAAGAAGAGCTTTCATATGAGGGCCTCAATCCGGAGACACTGACCATCGAGTTGAATGAAATGTTTTTTCATTATGTTCTCAATATTCTTTTCCGTGGCTTACCCAACATCACTGAAGCCACAGATTTAACAGGAGACAATGCCTATTTGTTGTGTCAGCAGAATTTTCCTGATCAACTTGCTTCAATCGAAAAAAAGTTTAAGAAATGTGCCGGCCTTCTTGGCGTCACCATTGCTTTTGATGAGAACAAAATCGTAGTTGTATAAAGTTTTACATCCCACGTCGATTTTCGAGTGCTTTTCTCAAAGTCATATAGTCCGCAAACTCCAGATTGCCTCCCATGGGCATACCATATCCAAGGCGTGAAACAGTACAGTCAAGGTCCTTTGAGGAGACCAGATCCTGCAGTCTGTTTCGTATATACATAGCGGTAGCCTCACCTTCCATATCAGGATTGGTAGCAAGAATGACTTCTTTGACAGGAGTGTTCAAATTTTTCTCTTCTGACTTTACCCGATCAAAAAGCTGATCAATAAAGATGTTTTCTGGTCCGACATGATTGAGGGGATCAATGCGACCATGCAGTACATGATAAACTCCGTTATAGATATTCCCTGTTTCCATGGATAACAAATCGAGAACATCTTCAACGACCGTAATCTGGGATCTGTCCCTTGACGGATCATCACAAACACCGCACAATTCCTGCTCTGTCAAGTTCATGCAGACTTTACAGCGCTTGGTTCGGACTTTGAGCTCAGCGACATGTTCTGCAAAATCTTTCAGATCTCCTTCCGGCATACGAAGTAAATAGAACGCCAATCTGTTCGCTGATTTTTCACCAATACCGGGAAGTCTCTCCAGAAATAGAGATACTTTCTGTAATGATTTTGGGAGTTTGCTTGCCATAATGAAGTTAGACTTGGATCATGTCAACAAGAACCAGAGGGCGTCTTCCGCGTTCCTGGAAGAAAAAGTCTTCAAGCTCCCGTCCGATTTTCTTTTTGTAACTATCGGTATCTATGACTACTCCCTTGGATTTATCAAGTGACTTTTCAATCAATCGGCCTGCTTTGACAAAAAGATCTTCTTCATTTTTCTCAAATACAAATCCTCTTGAAAAAAACTTCGGAGCTGCAACCATCTGACCGCTTTGATTTATGACAATAACGCCGACAACCATCCCCTCTGAGGAAAGGGTCTGTCTGTCACGAAGTACTACATTGCCGATATCTCCGACGCCGTATGCATCAACATACACATTCTTTGTCTCAACGGTATCTCCTTTATATGCTTCCTTTTTGGTGAACCACACTGTATCACCTTCATTGATCAAGAACATCTGTTCCTTCTTGAAATCCAGGTCTTCTGTCATCAGCCGCTCATATGATCGTTGGTGTCTGATAGTGCCTCCAATCGGGAGTAAGTACTTCGGATTAGTAAATCTGGCTAGCAACTTCAGATCTTCCTGGTTGCCGTGACCTGAAGCGTGCAGCTGGTCCTGAATATCAGAGTAGATGACATCCGCACCCTGAAGAGATAATTCTTCAATAACCGAGTATACCTCATTTTCATTGCCCGGGATCGGATCAGAGGAAAACACAACCTTGTCACCTTCGGCTATTTTGATATATTTATGCTGCTGTCTGGCCATTTTGGAAAGAGCAGATTCATACTGTCCCTGAGAACCGGCTGCAATGATACATAGTTTATTCGGCGGAGTTTTGGAGGCTTCCTCTTCTTTACCTTTGAGAGTATGAGGAATATTCATATAGCCGAGATCTTTGGCAGCCTCGGTGTTTTGCTTCATAGATCGACCGAGAAATATTACCTTTCTATTAAACTTAATTGCAGCATCAACACACTGTTTGATACGGGAGATATTTGAGGAGAAGGTTGTCATAATAAACTTACCCTTTGTGCTTCTCATCTCATTTTCGAATGTCTGACCGACAATGGATTCAGAAAGAGTGAGACCTTCACGCTCAGCGCCCAAAGCATCTGAAAGCAGACACAGGATCCCGTCATGGCCAGCCTTCACTATTTCGTAGAAGTCCGGAGCTTTGGAGTAGGGTGGAGTAAGATCGAGCTTAAAATCAGGGCCATGATACATCACACCGACCGGGGATTTAATCAGGATATGAGTCGCATCCGGAATCGAATGCGTCATGTGAATAAATTTTGCTTCAAAACCGCCGAGTTTAATCCATTTTTTAAAGTCAATATCGTTTATGTGAATAGGCTGATTGAATTCCTTAAATTTATTTTGAATAAAAACTTTTGCAAGTTTGGGTGCATAGATCTGCGGTGCTCCCAGCTTCTCATAATGAAACGGTATTGCACCGATGTGATCTTCGTGACCGTGAGTGATCAGAATTGCACGGATTTTATCAAGCTTGTCTTCAAGATATGAAATATCCGGGATTATCAAATCTACCCCAAACTCTTTTGCATCAGGGAATCCCATTCCGCAATCAACGATCAGAATATCCGTGAGCTCATCATTTCGATATAGCTCATACACATACATGTTTTTAGTAACACCGACCACCCCTCCGAGCGGAATAAATCGCACTTTATATTCGTCCATAGTAATACGTTATAAATTGTAAAAAAGATGCAAGCGTCAATCTCGCTTGGCTCACGCTAAAAAAACGGTACAATATTTCATGCCGTACTTTCAACATGAGCAAGCTTCATCATGGTATACTAAAAATGTCAAATTTCCGTAAATTGATACAGAATGATAGCTATTATGCCAACTTCAGAACAAATTCTCGACAAATTGAATGATGTGATGGATCCTGAACTGAATATGTCGATCACTGACCTAGGACTAGTATACAATGTTGGCGTCAAAAATGAAAAGGCTCATATACTTATGACACTCACTTCACTGGGTTGTCCGTTGTTTGACACTATACAGGATGAAATATATCACAATCTGGAAATGATAGGAGTATCTCAGGATCAAGTCGAAATTGAACTTACCTTTGATCCGCCATGGTCAATTGATCGGATGAGTGAACGGGCAAAAGCCATGCTCGGAATTTAACATATGTCAAAAAACAACCCTAAATCCATACATCAGGAGAAAACGCTTGAACAGCTCTATGAGTTCGGAAAAGAAACCGCGCAAAAAGCTGCAAAAGAAACTGTAGATACGCTTTTCTTCGGGTCACTTTTCAATGACGAAACCCAAAAAGAACGGCAAAGGGGTAATGATAAATTCACAGATCTTGATGTCCAGAAACTCAACAAAGCATACGAACAAGACGATCAGGAGGAAATTGAGCGTCTGCAAAGGCTGATAAATCCGGAAGCAGCTGAAGAAGCCGATAAGAAGAAGCTTGAAATGGATTATCACAAGCGCGTACAGCGTGAGGAAGAGGAACAGAATCTAAAGAAAAAGCAGGAAGAAGAGGAAGAGGAGCGGCAGGAAGCCATGAAGGAAGCAGAAGAAAAAAAACAGGAAGAAGAAGCACAACAGGCACCGGTAGAGGCACCAAAAGGCAAAAAGCGAAGAAATATCTTAGGTGGTGAAAAGCAAAAAGCCACAAGTGAGCTTCCGCCGGAATTCAGACCTGATGCAGGAAAGCAGTAATCCTCATAGTAGTACGATATGCGCTATACGATTGGCTTTTTTGCGATATAATATCAGATACGGGACGTAGTTCAGATGGTAGAACAGTCCGATAATTATCGAACAGGTCGCTTGCAAGCTCGGAGTGTAGTTCAGATGGTAGAACACACGGTTCGGGACCGTGAGGTCGTGGGTTCAAGTCCCGCCACTCC
>CAYMVU010000015.1:0-23300 GCA_964394215.1 uncultured Gammaproteobacteria bacterium
TGAAATCGAAGAACAACAAAAAAAAGAAGCAAAAGAACGGGCAGAACGAAAGAAAATGGAACACGATGAAGAAACGGAAGAAACAACTGAAGAAACGGAAAAAGAAACAAAAAAGAAACAAAAAAAAGCCGTACACGCAGTTTCTGCGAGAAAGCACGGCAAGAAATTTGCTGAAGCCCGAAAGAAAGTTGATCCAAAACAGGCATATAAACTGACGGATGCAATTGAGTTACTTAAAAAAGTCTCGTTCGCAAAATTTGATGAATCAGTCGAACTTCATGTCAATGTCCTGAAAGAGGGAATGCGAGGTGAAGTCAATCTCCCACACGCAACCGGTCGGACCGTACGTGTAGTCGTGCTGGATGATGCCGTTTTGACCGATATTGCTGACGGTAAAATAGAGTTTGATGTCCTTATAGCACATCCTTCTCAGATGCCGAAGATCGCAAAATTCGCCCGTGTCCTTGGACCAAAAGGTCTTATGCCGAATCCGAAAGCAGGCACAGTAAGCACGGAGCCTGAAAAGACTGCTGAGAAATTCAAGAAAGGATCTCTCCGATGGAAAACCGAGTCAAAAGCTCCTATTATTCATCAAATGATCGCAAAACTTTCAGCAGAAACGTCTCAGATTGAAGAAAATGCCACAGCTTTCCTGGAATCTGTCGGGTACAAAAACATCAAAGAAGCATATATTGCTGCTACGATGACCCCAAGTGTCAAACTTGAGATTCAGTCCGAATAATCGAATACCTGAAAAACGTGGAATGATTCCCTTGACGGAACGTTCCACGTTTTTTTTGGATAGTATCGTAAAATGATAGTATGCACCGTCATTTTTCCATGATCTCCATTATCGGTATTTTCGCATTCTTACTCCTTCAATCCACGCCTGTTCATGCTCAAATTGACTTGGATTTGCTTCTGAATACTCCGACTCCTTCTCCTCTTCCGCCGGGACAGGAATATATCCTTGAGATTGAACAACTTGATCTCTCATCCGCATCAGATTCCGGGCAGTTCGGAGCATTCAGTTCATCAGAACGTGTACATTTTGAAGAACAAGGATATATCGTAAGGAATAACAATGAGAGTATCTCTTTTTCCGTTGATCGTGCCCAAATTGCCTTTGGTTCTTTTAAAACCGCTCCGGTTCAGGAAGAACAAACGACAGCAATGATTATCTCTGAAAGTTCAGGTTTCCAACTCATTATGGAAGCAACCGGTTCGTTTTCATCTGAAAACAGCACGACCATTCCCCCGACAAGATGTGACAGCCGCAGAACCTGCAGTCCGTTACGTGCCCAGGAATGGAGGAATGAGCAAATCCCGGGTTGGGGATACAATCTATCCGGATCCGGTATCCCAAAGGATTTCAAGAATAAAACATACTACCGGCCTCCGTCACTTGACGGGATCATCGCTCTCCTAAAACAGGGTGCACCAGACAATAAGACAAGCATTACATTGAATTGGAAAGTTGTGTCTGATGCAGAAAGCGAAGAGACATATTCATCAGTTGTGCGATTACTCGCGTTACCGTACTAATATGAGACTATCAAGATACATTCATAGTATCGTCAGGCTTGTTGGATTATTCATAACCTTTCTTATGTTGACACCACTGATCCAAAACGTGCAAGCACAACAATTTTCATTTTCACTTCAGCCGGCTCAAAACCATGTTATTGCCAAACCGGGAACGACTATGGTGTTACCTTACAAGCTGACTAATACCGGAGATCCTATCGTTGTAAAACTGCAACCGTATATCTTGACCGTCAAGGACTCAACGGGATCATATGAGTTGATCCCCTATCACTCTGACATTCCTAACTTCCCTCAGTTCAATACATCCGATGCGGCATTAAAGTTGGGAGAACCGTTTCTCATCTCCTCACAGGAAGCGATTGAATTTGACCTGATTGTTATAACAAACGAAAATATCGAAGAAAAAGATTATTATTTCACGTTCGTTGCAGAATTAGAACCTACTGAAGGCTTCGAAGATACAAGCCGAATTATTCTCCAAAGTGGTCTCGGAAGCAATATCTATCTATCAATAACAAAGGATGGCAATATACAAAACACCGGTGAAGTTACTCAATTTAATGTTCAGCCGCAGTATAGCTTTCATGTCGGGAACCGTAAAATAGCTTTATTTGACAGTTTTCAACCCATACCTATCTCCCTGACAGTAGCAAACAAAGGACAACGAATTCTGCAAACATCAGGATCAGTGTCTGTACATTCCAGCATGTCATCCGAAACAATCGTCATACCTATCTCAGAACAATATATTCTTGCAAACTCGCAACGGCTTATTGCAGGATCGGGAAATGAAGGAATACTGTCTTCAGATGACAATACGGCAATCCTGCCAGGTCGTTTTATCGGAGCTTATTCTGCCCAGTTAGCATTACAGATCGGTGATGATTCGGAGCAGCAAATTGCAACGGTACATTACTATGTATTCCCTCTCCGATACTCTGCGTACGGTTTAATCCTGCTCACTATCCTCCTTCTTATTCCACGTCTTCTCAGATTTAAAAAATAACTACTGTAGCATATGGTACAATGGATAATGTGGAAAATGATATATCATTACATACTAATATAATTACGACTACTACCTCTGCTTTTCGGAAATATGCTATTGAGATTGCCCTGATACTTATTGCTGGAGTTATTACGGTTGTGTCTCTTGTGCGGCAATCATACAGTCCGCCCACTTCATCGGAAGCCGTCGCACAGCTGCGAAATGAATCGATTTCCGTAACTCCGCCTCCTAAACGATCAGTGCTCGTTGACGTCTCTGGCGCAGTTTATAATCCGGGTGTGTATGAAGCAACTGCCGGAGCACGTATCGGTGATCTTGTGGAGATGGCCGGAGGTATTTCCTATGAAGCAGACAGATACTTCGTTGCCAGAAACTTCAATATGGCCAGGTTTGTCGGAGATCAGGATAAAATATACATCCCGTTTATGTTTGATATTGCACTCGGCACCTTTACTGAACGAAAACGTGTCCTTGAGTATCTCCAGCCGTTAGGAAGTAATAATGATATTTCTTCGGATGTGATACAAGAAAGTAATAGCAAATCTGAGGAAGGGTTAACTATCTCAATAAATGAAGCATCAGCCGAAGAACTGGATATTCTGCCGGGTGTAGGCTCTGTAACAGTACAAAAAATTATCGAAAACCGACCTTATAGCTCAATTGAAGATTTGTTGAACAAAAAAGTAATGAATCAGGCGACTTACGAAAAAATCAAAGATAAGATCTCACTTTAATGGATACAATAACCCATCTTTTCAACTCTTACTTGCCTGAACCTCATGCATCCCTCCTGAACGGAATCTTACTCGGGAGGCCATTATTTGTGACGGATACTTTTTACAATCAACTAAAGGAAGTAGGACTTATCCATATCGTCGTGCTTTCCGGGATGAATATCACCCTACTATCAGCTATCATACTGCATACAACGGTACCGATAATCGGAAGAAGATTTGCCATGATGTTGACTATCGCTATTATCGCCTGTTTCGTTTATTTCGTCGGAGCGGAAGCACCTGTAGTACGTGCAGGCATCATGGGAATATTATCTTTAGTCGGTTTGTTATTTGGAAGAAAAGCACTCACATTGTACTCATTGTTTCTGTCCGCAATCATCATGATCTTGATCAAAAATGATTGGCTGACCAGTATCTCATTCCAACTCTCATTTGCAGCAACACTCGGCATTGTACTATTTGGATCGCCTGTCAAAGATGATGACATAGTTAGGGATAAAACAGACAAGGACTATTCATTGTTTTCTTACCTGGTGGATGAACTACGGATATCACTTTCCGCACAAGTTTTCACCGTTCCCATCATCTTCTATTATTTCCGTCAAATATCGCTGGTCGCTCCGATTACAAATATACTTATAGCATGGCTTATTGCACCTATTATGATCCTCGGACTGATTATGATCCCATTGGGACTCATCAATTGGCAACTGGGATTTGTGGCATCATGGAGTGTATATCCGCTGCTTTCGATTATTGTTTTTGTAGTGGAGTGGTTATCGAAGATTCCGTATGCATCTTTTACTCTATGATCACCTAAAGGAAACTGCACCGTTATTCATCACATTTCTGATTTGAGCGGCTGTTAGTTCATAGTTATAAATCCTCAGATCATCAATCTTCCCGTTTGCGAATTTTTTATATGTCGCATCGCTTGGAAGTAAAGCTCCGAGATGTAAATCTGAACTTGTGCTTTCGATACCGGCATAAGATCCTGCCGACTCAGTAGTTCCGGGAATTTCGTTCCCATTGAGATACAAACTAATAGCACTTGCACTTTCCGAACCATCATATGTCACGGCAACATGTATCCACTGACCCTCATAGGCAGTAAAGGTACTATCTGAATATTTTCCGATATAAACAAGAGAACTATTATCATACAATCTGAATCCTAATCTATCGGTAACACCTACACCGAATGCCCATTCGAGATTTGACAAAACACCACTAGCAGGTAACTTATTTACAAACTGAAAATCGGTCGCGTCATCCATTTTTATCCACGCACTTACTGAAAAAGGCTTATCTGTAGAACCGTCACCGAAGCTTAATTCAGAAGAATCCGCCACAGTTGCATAATCATCCGTACCGTCAAAATCAAGACTTGAATTGATCTTCCCGCTGGCACCGTTCCCCCAAGCAGTACTGCTTGTCGAACAGTTCCCGACGCTCGATGTCCCTGAACCGCCGATTGTGATGGTCCCGTTATTCCCTGCGGCTTTACCGTCTCCGTTGAGTGCTGAATTGTATACTGTACTTCCTTGACATTCATCGAATTTATAGTGTACAACAGGCGCTCCCCGATTGTATTCCCAGGCAATCTGAGCAGGAGTTCGGGCATAGTTGTAGATACGGATGTCATCCATATAGCCTTCTACATAATCGGTGGGATCACTAATATTTAAATTAGTAGTATTTGTTACATCATCATTAGTCACTGCACTGGTAAGTCCCAGTGAGGTTGCTTCTCGTTGGCCATTGAGATAAATATGAATATCATTCGTTGTACACGTCGGGTTCCGATAAAATACAACGGATGCATGTCTCCATTGTCCATCTTCCGGATCGACGGAACTTCGTACGGTGCAAAACCCCGCTGAAGAATTCCTAATATATGCCTGCAGTTTCTGTTGTGCACCATTGTACTCAACCTTAAAGCCATTCCCGCTCACTTTATCAAAGAAATCCTGATCGGCATTACTGGAGCCTGTCATTTTAAACCAAAAACTTACAGTAAACGGTGTGGATGTTCCGAAATCTAGTACATCATTATCAGGAACGGTTACATAATCGTTTACACCATCAAATTTGATAGACTTACCTCTTTTGCCTGCGCTCCAAATAGGACCGTTTGTCAATGTTCCCGTAAGGCCATTCCCGCTTGTATCATATGCACTCAGGCCTGTACCTTCATCAAATTTCCATTCAGCAACCGGTGCATTACATGTCGAGGTATCTCCCGGAACACAATATTCACGTTCGGCTGAATTTGATGGAGATGTGCCTCCTACTCCGGTTGATTTTGCTCCCAACACCATAGTTTTCCCGCCATTGTAAACTACTTGTATTTGATCTGAGGTGAGACCAAAAGGATAAATGTTTACCTCATCAATAATGCCATCGAAAAAGTATGTTTTCCCGCTCGCAGAATTTGAGTGAGCGCCTATCTCAACCGAAGAAGTTGTGTTTTGGATAGCAGTAAAACTGCCACTACTTGAACTCGTGTCATCTTTTTGCACACCATCGACATATATCTTGATCCCCGATTCTATACCAGATCCATCATAGACACCAACTACATGATGCCACGTATTTTCTGGGAATGGCGTTGCCCATCTTCGAGCAATATATCCGCCCGCTGTTTCATCAGTAATTTGAAACGTGAGATAATCAGAAGAGCTAAGATACAGCAAAAATTCTCTCTTTTGATCTCCACTGGTATCATCATATTTTCCTACAATAGTACCTTGAGTCGCATCTGACGTATTAACCCAGGCCGAAACTGTAAAAGGAGCATCCGCCGTGCCATTGCCGAATGTAAAATCATCACTGTCAGAGATATTGAGGTAATCATTCCCGTCAAATGTAAGAGCTTTCCCGAATTTACCGTCGTTTGTCCAACTTGGAGCAGATGAACCCGTGCCAAGAGTGCCATTGTTCCCTCGGGGACTTATGTCATGGGCTGTGCTGCCATACCCTTCATTTAATGACAAATGGAGAACTGCTGAACCAACCGGCGTCCCGATCACCGGATGCCCGGCATTCATATCCTGAATAACTTGCTGCTGAGTTCTGGCATAATTATAGATTTTAAAATCATCAATTTTACCAGGATAGTCAGTGTATCCATTGCCGCCAATGAGTATATTTTTACCGGTGTCATTCTCTCTGCTCCCTGATGGTGCCGTAGTTGATTCATAGTTTATTGACTGTCCATTTTTATAAAGTTTCACTCCAGAACAGCTACTTGACCCATCCCATGTCCAGGCAATATGCTGCCATTCTCCTGTCAACATGTTTGATGCAGGAACCGAACAACTCAAATCAGTTCCAGTATAAAAAATTGTAAGTGAATACTTGTTCCCGTTCGATCCGATTTTCCACCCGTTATTAGTATCGGCTGATTTGTCGATTATTTCATAACTACCGGCCGTAGGATTTAACCATAAAGACCATGTATACATCGGTTGATAATCAAGTGATGTAGAACTCGGTATGGTAATACGATCCCCGCTCCCGTCATGAGAAGTTCCTGAGCCATATTTGCCCTGTACCCACAAAGTGTTGCCGGACCAGACACTTGAGTTGTTTCCATTACCACTGCTGTCATGTATCGTAGCTCCTGACCCTTCATCCATTTTCCAGTATCCGATCGGCCCCGGTGACCACTCATAGAGAGATTTGACTTCACGTGATGTCAAAGTTCTGTTGAAAATGCGAACTTCATCAATAACTCCGCTCGTATCTCCAGCTCCATCTCCAATCTTGGCCGTTGATGTTGTGTCTGCAAGAACAATTGTCTCAGTAGCAGTATTTTCTAAAGCACCGTTTATATACATCTTCATTTCTCCGCTTGATTCATCTGCCGTTACCGCAACATGATACCAATTTCCCGTCGTCGGAATTGTTGTTGAAGTTACAGCTTTCCAAATGGTACCGTTATGAATTTGAAAATGAAATTTATCAGAAAGACTATCATGAGTTAGTAGGTCATAATCTCCAGCCTGCGAAGTAGGATCTGTTCTTTTTGAGATTAGGGAATTATAGCCGACCAAAGAATTGAGTTTTACCCACATTGATATGGTCATTTGAGTATCGGGATTTAAGTTTGAGGGATCTCCAAGATTGACATAATCACCCGTTCCGTCAAAGCTCCCTCCGTTCCCGAATTTCCCTACTCCCGGTCCGGCATTTCCGGCACCCGTTCCGTTATTCCCGTTTCCTGATGAGTCAGCCGCCGTCCAACTGGGTCCGGTTGATCCGGTTGTCTCATCCATTTTCCAATACCCTACCAGACCATCGGACATGAACGAGGAATCCTGAGTCCCAAGTACGGCCGATGATCCTTTTGCACCAGCAAATAAATAATCCTGTTTGATTTCATCAGCCGTTCTTGCATAGGAATAGAACTTTGCTTCGTCAATAAAACCATTAAAGACATACTGTCCGTCCGGCTCTACCCCTAAACCGAGTACTTGAGTATTTGCTAACGAATTGATATTTGACAGCGTTCCTGTTAAATTTCCTGAGGTTGCAGTTCCGTTTATGTAAAAGGCAATATTTGAAGCATTATCTTCATCGTACACAAAAGCAATGTGATACCATGAATTCGCAGACATCACCGTACTGCTCCCCTTCCAGATTTGATCTGTCCCGTCAGCTGCATAGAAATTCAATGTCCCGCCGGTTCCGATATTGATAAGATATCCTACTTGACCCGATGAATTCCCCAATTTTTTTGCCAATACGGTCTGAACTGTAGAGAAACTGTTAGATTTTATCCAAGCTGAAAAAGTAAAATCCTGTCCGTCTTCGACGTCTAAATTGTCCCCAAAACTCAGGAAGTCATCAGTTCCATCCATTTGGATACAATTTCCTGAAATACACCCTTCTTCTGCAGTCCATGTTGGCGCACTTGATCCTGTTCCCATACTTCCGACAACGGTATTTCCAGACGAATCATTCACGACCGCACCATAACCCTCATCAAACTTCCAATGTGCCGATGGACCGCGTTTGCGAACTTCTTCGTGACTTGCCGAATAAAAAGTAGCCGGTGAATTCTGATTGTTGTATTCAGTAAGAAGCCAATCCACACTTTTGGGAGAGTCCGAAAGTCTGACTTCATCAATAATGCCGTCAAACGTTTCATTGTAAAAATTTTCTCCGATCGTGAACGTTGAAGTATTCACCAGAGGAGTTTGTGTTATACCGCTTACTGTTGCTTTTTCGACTCCGTTAACATAGGTTTTTATCGTATCATTTGCGGCATCATGAACTACCGCCAAATGATAAAAAGAACCGGTACTTACCGCATCTGTTGTCGTCATCACACCTCGCCAATCTCCGCCTCCATAGAAACCTGCATCAATTTCATCCGTGTTTGTTAACTCTAGAAAATAATTTGAATTTCCGCCTTTATAAATAATTGAGTTCCAGGTACCGCTTCCTCCGATAGTATCCGCCTTAACCCATGCCTGCGCAGTAAAACTGCTTGTAATATCTAAACTGTCGCTATCTGCTACTACAACTTCGTTGCCGGAGGCAAAATCATCGGCTCCGCCGATTTTCCCCGTTGCTGAGCCTTGTGTGGTAACAGTTACTGCCGTTGAATCATTGTTATTACTTGTCGAGTCCTGATGTTGACCGGATGTTTCTGATAAATGCCACACTCCCCGATAATCACTTGACCAAACTGCAGTTTCATTTTCCAGACCTGAGGCACTTGAATTGCCGTAATACATATAAATAACCGTATCCACTGTCGCAGATAGTGTAGGGATCTTTACCCAAGCAACAAGAGTTCCGGCAGAGTAATACTCAATTTCATGGGTAAGCTGTTGACCTTTTGTATCAACAAAAAGGATATCACTACCGTCTGTTTTGGCATTTGCTGACAAACTTGAATCTGAAGTAAATGAAACAAGAACGGGGAAATTAGCCAAATCATTACTGCCGCTAACTTTTGTATTGTCAATCGTGATTTTTCGCCGAAATCCCCAGCTATCGTGGTACCAATTTGCTGACGCTCTATCTCCATAGAGTAAGAAAGCCCAGATCAATCCGAATCCAATTACAAGCCCGAGTCCGAGAATCACATTATTTCTGAGCGTAAAAAAACGATAATTCCTTTTTTTTCGCCATTTGAGAAGATATAAAGGAACCTGCAATACGCGCCTTATTTTTTTTAGCAGATGAAGTCGTCCCAGCATACTTCATTCTACCTGTTTTTGAAGGAAGGGACAAGCCCTCCTTCTCATTGATTTAATAGATTCGGAAGGGCAAAGAAGAGATCTTATTTAAACGTGACTGCTCCTCCATTATAGAGTTCTTTTATTTGTGTAGTTGTCAATGGATAGTTATATATACGAATATCGTCAAGCTTCCCATCATAAAATCTCAAAGAATTAAGGTCATTTCGAGCTCCGATATAGATGTCTCCTGACGGATTCACTCCGCCATTTCCGTTTGTGTAAGAAATCTGTTGTATCCCATCCACATACCCTTTGGTTCCGGTAGACGTAATCGTAACAACAAGGTGATGCCAAGAACTATCTGACAAACCTACCTGCGTCTGCACATCCTGTGAAAGAAGCGGTATTCCGTCATCCCCATCCATCACACTCACGAGTATTGTCCCCGGGGTATTTATAGCATTACTGTCTTCATTGAAGTATATATTGAGCGAGTTTGCTGTTTGAATAGTGCCGTGACTGTACATATATTGATAGCCCGTACCGGTATTATCGTCGGAATTAAACCAGAATGATACGGTAAACTCCTGCCCGAGATCCATATCCGGGATAACCACACGATCATCAGTTTCATCAAAATCCAGGCTTGCTCCCCACTGACCGGACGCACCGTTGGCCCACATTTCTGTGCTGCTTCCGGAGGCACAAGTTCCGACACTCGTATTGCCTGATGAGCCGGCATTGATTGTACCGTTATTCCCCGCCGCTCCGGAAGGATTGAATGCTGAATTATATGCAGTAGTGCTTTGACACTCATCCAGTCGATAGTGTGCAATCGGGGCACCCTTGCTGTATTCCCAGGCTATTTGAGCGGGAGTACGGGCGTAGTTATACACACGAACTTGATCAATGCTGCCTCCGAAATAATCACCTGGGGATGAGTCCCCATCTCGCCCTATACTAACGCGGTCAACAGCACTGGAGTACAACACGCTCGTCGTACCTGTAGCCTCCAACACACCATCTACATACAAATCCCTTTGAGTATCAGATGCAAAAACACCGGTAATATGATGCCACTCACCATCGATAACTACTGTCGTTCCGACAGTTCCTGTTTCTGTAGTATTTCTCGCCATTATTCTGGCCTTGCCGGCATTGCCACCTCCGCTCACGGTATCAAGTACATAAAGTACATCACCTGCAGAAGCATCTGTAAGGCTAACCATTGTGTTCCAGCCGGGATCAGTCGTCTTGATCCATCCGGAAATGGTGAACGGATAAGAGCTGACTAACTGAACGTCTTTTTCAACATAATCATTACTCCCGTCAAATTCAAGAGCACTTCCGGCCATATGATCCGGACCGAGTCCCCACGTAGCGCCGTTTATAGTTCCATTATTCCCGTTCGTACTTGTATCATATGCTGTTGTCCCCGTTCCTTCTTCGAAGTTCATTTCAAGAACAGGTGAGCTACACGTAGAGGTATCACCCGGAATACAATATGAACGATCGGACGAATTTGAAGGAGAACTACCGCCTACGCCCGTGCTTTGAGCCCCAAGAACCATCATTTTCCCTCCCTTATACAGCAATTTGACTTGATCCGAAGTCAGGGAAAACGGATAAAGAGCAATTTCGTCAATTATGCCTCCAAAACCCTCAAACGAGCCAGGTTGATTTCTAGCGCCGATCCGTGGTAATTCATATGGAGCTGTATCATCTATAGTGTTAACGGCAACAGATGCTGATTCCTCTACCCCATTAATATAGATTGAATGGACATCGGTTGTTGCACTATATACAGCAACTACGTGATACCATGTATCCGCTGCGAGGGCTGTAGTACTGTCAACCCACGTCGTCAATAAGCCGTCTCCGTCATCATCCCGACCGGCAAAGTAAAGTTTATTATCCGTATCAATTGCAAGTTTCACACGGGAAGAGTAGTCTTGATTCCGAGCTTCTTCATAAATAGTCCTTCGATTACCATTCAGGACATTTGGTTTTATCCATACGGAGATTGAAAACTCATCTTTATTCCGTACTGAACTACTTGAAGATGTTTCGACGACGTCATCTACCCCATCAAATAGAAGTGCTTTCCCGAATTTTCCGTCATTGGACCATGTGGGACAATCCACACTTGCTGACGGACATGTTGTATCTGATTCACCAAGGTCACCATGATAGAAGTTCGGACCTATATCATTTGCTCTATCTCCATACCCCTCATCAAATTTATAGTGAAAAATTGCAGAACCGACCGGAGTACCAACGGCAGGATGTCCGGCATTCATGTCCTCGAGGATCTGTTCTTGGGTGCGAATATAATTGTAAATACGGAATTCATCTAAAATACTGTCAGAGTCGGCGTTACTGCCGTTACTTCCAAGAACAAGTGTAGATGAAGCATTACTGGTGCGCGTGCCTACCGGAGGAGTGCTTTCAGCACTTAGAGTTTTTTTTATACCATTTACATAAAGTGACGGATCATTCGTGGTCGAACTATTATCATACGTCAGTGAAATATAGTTCCAGGTATCTTCCGTCATGACATTATCAAACGTCCAACGTGTACTTCCTGATGTATCGAACCCCTGCCACATAAGTATATCCATGCCGCTTCCCGATCCGGTTGCCCAGATACTGGTACTATTACTTTTATGTAAAAATCTTCCGAATCCGTTCTCACCGGCACTCCGCGGATACACCCAAAAAGATACGGTGCCTCCCCCGTCAAAAAAATCATCAACGGTTGTATCGCTACCTGCGCTGATATAATCTCCGCTCCCGTTAAAATTTACTCCTCCGCCGTATTTTCCAGTCACCCATGAGCTACTTCCCTGAAGAGATCCGGTATTTCCGTTTCCGCTTTTATCATTTGCATTGCTGCCGGATGATTCATCCATGTCCCAGTATGCCACCGGTCCCGGTGCCCATTGATAGAGAGATCGCACTTCTGTTGCTGACAATTCTCTGTTGTAAATACGGACTTCATCGATTTTGCCATCCCAGTAAGAAGTTTCATTTGCATGGCTTCCGATTCTCAAATTTTTGGAAGCATCACTGGAGTAGCTTCCGTTCATAGCAATTTGCGTAGCGTAACTAACTTCGCTACCATCAACATAAATACGGATTTGTCTATCTGTATCGTCATTGTATGTCATTATCACATGGTGCCAGCCGGCAACAATAGTGGTATTTGCAGACCGGGAAACAGCAACATTGTTTAACGTAGCATTATATTGTGTAGATCCGCTATTATTTCGGACACTTAGATGCCATTTAAAATCAGTATTATCTCCTTTACTTATGATCACTACTTGATCATCATTTGATGCAGGTGCGGTATCCAGATAAACCCAAGCTTGTACAGAAAACTTATCAGTTGCTAAATCATCAAGAGTGGTTCCGCTCCCAAGATTCACACTATCGTCAGTGCCATCAAAGTCACATCCTCCACCATATTTCCCGGCAGATATGCAATTCAGCCCGGAACCGTTGGCATCAGAGGTTGTCCCGTCATTTCCGTTCCCTGATCGATCCGCTACCGTCTGGCCACTTCCTGTCGCACCAATACCTTCCATATTCCAATATCCTACTAACCCCTGACTGAGGAATGAATTATCGGTTGCTCCTAAAACTACTGATGACCCTTTTGCAGATGCAAACAGATAGTCCTGCTTTATTTCATCAGCTGATCTGACATAGGGATAAATCTTTACTTCATCCATAAACCCTTCATAAAACTCCAATTCAGCGGCAGAAGATCCTAAGTAAAACGGTTGATTATTCCCTGAAATAACGAGGTCATGGTTGATCCCGTTATCTGTTTTCAAGAGACCGTTCACATAAAAGTCGATATCATCAGAAGAGTTCGAATATGTAACGGCAATATGAGACCATTGATTTACCTGCATATTTGCATTTGTTGTGGTTGTTCCTCTCCAATTCCCTGACTCATAATTGCCGAAATTGAGTTCATCTCCGTAGAGCTGAAGATAATAATTGGCTTCATTTGTGGAGTTGCCTTTATAGACCAAGGTGTAGTACGTGCTACTTTGAAGAGCAGTCGGTTTAATCCATAAAGAAATTGTAAGTTCATTTTCAATATCAAGAACGGCATTATCTGCCCGCTGTACATAATCTCCCGTACCGTCAAACTGCAAGCATTTCCCGCTTACACAGTATTCATCCGATTTCCAAGTCGGTGCTGAAGAGCCAGTTCCCAATGTCCCTGCCAACTCATTTTCAGACGAATCATTCACGCCCGTACCATATCCTTCGTCAAACTTCCAGTATGCCGAGGGCCCTCGAGTGCGCTCTTCCTGATATCCTGTTGTGTAAAAAGTCGAGGGAGAATTTTGGTTGGTATATTCAGTAGCTATCCAGTCAGGAGAACGATACCTGTTTTGTAACCTCACCTCATCAAGATACCCACCAAGTGAGCGTGTTGTTGAAGAAGAGCCTCTTGTACCTAAGTAAAATGTATTGGAACTAGTCGGAAATGAACTGCGGCTTACAGGAGTACCGCTTGCGTCACCATTGATGTATGTTTGGAACTGAGTTCCGTCCCATGTCGTTGTCAGATAATACCACTCTGAGGTGGAAGTCACAGATGAAGCAGAAGAAGAAGGAATAGATCCTCCGAAATCTCCTTGAAATGTATTACTGGTCACGTAGCCATGAAAAACTTCCATGCCGTGTACTGCCAAATTGTGAGTATGTCCTCCGTTGTAGTGCGTGAATTTTGCCCAGGTCGAAAAGGTATATCCTGCCGACATATCAGCACCGGATTTACCTGGAAAATTCGAAGACTGATTTCCGATAAGAATTCGCAAATCATCTGTAGTCGCATTGTCAAACACTGTTGAAGCTCCGATTTTACCTGTTGCCGAGGCCAGGGTATCCTGATCGGAAAGAGTATTGCTGTTTGCTGAAGAATCTTGCCGAGTCACGGCAACAGAACCGTCACTTGACTCACTCAAATGCCAGACAGCCTGATAGTTATCAGCCCACACGCCCGTGCTATTTTCCTGACTGGTTACCGAAGAGTTACCATAGTACATATAAATATCAGTATTCTGCGTTCCGTATAGTATGGGAACCCTTACCCAAGCAACGAGCGTACCTGATGAATATGACTCTATCTCATGAGCGAGTTGGTTGCCGATTGAATCCGTAAAGATGATATCATCGCCATCTGCCTGAGCATTTGATGACAAATGCGTGTCAGACGTGAGAGATATAAGTACCGGAAAATCGGTTAAGTTTGCATCCCCGCTTACTTTGGTGTGGTCTATCGTCAGTTTCTTGCGATATGCCCAACCATCATTGTACCAAGCTTGTGCCCCGTCTCCTCTTAGTAAAAAAAACCACACCAGGAACAATCCCAAGAATATCCCTATAGACACAACGACGGTTGTTTTTTTACTAAGTGAAAATCTTTTCTTTTTATGAAATATTTTTTTAGAAAGAGATAAAAAAATATAGTTGACTTGTGTGCGGATTCGCGAAAATTTTGGCAATAGATGTAGTCGTCCCAGCATACTTCATTCTACCCGTTTTTTATCCCTGGAACAATAGATTATGTCATGCTGTACTTGCTGTGCACTCCGTTTCAGGAGGGTTTCAGCTTCTATTGGACAAGTATCCCGAAACGAGTTCGGGACAACAATTGCTATTTGAATACCACAGCTCCCCCACCGTAAACTTCTTTTACCTGATGTGAAGTGAGAGCATAGTTATAGATACGGATGTCATCAATTTGGCCGTCAAAATATGAATTATTAAAATTCGTCCATCTGCCAATCTGCAATACTGTGTCAGGAACATCAGCAACCGACACAATCGACGAAGTATTTTCTGCATTCAACACTCCATTTTTGTACAGACGTATAAAACTTCCACCCTTAAATACACCGCAGTAGTGATCCCATACCCCGGTTGATACAAGGCCTGTCGTTCCTTCAACCCGTCCGGCTGATCCTCCGACCGGATTCGGAGAGAATGACACTGTGTCCGTTTCACCGAATACCGCTCCGACGTCATCGACCCACAAAAGCCATCCCGGCGGTGAACCACTATATTGACCGACAATTACTCCATCTGCGGTCACGCTGCCCGGTCCATATTTTATCCATGAGCAGACACTCATCTCAGTGAGTCCTGCAAGCTCGGGGACTGTTGATCCTGTCGCCAGATAATCATCTGATCCGTCAAGGTCAAGGCTGGCGTTCCATTTTCCCGTTGCTCCGTTGCCCCATGCACTACTGCTTGTATTACATGTGCCCGCTGCTGAAGTACCGCTTCCGCCAATTGACATCGTGGCGTTGTACCCATTACCCGTCACATCATGGACCGTCGTCCCCTGACACTCATCAAAACGATAATGTGCAACTGGTGCGCCTTTGCTGTAAGTCCAGGAGATTTGAGCCGGTGTACGTTCATAATCGTATATTCTGACCTGATCAATCGTTCCTCTAAACATCTCATTGATAGATAAAAACCCTTGTCCACCGATATGAGGCCCGCTCTGAGGTGCAGTATCCACGAATGCCGAATAGTCAGCTGAATTTGAATTACTTAGTTGACCATTTATATAAATTTTATGTAGATTACTATCCGAATTAAACACGCCTACAACATGATACCAGTTGTCAGCTGTGATAAGTCCGTTTGAAGTGCTCACCCATGTATTAAATGATCCTCCATCCCAAGTCCGACCGCCCAAACTCAAGGCACCAGCTGAGGTAATATAGAACGAGAATCGATTTGAACCACTTCCACTGATAGTCTCTCCGTACATCGCTCTACTATACGTCCCTACTACACTCGGCTTAATCCACATTTCCAGAGAAATCTGGCTTTTATTACGTACAGATGCACCGTTATTTACCACAACAACATCGTTCGTGGAGTTGCCGGAAAAATTAATGCCCTTTCCAACTTTACCGGAAGTCCAATCATTGGTTGTAATATCACTACCCAAAGTTCCGTTATACCCATTTCTGCTTGTGTCATACGCGATACTTCCCGATCCTTCATTAAATAACCATTCTCCAAAAGGAGCAGAACAGGTAGTAGTATCTCCAGGCACACAATATTCACGACCGGCAGAATTTGATGGAGACGTTCCGCCTACGCCCGTACTTGTTGATCCTAATACTAATGATCTTCCCTGATTCATATCAAGAAGTATCTGCTCAGCGGTCAAAGCGGTTGTATATATTTTTGCTTCATCTAATATTCCGACCGTATGATCGTAATAACTCGTGACTTGGTGAGAAAATCTAATATACGGATTCGTATGATTTTCCGATCCCGTCGTAGCGGCAGTATCCTCCAGCTTTCCATCTACATATATGTATATGGTTGTGCCGTCGAATACTCCGGCAAGATGATGCCATGTATTATCAATTACGTCAGTTGTACCTGTAGCATATCGCTCTACCCCATCATATACATAAAAACGAGGTACTCCGGTAGAAGTAACCTGTAAAAATCTGTCTTGATTGCCCCCAAAGTTACTTACTATTCCCATCAGCGCATAATTATTTGTCGGATTTGTATTGGATTTGAACCATAATGTCGCAGTATACGAACCGGTACCGTTATTGTCATAACCGGCTATTGCCTCAGCTTCCATATAATCTCCGCCGTCAAATGAAAGCGCCTTCCCGAATTTCCCGTCATTTGTCCATGTTGGACAGGTAGCAGTTCCCGGACAACTATCACCTCCTCCAAGCCAACTATCACTATTCCCAATGCTGTCATATGCATAGTCACCATAACCTTCATCCATCCGCCAATATGTCAGTTGCGAACCGACAGGTGAGCCACCCAAGGGATGTCCCGCATTCATATCTTCTATGATTTGCGAGGTAGATCGGGCGTAGTTATAGAATTTTACTTCATCGATGCTCCCAGGCCATGTTTGATTATTACTTCCTCGACCACCGACATACATAGTGGATGAAGGAGAAGAAAGACTGCCAAGGCTCGAGTTTGTGCTTATCAATACACCATTAAGAAATAATTTGACGCTAGAACCGTCATAGATAGAGGCAAGATGATACCACTGTCCTGCCACAATATCACCATTTGATCCAAAAGTATTTTGACCGCCAACATAAGTCTCAGGTCTTCCTGCATTACTTACATAGATAGAATACTTTGTACAGCAACCGTCTTCCATGATTTCAAATCCATTATTTGAGTATGAAGTATCCAGTGAATCAAATTTTACCCAAGCCATCATTGTCAATCCTGAAGGGACAGTATTCATCCAATTATCGATATCCAAAACATTATTCCCTCCGTCAAGCTTCATACCTCCTCCAAATTTCCCGTTCGTCCAGTTTGAGTTGGTCATACTGGCATGCATATCCATATCCTTTCCATTTCCGGTGATGTCTTTAACAATATCTGCCCCTGTACCGGTTCCTTCTTCAAAGTTGTAAGCCATAATCGGTCCAGGTGCCCATTGATAAAGGGATTTTACCTCACTGGATGTCAGTGCTCGACTGTAAATACGTGCCTCATCAATAGTTCCTTTAAAGTAGTTTGAGTTCAATGCGCGCGCTCCTATACGCATAGAAGTACTGGCACCAGTATAGATAGTTGTGTTTGAAAATGTATAGCTTTCAACAAGAGATCCGTCAACATACATATTTGCAACTCCTTGACTATCAACGGAATAGACTACATGTCTCCATACATTTACATCTGA
This sequence comes from uncultured Gammaproteobacteria bacterium, assembly GCA_964394215.1. Classification (GTDB taxonomy): domain Bacteria; phylum Patescibacteriota; class Microgenomatia; order UBA1406; family GWC2-37-13; genus UBA1450. The sequence goes on from CAYMVU010000015.1 coordinate 18,226, forward strand.
ACTTGTAAACTCATGTCCTGATATTACTCCGTATTCCCCATTTGTTCCGTTATGCGATTTAAAAAAATAAAGAACATTATCAGTTCCAATCCCAAGAGTCCACTGTCTGGTACCCGCCCCTCCATACTTACTCATAATTTCAGAGTCACTACCTTTGACACTTGGAAGTTGAGAGATATTAATCCATGCAGACAAGGTAAAAGGAAATGTCAAGTCATGCTCTGTTTGATCGCCCATATCAAGATAATCTCCGCTACCGTCAAGACCTCCACCATTACCAAACTTCCCGGAAGTAACTACGGCATTTTCAGCACCAGTACCATTTCTCCCGCTTCCGGAAGAATCAATTGCCGTCCAACTCGGTCCGCTTGTCCCTGTTGTTTCATCCATCTTCCAGTAGCCGACCAGTCCGTTGGACAAAAATGATGTATCTTGCGCGCCAAGAACCACTGCCGATCCCTGTGCGGAAGAGAAAAGATAGTCCTGTTTGATCTCATCTGCCGACCGAGCATATGGATAAACCTTTACTTCATCAATAAAACCCGGAAAATGATCTTCCGTACCTGTACCGTTATCTCCTGCACCGATGACCGTATCCACACTCGTATTTGAAATAGAGCAAGAATCTACTGCAGTTTCGTCGAGAATGCCGTTCACATATATTTTAAGATTAGTTCCGTCATACACACCGGATACATGATTCCATGTGCTTAAACTAAGGGCATTATTCCCGGTTATTCCATAGCTCCCGCATTCACGAAGAAATACAACTTTTTTCTGACCATCGACTCCGAAATACCACTGCCCTGACGTACCGGCATCATACTTGGAAATAATTTGCCCCCGTGAGGAAGGCGCTGACGTTAATCTAATCCACGCCGATACTGTCATTTCTGTATTCCCGGTAAAGTCTAAAACATCACCAAAATTTATTGAGTCATCTGTCCCGTCAAACTGGAAACAATTACCGTTTACGCAGGACTCCTCTGATTTCCATGTAGGGGCAGATGATCCCGTACCGAGATTTCCTGTATGGTTATCTCCTGATGAATCATTCACGCTCGTACCGTATCCCTCATCAAACTTCCAGTACCCGCTCGGCCCCGGGCCGATTTCTTCTGATGCCGGAGATCCGACAGAGACATTTGCTGAATACTGTCTAATCAGTTCTTTGTTGGCATAGTTTGCAGTGACATATCCGTGTCTGTTTGTCCCGTCTCCATATAAAGCTGAAATTTCTGCAGCTGTCAGTGAATCTGTATACACTCGTGCTTCGTCAATAACTCCTGTATAGTTGTAAATATTTAATATATACCTGTGCCCCAAGTTGAAATCCGTCCACGTTTCAGAATATGAAGACATATCAACATCTGTCGTTGTACTCGAGACACTGATTACAGAACTGTCAACATACAACTTCACTGAATTGTCTCCGTCACGAGTAACGACCAGATGATGCCAATTATTATCTGTAGATGTTACAGAATAATTAAGATATTTATATTCGGTTCCATTGGAATCCTGAGACATATATAAACTCAAGTTGTTTGCTCCATCACTAAATACGGCTACCCGCTCACCGACATTTCCTCCGTCTCCTGTATCAAATAAATATCCTTGGGTATCGCTCGTCTTAAACCACAAAGCTACTGTCCATCTTTTTGTAGAAGAAATCGGTGTAAAGGTATCATCAATATTTGCCGTGGCATTATCAGTCCCATCAAAATTGAGACCATTACTGATTTTCCCAGTCGTAGAAGTTGTAGCTGTACCCCAGGCAAGATCAAAACTGCTGGTAGACGAATCACACGAATCATTCACTCCGCCTGTACAGGAATTAGCTGAAGATTCATCAAGAAGCCAAGCTGCTCCGACATTGTCGATTTCCTGAATAAAAATTTCTGAGGGAGATTTTGCGACAGAACTTGCCCCTGTATTTCCGTAGTATATATATACTACTCCTCCTGTTGATGGAATTGATTTAACTTTCGTCCATATTTTTGTAGCCGATGTGTTGCAGGTTGTAGGCTCAATCCAATAATTGTACTGTTCTCCGTTATGGCTAACAATGCGTATGTCATCACAGTCACTTTGCATTTTACCGGCAGTAATGAGTGTGGCCGTATCCAGTGTAATCATTGCCTGATAATCTGTAAGTGCGGTACTAGTATTGGAGATTGTGACACTTTTTCTGTACTTCCATCCGTCGTTCCACCAGGAAGCTGAGGCACCATTTCCGTGAAGAAGAAAAAAATAAACCAGCACACTTCCGATTACAACACCTAATATACCCAACGCTATACGAACCGGAGTAAAAAATATTCTTTTTTTACGGCCGGTTATAAAACGTTTGATTAAAATACTATGTGAATGGAATATATTTGCAAGTTTTTTTATCATCGTTATTCAACAATGATCCAATCAACTGTTCCGTCTATTGGGGCAGGTGTTGAGAACTGGATACGGAATCCGTCCGTCCGTTTATTTATAACAGCGATATTCGTCAGCCAACTCGGGGTTATATTTACAGCATATTCGTTCGTATCTTTCACAGTGTCAAAGTTAATATCCAGGTAAGTCGAACCTGGTACTGCTGGTATGTCAATTCCTCTAAACTGATCATTTCCTTTGATCACTCCTGTTTTGATAACAACATCCCCCTCATACATGATAAAGTTTCCGTCCGTATCAATTTTTGATTTCCCTGCCATAAATTCGATATCTCCAAGTCCGAGATGTTGAAGTTTCAGAGATCCACCGAGAGTGGAAATTGTAGCTGCTGGTGTCGCAAGATTATCGTCAAATCCGTTGATCGTAAGAAGCCCGCTGCTGATCTCTCCCGTCACCGCCAGATTATTTACATTCGTATCGCCTGAAACTGTGAGAGCGGACAAGGTCGCTTCATCGGACTGAAGACCGAGTACTTGTGTGTCGATAAGATCTGCAAGATATGTACTGAGGTCAGCTGAACCGGTTGATTGTATTCCGGTAAATAGCTGTTCCAGGAATCCGACTCGTTCATTCAGGGTATCGAGTGATGCTGATGCAGATGCCTGTTCAAGTGCATTCAATCTATCCTCGATGGTGGTCAGTCGGGTTTCAAGCTGTGTATCCTTTTCTGCCAGTGCTTCAACTTCACCTTCAATTGCAGCTGTACGATCTTCGATATCCTGTGTATTTTGGGATAGGGTATTAATTAATGAACTCGTCACGACACCTGTTTCTTCATTCACAATGAGATCAAGCTCTTCTGAAAGTGCTGCAAGAGATGTTTCCTGTGCGCTGATTTTCAATTGCTGTTCCTGCATCGCGGAGATCAGGATCGGAGTAAATGATCCATACGAGACTGACTTTAATCCTTTTTCATCCGTCTGTACAAATTCAGGGAATATTTTTTCTACTTCCTGAGCAATAAGTCCGAATCTTTTATCATTATCATGTTGTGTATTCCATCTGAATGATACCGGTCTCAACGAATTCAATTTTTGGAGGTTATTTATACTTGAAAGTGTCTCCACATCTTTTTTCAATGTTGCATCCGATGTACACGTCCAGGTAGTGGTAGTAGGATTGATTTCACAGTATCCGTTCGAATCTTGGAATCTCACCGGAGGGGCATCAGCAGTTATCGCAACATGAAGAGCCCTTGCCGGAGCCGTTGTCCCTATGCCGACTGAACCGCTACTATCAATTCTCAATCGCTCGGCAACACTTGAACCATTCTGTCGTGTATATAGAGTCAAATATGAGGAGTAATTACCATCAGTTGCATTCTCCTTACCCACAGCGATACCCCCAAACCCTGCTCCTGCTCCTGATGAATTGTATTCTCCAGAAAATAATATCCCCGAAATGGGATTAGCGTTATAAGTTGAAGTATCCGCTATTCGTAATTGTGAATACAATGCTCCATCTGATATCTTATTTCCCCCAACATCGAGGGCTCTTGTACTATTTCCTGTTCCTGCTGAAATTGAGGAAGTTCCGGAAACCTCAAAAGTGTACGTTGGGTTTGTCGTGCCAATACCTACCCTTGTACCATCTGCCCAGATATTTCCGCTGTTTGCTTTCAGAATAATATCTCCAGTCCCGTACGTCTCAAGCGTCAGGTCATTGTTCTCAAATGCTTCACCGGATACGATACTGAGAGGACCATCCGATTTTATGTATGATGCGGTCTGGTTTGTGAAATACAAGTCATAAGCGACCGATACATCACCGGCTGCATTAAATGAGGTTGGGACATCAAAGTTTACCTGAGTCGTACTGAAACGTGCTATGTTTGTGAGTGATCCTCCAGCACTTACTCCCGCGAGTGTAAGAGTTCCATCTGATCCGATCGTGAATTTACCGTAATTTGAAGCATCATACGACAATTGGAAGGCGGCGCTTGTTCCGAAAACCTCAAGAGGGGTCGACGCATTGGTAGTCCCGATTCCGAGATAGCCCGTACTGGCAAAAACCGAGTTTAAGCTTGAACCGGCAATCTGCAACAATCCTGATGGATTTGTCGTACCGATGCCTACTGAACTGCTGGCATTTACAAATAAACCGGTACCACCAGTCGAACCTCGCAGCCACGCTGTTGTTGCCACATCAAGTCCTGTGACAGGTGCGCTGGTCCCGATGCCGACACTTCCTGAAGAGTTGACAAATAATCCCGTGGTATTTCCGGTACCGCCGCGAATCCAACCTGTACCTGCAACATCCAATTTTGCAGATGGGGAAGTTGTTCCGATTCCGACAGATCCGCCGGTACCATCAATTGCAAGATTTCCACTTCCGACATTTTGCAATGAAATATAATCTGTTGTACTTGTCCCTATACGGAGCGTATCATTGATGCCGACGTTTGAGTTATTTAAGATCAGGGCTCCTCCTGAAGTACCATAAAATCCCGCAGTTGCTGCACTACTGCTAAACACGCTTGTCGAATTCTCATAGCCCATATACACATATCTGTTGAGAGAAACATCTCCTACACGGAACAGATCATTATTATTCCCCGTATCTACAAACAGTGACCCTCCACTCTGTGTAGTAATGGTTCTCTTTACACTATCACTGTAACCCAA
>CAYMVU010000016.1:0-23253 GCA_964394215.1 uncultured Gammaproteobacteria bacterium
AGATAAAATCCGCAAATACAAACTGAACAAACACATTGCAAATCCCATCATCGCTCCGAATGAAGATAACTCCTGGGAATCATTTACAACGTTCAATCCTGCTGCCTTGTATGCGGGAGGGAAAGTCCACATTTTGTATCGTGCCCAGGGATATGATTATGTTTCGGCTGTGGGATATGCATCATCAGCAGACGGCGTATCTATTGATCGCAGGTCTCCGGTTCCCGTGTTTGCACCTCAGGAGGATTTTGAAACGAATGAAACCGGTGATGCCAATTATGATTTCATGTCCGGAGGCAGCTATGGCGGCTGCGAAGATCCGCGTGTCACACAGATTGACGACAGAGTTTATATGACATATGTGGCTTTTGACGGGTGGTCGCCGCCGAGACTTGCCATGACTTCAATCCATATCAATGACTTTCTGAATGAACGATGGAACTGGGAAAAACCCGTTTTGATTTCGAAACCCGGTGTGGTAGATAAAAGCGGGTGTCTTCTACCTGAAAAGATAAACGGAAAGTATGTTATTTTTCATCGTGTGTTTCCGAATATCCAGATAGACTTTGTGGATGATCTGAATTTTGACGGTAAAACCCATTTCCTGAAAGGTGAGCATGAAATAAAAGTCAGACCTGATAAATGGGACAGCCGAAAGATCGGTGCTGGAGCACCTCCTTTAAAAACGAAAGACGGCTGGCTTCTGATTTATTACGGAGTTGATGATCGAGATGACAGTAAGTATCTGATAGGCGCGATGCTCCTTGATCTTGATGATCCGACAAAAGTACTGTATCGGACTGATCATCCGATCGTGGAACCTGCCGAACACTATGAGAATATCGGATTTAAACCCGGAATCGTATACCCTTGCGGTGCCGTAATAATTAAAGATACGTTGTTTGTCTATTACGGCGGGGCGGATTCGCACGTCTGTGTGGCAACAGCTGAAGTAGATACATTTTTAGATCAATTGAAGTCTCACGAAATACCCCAGCTCCACTCCTTTGAAGTTCATGAAGTACTTTATCAATAATGCTACAAAGACATCAAGATAATCCGGTCCTGAAACCGAATTCAAACAATCTTTGGGAGTCGTATGCCGCCTTTAACGGGAGCATAATAAAAAAAGACGATGAGTATGTGATGTTCTATCGTGCGATGGGTGAGGAGCAGATGCATAAAGGCAAGAAACTTCGGCTATCCGTAATAGGAAAAACGACAAGCCGAGACGGCATACATTTTGATAAGCGGGAACTGTTCCTTCAACCGTATCATCAGTGGGAGATGTTCGGCTGTGAAGATCCTCGTGTCGTGCATATTGACGGCAAGTATCTGATTTTTTACACGGCTGTCGGTAACTGGCCGCCGAATGCTGGAGGAATACGGGTGGCAGTTGCCGTATCTGACGATCTTGAGACGATTACGGAAAAGCACTTGGTGACGCCGTTTAACGCAAAAGCAATGGTCATGTTTCCGGAAAAAATAAACGGAAAATATACAGTGCTTGTAACGGCAAATTCAGATTTACCGCCCTCGTATATTGGCATTGCCCAGTTTGAAGAGCTTTCTACTCTTTGGGATCACACATTCTGGAAAAAATGGTATGACAATCTTCATGATCATGTCGTCAATCTCAGGAGAATTAACAGCGATCAGGTTGAAATCGGAGCAACTCCTCTGAAGACCGATCATGGCTGGATTCTGATTTATTCCTATATCAAGCATTATCTCAGTCAGAATGTTGATAAAGAATTCCGTATTGAAGCGGCTCTTCTTAATCTTGAAGATCCGAAGAAACTGGTCGGCCGTATTGAAAAATCATTGCTAACGCCGCAGGAAGAGTATGAAAAAAGCGGCCAGATACAGGATGTCGTTTTTCCTGAAGGAGCACTTATTATTGATGATGAGATCAGAGTATATTATGGCGCAGCTGACAGTTACTGTGCCATTGCAACCGGCAATCTTGAGGAATTTATGTCACGATTTGAGATAAATGCACCTGCCACTCTCAAATGTGACAAATTCGTTTACAATCCGATACTGAAAGCAATCCCTGAACATCCCTGGGAAAGCAAGGCCGTGTACAATCCGGCGGCGATAGAAATTGATGATATTGTGTACATCGTATATCGGACGATGTCTGAAGATAATCAATCGTATATAGGATTAGCACTTAGCGCAGACGGTTATCATATTGATGAGAGGTTAACGGAACAGATCTATCCCCTTAGATCAGAATATGAACTTCCGAGGGAAAAAGGCATGATGGCCGGTGCAGAAGACCCGAGAGTCACCAAAATAGACGACACGCTCTATATGCTGTACACGGCATTTGATGGTTTATTGCCGCGACTTGCTATGACCTCAATTTCTGTCGCGGATTTTCTTAACCGCAACTGGAACGCATGGGCATATCCGAAAATTATTTCGCCACCGGATGTTGCGGACAAAGACGGTATCTTATTTCCTGAAAAAGTAGACGGAAGATATATTTTCATTCACCGCATAGAGCCAGATATTATTCTTGCGGAGATGGAAGACCTTGATTTTGAAAACGGTGCATTTCTGGGCTCTATAGGAAAGATTACTCCACAACAGGGGACATGGGATGCCGTCAAAATCGGAGTGAACGGTCCTCCGGTCAAAACCGATGATGGGTGGATAATTTTTTATCATGGTATTAGTGCAATTGATAGGCATTATCGTTTGGGAGTCATACTTCTTGATTTGCATGATGTGACAAAAGTATTGGGCAGAGCTCCGTATCCGATACTTGAGCCTGAATACGATTTTGAACGTGAAGGTATAGTGAATAATGTCGTGTTTCCTTGCGGTCAGATAGTAAAAGATGACACGATACATATGTATTACGGAGGTGCTGATAAAGTTGTTTGCGGAGCATCAATTCGTATTCCGGAACTGCTTTCCTATTTGAAGAAAAGTAGGGAGAAGAAGTATTTACAATACAAATAACTCCCTAAGCGTCCTTAAGGAGTTATTCAAGATAATGGATGGAGTCCCTTTATTTATTCCATTCGCCGTGCATTCCCATTCCCCGGCCTTGACCGCCCTGAGGGCCCATCAAGTATTGCAGATCGATGCCGTTTGCTTCTCCCCATGCCTGCATTTCTTCACGTCTTGTTTCCATGAATTCTCTTCGTTCTTCACGGGACATATTTTGTACCTGTTCCCGTTCAGCTTGTCTTGTTGTTTGTAGTTCCTCATGTTTCTGAAGAATCAGGTTTTTTTGATCTTGAGTAAGCTTTCCATCAGTTACCGCCTGATTCAGACGTTCTGTAAACTGTGCCTGCATTTCCTGCCGATGCTCTGCACGGATTTCATCAAAAGCAGTCATGACTTTATTCTCATCAATTCCGAGTTTCTGAGCAAGTTCCTGATGCATGCTGCCGTCTCTGCTTTGGATTCCCTGTGCATATACCGATGTGCCGAAAATCGTTGCTCCGGTTATCAACAGTACTGCTGCCGGAAGTATGATTTTTTTGTTCATATTTTTTCACCTCCCTTCTCCCTTCATAGCGTTTCGCGAAGAAGGGTCTCGCTCCTCATATATTTTGAATTTGTAATATTTCCCGTATGAGTACGGCTTCGGGAAGGCAAGCTTCCTGAAGTATTACTAACTATACGAAGTGAATCTGAAAAAAAGCTTAAGAGGTGTTTATTCTTTTGTGACAGGAAAATGGAGCGTGATTGTCGTGCCTTTATCAGTCTCTGAGGAAGCAGATATCTGACCTTTATGTATCTCCACAATTTTTTTAGCAATCGACAGACCAAGTCCATATCCGTTTTTTCCTGATTTTGTACGGGCAGTATCAGATCGGTAAAAACGCTCAAAAATATGTTTGATGTCGTTTGGGCTTATGCCGATACCGTGATCCCTTATCTCGATAATGCCTACTGATGAAGATGATCTTGTCGCTATCTCAACTGTTTTATTGTCTGAACTGTATTTAATGGCATTATCCAAAAGAATGACCAACAGGTCGACGATAGACTCCTGATTCCCTTTCATCGTAAAGGTCTGAAGATTCTTTTTTATTGTGATTCTTTTTATTTTTGCCAGGTTCGCGGTTTTTTTGATAGCTTTGCTTACTGCATTATCAATACTAATCATTTCATTGATAAGTGCGGGATTCGGCTTTTCAAAGTGAGATAATTTCAGAAGGGCATCAGAAAGCGATTGAAGCTTATCAACTTCAGCAACACTGTCCTGTATGATTTTTTCTGCCTCTTTCATATTTTTCTTTTTGCTTCGTAAAAAAACTTCAAAGGCTGTTTTTAGAGAAGTGAGCGGAGTTTTTATTTCATGTGAAGCGTCACTTATAAACCGTTTTTGTTCGTCAGTCATATCCTTAATCGGCCGAAGAGTTCTTCCGGCAAGAAGATATCCAAGAACTCCTGATACAACAAGAATTGAACCGTTTAAGATCAACAGTGAATTGAGAACACGTTGTTTAGTTTCTTCGATCAGTTCAGGATATTCCATCATAGCTCGAAAACGTTGGGGTCCCGGAGGAGGAAACTCAATTTCACCCTGTAGTTCCTGCTGAATCCGCATTCTGTGCATCCGATCGAATCTGGTTATCTCCATTGTTAAGACCTGGTAGATAATACCGCTAAAGAGGATACTTACGGTCATAATAATAAGCAGATACCAGGCAGTTAGTTTGAGACGTGCTGAGTGAAACATTTATGAGGCACCCGTAACTTTGTATCCGAATCCGCGTACCGTTTCAATGATTTCCCGTCTATTCGGAAACGGTTTTTCCAATTTGTTTCGCAGATTTCTTATCGTCACCTCGACAGTATTCGGCAGTATATCTGCTTCAAAATCCCAGACATTACCGATAATCTGTTCTTTGGAAAGCACACGGTTTGTGTTTCTGAGAAGATATTCCAGCAAAGAAAATTCACGGCTGGAAAGAGGGATCTTGGTATCTCCTCGTTTAACCTCTTGAGTTACGGTATCAAGAAAGACATCTTCAATTCTCAAAACTGGTCCCAGGATATGTTGAGGGCGTCTCGTAAGTGCTCTTATGCGTGCTACAAGTTCTTCAAAGGAGAACGGTTTGGTAAGATAATCGTCAGCTCCACAGTTTAACCCTTCCACTTTATCATCGAGCTGATCTTTTGCGGTCAACATAAGAATCGGAGTATTCTTTTCATGTTGTCTGAGATCAGAGCAGATTTCCATACCGTCTTTTTCAGGAAGCATCCTATCGAGAATGATTGCGTCATACTCTTCTGTCACGGCAAGATCATACCCTGATTGTCCGTCGTATGCGACATCCACGGCAAAACGCTCCTGCTCCAAACCATTTTTAATTGAGTCGGCAATCCGCTTCTCATCTTCTATGACCAGTAATTTCATACGTATGTACCCTTTATTATAAGTGAGAAGCTGAAAAACAGCTTAAAAAATATTTGGTGTATAATTGAGCTGTCATAGAAATCACCAATAATTGAAATAATGAAACTTTTTTCAACTCGATACAAAAATAGTTACTACCTTGAACTCATTTCTAAAGCGGGTGGTAAAAATGACACGAGTAAATTTCTTGATAACCGGTTAAGGAATCGAATTGTTAGTCTAATAAAAGATACGGTTTCTCTTCATGAACTCGAGCCGTTTATACTAAAGCAGGATGTTGATACTGAAGAGTATTTTTTAAATATTGATGAATTAGATAACTTATCTAATAGAGAAATTGGTTATAGTCTTTCATACTTTATTACTAGCGAATGTGAGATTATTACTCGTGAATCATATGATGATCGGTTTTTACTAGACATTATTGAACTATTTATAATATTTAGTACAAATCGCAATCAATTAATCGCAAGATTAGGCAATATATTTATTGAGGAAGGTGCTCCATTGGCAGTAATAAAAGGATTTGTTGAACTAGCACAACAATATAGTAATACACCTTCAGTACTACAAATAAAAAATCCTGTAATAAGAGAAAAGTACAAAATTCTTCTTAACCTAAGTCAAACCGATGATGGCTTTGAAGAACAAGCACGGCTCTCTGCAGATATAATACAATATATTTTCAGTTCTCCAATATCGCAAGGCGAAACGAAGGATTATTCTGAAGAACTATGCTCCAAAATTGCTAAATTGCTTTCTAGTAAAGATCATGAAGAACTAAGTAAGCTTATAAATGACTATATCAAACTAATAAAAAAAATGAATAATAGCGTTTACAATATCCGACATACGGATAAAAGTACTATCAAGCTAGAAAGTAACATTTTTTACAAGGTTATCGCATCGTCCGGTAAAAGTATAATTGAAATGGTTTTTTCATTACTAAGAGAAGATTTAATAGAAGAAGTATCCATAGACAGTCTGAAAGAAACGTATATGAAAACAAATCAGGTTAGAAACAAGGTTACAAAGTTCCATCAAGAAGAAGATGGTGGTATCCCATTTTAAATATAAATCATGACAAAAGATCCTTATTCAGCCGTATGGGTGTCTCATACCTCAATCAATGACTTCCTTAAATGTTCGAGAGCATATTACCTCAAGCATGTATACCGTGATCCTAAAACGGGGCATAAGATTAAGATTATGTCGGCTCCTTTGGCATTGGGGCAGGCTGTACATGAAGTTATCGAATCATTGTCAGTTCTTCCTGTTGAACAAAGATTCAGTACGCTTCTTATGGATCGGTTTGAAGAAGCCTGGAAAAACGTGAGCGGCAAACGAGGCGGATTTTTCAGTACGGATACGGAAGATAAATACAAAAGGAAAGGGCGGGAGATGATTTCACGTGTGACAAAAAATCCCGGACCGATCGCAAGAAAAGCAGTCAAAATAAAAGAAGACCTTCCGCATTACTGGCTTTCAGAAGAGGATAATATTATTCTTTGCGGAAAAATTGACTGGCTTGAATATCTTCCCGAAACAGACAGTGTTCATATCATTGATTTTAAAACGAGTAAGTATGATGAAGACGGAGATTCGTTGCAGCTTCCGATTTATTATCTCCTCGTTACGAATACTCAAAAAAGAACCGTCTCTAAAGCAAGCTATTGGTATCTTGAGAGAAACGATGATCTCACCGAAAAGCAATTACCGGATGAAAAAACATCATTTGAACGGGTAATTGATGTTGCACGACAGATCAAAGCAACAAGACAACTCAATGTTTATACCTGTAAAGAAGGACAATGTAAATACTGTGCTCTTTATGAGGAGGTCATCAACGGCAAAGGAGAGTTTGTTTTTGTCGACTCATACAATACGGATGTCTACGTCATGCCGCCGAAAAAAATCGGAGACCAGGCAGAAGATGACAGCGTGATTCTATAAGCAAGATATGTTTTTGTCATCCCGCACTTGATGCGGGATCCATAATAAAGCCTGAATGAACAATAATTACTTTGTTTATCTGGTGTAATATGAAAAATGGAACGTTGTATATCGGTGTGACATCAGATCTGATAAAGCGCATTTGGGAGCATAGGCAAGATGTAGCCAAAGGTTTTACGTCAAAATATAAAGTTCATAAACTCGTATATTACGAAGTATTTTGCAGGATAGAAGACGCAATAAAAAGAGAGAAACAACTTAAGAAGTGGAATAGAGAATGGAAAATTAGTTGGATTGAGAAGTCAAATCCCAATTGGCCGGATTTGTATTCCCAACTCTCATAATGGATTCCCGATCAAGTCGGGAATGACAAATGATTATAACAAAGACGCAACCTTATGAACGAATTAATACGTTGTGGATGGTCCACAAGTGACCCTTTATACATAAAGTATCACGATGAAGAATGGGGAGCACCTCTTCATGATGACCGGAAACTCTTTGAGATGCTGATTCTTGAGGGAGCGCAGGCAGGGCTTTCCTGGCTCACAGTCCTTCGTAAGAGAGAGAATTATCGTCGCGCTTTTGACAATTTTGATCCGGAGAAAATCGCACGATATGATGAAGACAAGATTCAGGAATTGCTTCAAAACCCCGGCATTATACGAAACAAACTCAAAGTCCGGGCAGCTGTCACCAACGCTCAAGCGTATCTCCAAGTCCAGAAAGAATACGGAAGTTTTGACAAGTATATCTGGCAATTTGTAGGCGGTAAGCCTATCGTCAATTCATTTCATGATCTTCGGGAAATTCCGGCTAAAACGAAAGAGTCAGACGCAATGAGCAAAGATCTCCTGAAGCGCGGTTTCAAATTCGTAGGTTCAACGATCTGTTATGCTCACATGCAGGCGACCGGAATGGTGAATGATCATGTTGTTTCCTGTTTCAGATACAATCAGGTGTAGTTCTCAAGATAAAAATCTCTGGCTCTTTCTATGAGTTCAGTCAAAATGGCAAGATCGATATCTTCTATTGATTTAAACCTGATACAGCTTTTCCCGATGCTTGCTTTCGGCAACTTCTCTTTATAATCTTCAGCAATATACTTGTTATCGAGAGTTGCGCAAACATATACTGAAATATAGTTCTTCTGACTTGCCAAACCGATCATAAACCAGTCTCCTTCCCGTCCTGAAGCGTATTTATAATGATACTTTCCGAAGCCGATCATGCCGCTTTGCATATATGGTGAAAGCGTGGGTGCAGTCTTATGTATGAGATTAAAAAGCTGTGCGATTTGTGATTTACGGGGTTCGTCAATCTGTGAGATGTATTCCTCCGGTGTTTGTGCATTCGTTGGTTTGATCATAGCTCTTATTGTAACAACTCGTTAATTCTGAATCTTTGGTTATAATTGAGTATCAAACAATGAAAAGAAATTATACGACTTTCTATATCGTACGGCATGGTGAATCGGAAGGCAATGTAAACAAGATTCTTCAGGGCCAGATGGATTTCCCTCTGACAAAGGCAGGTGAAAGTCAGGCAAAAAAACGTGCTCATGATCTGAAAACTGTGAATTTTGATGCGGCATTTTCTTCAGATCTCATGCGAGCTTATCGTACTGCAGAGATCATCGCGCTTGAACACAAGCTTACCGTACAAACGACCAAGGCACTTCGAGAACGGACGTTTGGTTCATATGAAGGAATGGATCCGACGCAGTTTACAAAAGAAATACAGGATATTTTTAGCCGCTGGTATATGCTGACAGATGCTGAATGGATGAAGCAGAAACTTGATGACAGATTCGAGTCCGGTGAAGAAATGGTTTCAAGAATGCTTACCTTTTTGCGGGAGATTGCAGTCGGATATCCCGGAAAAACCATTCTTTCTGTCTGTCATGGAGATCTTATGAGAAACCTCTTGATTCATTTGGGCTGGGGGACTAAAAATGAGTTGAGATCTCACGCTATTGAAAACACGGCTTATTTTGTCTTAGAAACAGACGGAACAGATTTTATGATAAAACAAACAGAAGGAATCACGAAATTACGGGACCTGTAGTTTTGAGATAATTTCGGCCATTTTTTTCTTGATAAATCTTCGTGCGATTTTTGCGTTTTCTTTCCCTGATTTATACTCCCACTGGTATGTAAATCGCATAAGGAAAAACAGGAAGTACAGAGACACATACGGATACAATTCTTCAAATTCTTTGACTTCATGTGATGATAACGAATTCTTGAACTCCTTTAAAAATTCCTGACGAAATGCCGGATTGTTCCAGGCAAAAACTTCTGCAAAACAGTAATCGAATGCTATATTGTTCCAGCAGATATGTTCAAAATCAATTAAATACAATTTCTTCCTCGATACAATAATATTTGCCGGATGCAGATCAGCGTGTGTGAGGTAGAGTTTCGTATGATCAAAAACTGACAAATGGGAAGAAAGCAGATTATAAGCTTCCTGGACAACGGTATTTTTTTCAAGAGATATTGAGTTGCTGATTCTTTTAAAATGGTTCTGAAGTTCTGACTTGTAGCTTTTGCCGTTCCAGGTAGGGATATCAAGTCCGTTTTTTTCGATACTTCGAAGTTTTTTTAAGTGTGCGACAAGAGCAGGAACGGGATTTTTTTGATAGAAATGTTCACCGTAAGAAAAATTGTATGAGAACTGTCCGGCAATCCTGCCGTCGACTACCCGGTACAGATACCAAGGAGGTGCTTTTTTCGTATCCTTGGCAATAATAGTCGGAATAAAATCTATGCCCTTATTCTGCAGAAATTCAGTTATCGCAATTTCGCTTGCAAACGTTTTTTTATCTTTGACATAGAGGACAAACTTAAGTGAGTAAAGGGTTTTATCCTGATCTTTGCCGAAAAAATTTAAAAATCTTCCCGACCAGAAATCAGCCATCATGATTTTTTTATAGGATTCGTCGATAGCATAAGTATCAAATATTTCAGCACGTTTCTTATAGATATTTTTGAGCGAAAAGTGAGCACGTGCTGTCCGTCGTTTACCGATTGCTTCCTGGTGAACCAAAGTTCGGATATACCCGATGCGTTTTTCCTTATAAAATTTTGCATTAAAGAATTTATGTTCCAGAAATTCATGCTGTCCGATTTTCATCTTCCTTAAAAAGGCTTTGGTATTTGCAAGTGCCTGTCTTTCGTAGTTGAAGAAATTCCAGAGAACTTCTGATCTGATTTGTGAATGGACGAAGTCGAAAACGAGGCTGAACTGTTTCCCTAATATTTTGCGGAATACAAATTTGAGACGTTCTTCTTCAAAATCAGATCCGATAACCCGAACATGACGAATCCTTTTCGGGATAAGAATATCTTTTTTTATATAATATGCGCTGCTTAATAAGTCCTTCGATTTTTTTTCTTTCAAAATATCATCAGCGGGAACGCCGAGAGAAAGGAGATACTGGGCCATTTTGTCAGCATCGGATACTTCCTGTTCACTGTCAATATAAAGACTTGACTCTCCAGCCACGATAATACGATCGGTCTGTTTTTGATGATATATTTTGTAGGCATGATCAAGACGGTTTGTTACAAAAAAAGGGAGACGGTTTTTTTTGGTAAGTCCTCCTGATAGTACGATAACGGTAGGTTTCCTTGCGGATGACATATTCGTGATTTATATTAACATAAATTTTAGTTTTGACCAGTAGGTATTAAATCCTTTTATTTGATGTAGAAATTCCGCTTCCGTGGACATTGGCATAAACTTGAGTGAATTCCGCACCGAAGAAAAAAATAAGAGATGTATAGTATATCCAGATAAGGAGTAACAGTATTGATCCGGCGGCTCCATACACAGAGCCGACCGTACTGAAATCTAAATAGATACCGATCAGGTATTTTCCGATAGAGAATAAAATAGTAGTGACGAGTGCTCCGACAAGGATATCTTTCCAGGACATTTTTCCGTTCGGTACGTATCGATAAATAAGCGAAATAATCAGGACCATCATGATAAATGAAAATAAGTGATTCACTATGCTTAAAACGGAAGTGGAAACTCCGACAGTTGAGGAAATGTACACATTCAGGAAGGAAAGAAGGGTATCAGATACAAATACAATAAGAAGCAGGATGCCGGCCAGAATGATAAACACCAGGGAAGATAATCGCTGTATCAGATGAAGTTGAAATGTATTGTGGTGAGAAGGGAATGTATCCCAAAGTTTGTTTAGAGACCGTTGAAGATGACCAACTATCCCGGTTGCGGTAATCAAAAGAAGAATAATTCCGCCCCATTGTTCAACTATCGATTGAGTTCCGTTCTCATCAAGATGCTGAATTATTTGAGAAATAACACCCGCACTTCTTGCGCCGAACAGTTCCGATGAAAGATTAATAATTGACATTTTTGCCTGTTCATCTGCTATAAACAAGTTCAGCAGGCTCAGTGTAATAAGAAGAAGAGAGGGGATAGCAAACAGTGCATAATATGAGAGGGCTGCAGCCATTTGGGTCGCATTGTCATTAAGAAATTCCGTAACCGTTTGCTGAATAAGTTTACCAACTGAGAGTACAATGTTCATTCAGTATATTTTCTCACAATTTCTTCCAGTTCTTCAATATCAAACGGTTTACATATAAAATCATCCGCTCCGGCGGTTTTAGCTGTTTGCTCTGTTTTTCGGCTTGCGGACATTATTATCACCGGAATATGTTTTGTTTTTTCCTGGTTCTTCAGTTGTTTTGCAATTTTTTCTCCTGAGAGATTAGGCATCCATAAATCAAGAAGGATGATATCCGGTTGTATGTTGCTAATTACGGTAAATATTTCTTCACTTGCTATAACTTTTATTACATCATATCCAGCTTCGCTAAGAACGATACCGGCAACATCTACAATTCCCTCATCATCGTCACAGATAAGTACTTTTTTTATCATATATTTGGTCAAATTAGATTTTTAACGGAAGAGTGAAGTGAAAAGTTGAGCCTTTTCCCTCGTCACTTTCTACCCACATTTTCCCCTGATGCTTTTTAATAATTTCATTGGAAATATAAAGACCGATGCCTAAACCTGAAAATTTATTGGCAGTTTTATCCACGCGATAGAATCGTTGAAACAGCATTTTTTGTGCGGAAGGAGATATCCCGATGCCCCGATCTTGTACTGAGATTTGTGCAAATTTGGTATTTGTTTTCAATCGAATTGTTATCTTACTTTTATTTGGGGAATACTTAATTGCATTTGAGATTAAATTGGTCAGAACCTGTTCGATGCGATGTTTGTCTGTAAAAAGCACAGGATGTGTGTTGCATTCAAAATTAAGTACATGTTTTGAAGACAAATGCTGAAGCGCGGTAATGGTTCTTTTGATCAGACTGCATAGTTGAGTTTCTTCCAGGTTAAGTTGCATTCTTCCGGATTGTATGCGGGAAATGTCAAGAAGATCTGAGATCATCTGATTCATCTTATCAACATATGTATCGGACTGACGGATATATCTGAGCGCTTTTTCGTCCTTGCTATTTTGGAGATATTTCTCCAAAAGTTGAATATATCCCTTTACTGTCGTGAGAGGTGTTTTTAGTTCATGGCTTGCTATACTCAAAAATTCATCTTTGAGCTGTTCCAGCTTTACACGGGTCGTAACATCACGGAAATTCAGAACGTATGCTTTGATGTTCGGGTCAAGAAGCATATTTGATGTTGTTATTTCAATCCATCGCCATGCTCCACTATTATGTTTTGCCCTCAGAAGAATGGTTATATAAGACCCATGATTTCGGGCAACTTCCCTAAACTTGTTATGAATTTTCGGGTAATCTTCGGGATGAATAATTGACTTTGTACTGTTAGTCAGCATCTGCTCAGGAGTATACCCTAAGATTTTCTCGATAGAAGGAGCTACATATGTTAATTTAAATTTTTTATTCATAAGTGCGATTCCGTCAGCACTGTTTTCAATAAGAGATCTGTAGTGACGTTCGCTGCGCTCTAGAGTTTGCCTTTCAATAAGCTCCTGCTCTTTAGTTTTACTTTGGAAACGTTCAATTGCATAGAGGATTGAGCGTTCAAGGAGTTCAGGTGTAATCTCACTTTTAACAAGATAGTCTTCAGCACCAAGACGAATTGCTTTAATGCCGAGTTTTTCATCCTGTATCCCGGTCAGAAGAATAAACGGAGCTTTACATAAGCTCTTTGCTTTCTTTATGAACTCGATACCATCATGATTTCCCATTTTGTAATCCAACAGAATGACGTCGAATTTCCCGCTTTTACAAAACTGTAATGCATCATCAAAGTGAGAGGTCCATTCGATAGAAGCTCTAATAGTGCGTGTTTGGGTGAGTGTTTTTTTTGTCAGCAAAAAATCATCTTCATCATCATCCACAAGCAACGCTCGAATTTTGTGAAATCTGCTTGTAAGGTTAATCATACAATATGTACATTATTTATTATTGGGAAGTTTGACAATTTTAAACCAATAGTTGCCGAGGGATGCTATCACACCAATGAGTTCTTCAAACTTGACCGGTTTCGTAATAAATGAGTTTACTCCGAGTTTGTATGATCTGTAAATATCTTCTTCGGCCTTTGATGTTGTAAAAACGACAATCGGGATATCCTTCAGGCTTTCATCAGATTTTATTTCTCTGAGTGCTTCCCGACCGTCCTTTTTGGGCATATTGAGATCCAGGAGAATAAGGCCTGGTCGAGGTGAGCTTTCAGGATTTTTATATTTGCCCCGTCTTTTCAAGTAATCCATAAGCTCTTCTCCGTCTTTAACAGAAAGGAGTCTATTTAATAATTTACTCTGTTTTAAAGCCTTTACGGTGAGCAAAATGTCGTCTTCATCATCGTCAGCCATGAGGATGTTAATTTCAAGGTTTTTAGATATCATTATTAGTTTTTGGAATTGGTAAAGAAATGATAAATGTTGTGCCTACGCCAGGTTTACTTTTTACATCTATTGTCCCTTTGTGTCGTTGGATGATTTTTTTGACAATAGCAAGTCCGATACCTGTTCCTTCATACTTCTTACGTCCGTGGAGGCGCTCAAAAATATTAAAAATACGATCTTTGTATTTTTCCTCAAAACCGATACCGTTATCTTTTACAAATATATGGACAAATGATCCTTCCTTCTCACCCCAGATACGTATTTTCGGTTTCCGTTTCTCACGGCGATAACGGAGGGCATTACTTACCAGGTTTTGAAAAAGCTGGTATAGCTGATTCTCATCGCCAACTACGTCTGGAAGGCTTTTTACTGTAACTTCTGCTTTCACTTCCTGGATCTTAATATCAAGAGTGTTGAGTAACTCAGTCATCACCTGATCAAGAGATACTGTACTGAACTCAATTTGATGCGTTGTAACTCTTGAGTACGATAGCAAATCGTCAATCAGATTTCTCATTCTTGATGATGCACTAAGCATACGATTGATATACAGTTGGGCATCATCATTTAATCTGTCCTTATTCTCGTCATACAGCAGGTTTCCGAACGATTGTATTTTTCGAAGCGGCTCCTGCAAGTCATGGGAAGCAATATATGCGAATTCTTCCAGCTCTTTATTACTTCTTTTTAAATCATCATTTACTTTTGTGATTTCCTTCATAGTTGTCCTCAGTTCTTTGGTACGGTTTGCTACTTTTTCCTCAAGGTTTTTGTTGCTTTCTGCAAGTTGTATTCTCAGTGTTCTTAGGGCTCCAAGTATCGAAACCGTGATAAGTCCTTCAAAAATGTATACAATCATCTGCATTTGATTAACTCCAGATGAAAGTTGTATGCTTCTTGTCGGTATAAGGAAAAAGTATGCAGCTGAGATGCTTGTTGCAATCAACGCAACTATCCCCGGGCCGAAACCACCGAGAAATGCTGTCAAAATGACGACGAATATAAAGAGAAGAAATGGTGATTCCAACCCTACAGCAGGAAGTTGTATTTTCATCAGCGTAACAACAGCCGTCAATACAATACCTAACAGATAATACTGTAAGTTATAGTGCTGAAATTTCTTCCACATAGTCTCTAGACAAAAACCTATTGTAATGATTAAACGTAAAGATTCTGTATGAACTGCCTCAACCTCCTCTATTGTATCGTATGTGCTATGATAAAAATAGTTACACAAACACTATGTCTCTAAAAGATCTGATGATAGTTGATGATATTCACAATGTTGACCGAAGTGATACGTTGTTGCATCTTCACGACAACGCCATGTTCTCCGTGAGTTACGTGATTCTTCTTTCGATCTCAACGGTTATTTGTACCTTAGGTCTCCTGCTTGATTCCCCGGCGATTGTAATCGGGGGTATGATTATCTCTCCTTTGATGTGGCCTCTGATGAAGATTTCTGCGGGCATATCTCTTGCGAGACAACGATATATAACCCAATCTTTACTACTTCTTTTTATATCTGTTGCAATAAGTTTGGCAAGTTCATTTTTGATTACTTTGGTTTCTCCGTTGAAAGTAATAAGTCCTGAAATTATTGCACGCACACAGCCGACACTGCTTGATATTGTTATTGCACTCTCAGCGGGTACGGTAGCAGCGTTGGCGATCGTTCAGAAAAAAGTTTCTTCAAGTCTGGCAGGTGTTGCTATTGCAACATCTCTTATGCCGCCGTTGTGTGTAGGCGGAATCGGCCTTGCTCTCTTAAATCCAAAGATAGCATCCGGAGGACTACTTTTATTTATAGCAAATGTTGTTTCCATCATTTTTGTTTCCATATTCGTATTCCGTATTGTTGGGATAGAAACTCATGGTTCTCAAAAGCTGCAGAAAAACGGCATACTATTTGTCGCTCTTATGTTAGTCATCACGGCATTTCCTTTATTCTTCTTTCTGAAAAATTATTCATTTGAAGCGATGGCCTATCAAAAAACCCAGCGGGTATTAAGTACGTCACTTGAGGGATTGTCTCCGTCGATTTATCTTGAGAATGTCAAGACACGTTTGGATACATCCAAGGAAGACGGCTCGGAAATAATTCGCGTTGATGCTGATGTCTTGGTTCCGGAAGATATGGTGATCGACTTCAAGCAAAAGGACGCCATTATAACTGCACTCGAGAATGCCCTGAATAAAAACGTCATTTTGAATTTGAGAGTGCAGAAATCCATTGCATTGCAGACAGAAACGGATGTACAGACACGCCGCATTAAGGATCAGCTTACCGAAACTCTGCTTCAGGCAATTTCTCGAATTGATAACTCCTTCAGTATTGATTCGATCTCAGTTTATCCTCGTGAGGATAACTCATGGTCCGTGAATGCGGTGTTGCGGAATGATCCGTCAGTACAGTTTACGGAGGAACAGCGTAGTGATATCGAGGCCATTATGAGTAATCAGATTCAGGCACCCGTTTCACTCGATCTTGAAATCATATCTCGTATCAGTTTGCAGGGCAGGCCGGAGATACTAATAAATGAAATACAAACGTATATAAAAACGTATTTTCAGGATAAATATTCCGACATTACGGTAACGGATGTTTTAGTAAGTAAGCGGGAATCGCAATCACATTATGATGTTGTGATGACGGTGACGGCCCCTGTGAAAGAAAGTATCAGCAAACAGGATATTGAGAATCTCAAACTGCTTCTCCATGTGAAGTATGATGCTGATTTCAGCTTTAAGGTGGATCAGATCGAAAAGCAAATCTATGAATTTTAATCTTCTTTACATCTTTTTAATACGAACCTGACAATATCTTCATACAAGTAATTTATAGTAGTTTGATGCCATATCAACAAAGATCTGACCTTCCGGAACGGGTCACAGACACTCTTCCGAAACACGGTCAGGAAATATACAAAGAAGCATTTAACTCTGCGTGGGATCAATATGATAAGCCGTCTGAACGCAAAGGAAACCGTGATCGGGAGAAAACGGCTCATGCTGTAGCATGGTCTGCAGTCAAAAAGGTTTATAAGAAGGGTAAAGATGGGAATTGGGTAAAGAAGAATGATTAGAAAGCAGCTCTATAACACGATCATCGCTTACTTGTTCAAAATGACGGTAATAATTTCCGACAGCTCGAAGGTCATGAGGGGTGAGAATTGATACTACAAAATCGGCGTATCTTTGAAGGGTAGGTAGACTATCTTCAGCACAAACCGGAGTGACAAAGATGATACGTTGCGGTTTTAACATACGTGTTGATTCAATTGCAGCTTTTGCCGTCAATCCGGTCGCTACGCCATCGTCTACTATAAAGACTGTTTTGTCACGTATATAGGATAAATTTCGATTATTCCGATAGAGCTTAATTCGCCTTTTTAGTTCCCTTTTCTCGGATTGTATAAGTTTATCAATGTCATGTTTTGACAGTCTGAGATGTCTCATCAGGGTATGATTTATATAAGTAATATCAAATTCAGAAATTGCTCCTATTGCAAATTCGGGTTGAGACGGATCGGCAATTTTTCTTGCAATTATCACATCGAGAGGGAGATGGTATTTCCGTGATATCGGAACAGCAATCTCAACACCGCCTCGCGGCAGTGCCAGTATGCAGGAGTTTTCATTGATAAACCGTCGGATTGATAAGGATAGTTTTTCGCCTGCGTCATATCGATCTGCAAAAATCTGATAATGAGAAGCAGAAAATTTTTCCATAAAAATGGGATAAATAGTTTAATGCATAAACCAGTATTCATGGGCAACGTAATTGCTGTGTAATAATATGGTAAAGATAAGGTAGTAATATACTTACATACATATTACACATTACACACAAAAAATAATTATGACTTTGGTATGATATAAGGCTCTAATAATTAAAAGCACCAACGGCTTATGGAAAATACACAGATCGAAGAGTGGCAGGCAGAACTCAATTATCTGAAAGAGCGGGTAGAAAAAGCTTCTATCGAAGCAAAGCGAGAAATTCAGCAACGCATCAATGAGCTTGAGTCACGCTTGAAGGAAAAAACCGAGCACTAAGTCATAGATACAATATTAGTTACATTACCCTGTAAAAAAGATTTGATATTATCAATTGTTGTGTGCTCAATTCGTGTCAAAGCTTCTTGGCTATTAAATGCATTATGAGGGGTAATAAGTACTTTCGGATGATTCATTAGGAAATGATCCATGATCAGGGTCTTCATATCGGCATCCTGTTGAAACTGCGGAGAGAGAATCTCTGCCTCTTCGGAGAGTTCTTTTTCCTCTTCGAGAACATCTAGTGCGACTCCTTCCAGTATGCCCTCATTTAAACCCTGTACTAATGCTTCTGTTTGGATCAAGCCACCGCGGGCCGTGTTGATGATATAGCTTCCTTTCTTCATTATTTTGACATTCTCTAGATTTATGAGATGCTTTGTTTCCGGCACAAGAGGCAGATGAAGTGTCACGATATCGGATTGCGAAAGAAGGGTATTCAAGTCTACGTACTCAAAACCATATCGCTGCTGAAGTTCGGTATCTTGGGAACGGTTATATACTAAAGCTTTCATTTTGAGACCGTGTGCTATACGAAGGACATTGATTCCGATTTTCCCCAAACCGATAATTCCGATTGTTCTCCCGAAAACATCTATCCCTCGGATCTGTGTGTGGTCGAAGTTCAGTTGCTTTGCCTGATTGACTGATGCATATATTTTCCTTGTCAGATTGAGAATGAGAGCAAAAGTATGCTCGGCAACGGTATTGCTGCCATATTCCGGTACATTGCAAACAGTTATATTATGTTCTTTGCAGTATTTTAGATCAATATGATCATACCCTGTTGAACGTGTTGCTATACACTCGAGTTGAGGGAGCTGTTCGAGTACACGTTTTGAGAGGTCTGAATAAATGAATGAAGAGACAATCTGAGCATTTTCATATTGTTTTGCATTTTCGTGCGTAAGTTGTTCTGATACCAATTCAGCTTGTGGAAACGTCCCGTCAATGATATTTCGTTCCCAGTCTTCAGTTTCAAAAAATACAATCCGTTTATCCATATATCAATATGATACAATAGAAACTTCAAGATGCTAGCTCAATACGCAAAGCAGGCTGTCATATTGTTCATCGTCAGCTTACTTTGTATTACACAAGAAGCATTCGGATCCGAACTTGTAACTATACCAAGAACTCAACAGGAGCGATATTGTCCCGTCTATTACGATAAACAATTCTGCAGTGTTTCCAACAAAAATGCAGAATGCGTAAAAGGTGTCTCCGTCCGTGTCCCGACACCGACTTCTACACCCACTTTCACCCCCACTCCGACACAAATTCCGTCACCTACACCTCTGTCGACACAAGAGACCGAAATAGTAGGAGAGCCATCGGAAAAACCCGCATCGTTGGATTCTGAAGCCATTTTTGAGATGATAAACAACCATCGTGCGTCAATCAGTTTGCCTCCGTTTCAGAAGGATGAAAGATTATGCGCTCTTGCCAAAGAGCGAGGTCCGGAGCTTTATGATGAAATTTTTGTTTCACATAATATCCATGGAGGTTTTTATGAACGCAATTTGCCGTATTGGATTACGGAGAATATGAAGCACGGTGATAGTGAGAGCAATGTTTTTGACTGGTGGATGAGTTCAAATATTCATAGAAAAGCAATAGAGGGAAGCTTCACATATAGCTGCGGTGAATGTTACGGAAACAGTTGTGTACAGCTTTTCACCAGCTATCAGCCGAAATAGTATGATTCTTCTGTTCAAATTATCTTCCTTGACTTCTTTATCACCGATTCTTTATAGTTAGTATTCAATACTCGGTAATTGCAATTTATTAATTTTTTATACATATGGATGACAAACAAATCAATGAACCGGAGCAGTTAGAAAGTACAGAAGAGATTGAAGAAGCAGTGGAAGCTTCCACCAATGTTAACTCGGATAATAAGGTAGAGCGGATCATGAGCCTTGAAAATATGATAAATGGCTATCTTATGGATCTGGAAAAGCTACAAAAAGATCTGAAAGAACAATCTACAATGCTCAAAGATACATTTGAAAATGATGCGGAGTATGCAGCTGCAAGTGAAAAAGCCAGAGAAGTACAGAAAATGAAAAAAGAGATTAAGGATAAGCTTATCAGTGATCCCTCAGTAGCACTTCTTGATGCCAAAGTAAACGATCTGAAAACGGAAGTTAAGGATGCCAGACAAGCACTCTCTGATTATTTACATCAGTATTATTTGGAGAGCGGTCTAACTCAAATAACGGATTCAGCAGGAGAAGTCCGTGAGATCGTGACCTCAGTCAAACTGGTCAAAAAGAAAGACTGATTACCGGTGTGATAATCCCTGGAAAACGTAGGCGATGATTCCGATGATAAGTGCCAGAACTAAGATATTGGAGAATCCGACAATTGCAATAATCCCGAAAAAAGAAAGAAGCCATAGGACAAGAACAATACTTGCAAGTCCCCGGAACGGCCAGGGTAATAAACCAATTACCCACAAAATAATTGCAAAGACAAGAAGATCATATAGAGATATTGTCTTCCCGAAAGCTACAAGAAGTGTTATGTCATGCAAAGCCAGATACGGAATCCGGATGTATCCCAGAATGAAGAGTAATACCAAAAAAATAAGTACGATTGATATCATACTTTTATTATAACAAGAGAAACAACCTGAGTTATTTTCTTACTGTTCTCTTACGAATGTACTCTCTTGACGGCTTTTTTATGATTTGATACCATGAAGGTATGGGACTTATAGTGAAGATACTGATAAATTCTCTGGCGGTCGCACTTACCGCTTATCTGCTTCCGAATGTTGAGATTGACAGCTTTCTAACGGCAATTATTGTTGCTTTTGTTCTTGCCGTTATCAATACCTTTATAAAGCCTATTGTGGCCATCTTGACATTGCCTATCAATATTCTCACGCTGGGGATGCTCTCATTTGTAATAAACGGTTTATTTATCCTGCTTGCCAGTAATCTTGTGAACGGGTTCACAGTCACCGGATTTTTTTGGGCTGTCATCTTCAGCATCGTTCTTTCGATAGTCTCAGCTGTTCTCGGGATGTTTACCAAATAACTCCGCTTGAACTCTCTCTAAATAATCATTATGATGTACGACGCACTCGCTGCATGTATTACTTGTTATCAATCTGAATATGCAAGACTCAATCACCTGTCCGAAATGTAAAAATCAAATACCACTCACCGAGGCTATCACTCATCAGATTGATGAAAAATATAAGTCAGAACTGGAGACGGTAAAACAAAAGGCAGAAGAAGAGCGTCAGCGCTTGATAGAGCTTTCCAAAAAGCGTATTGAGGAAGAAAAACAAAAATCACGAGAAGAGGCGACCAGAGAACTCAAGAAAAAAATTCATGATGAGATGGAGCTCCAGATCAAAAATACGGAGGAAGAATCTAAAGAACTGAAAGAACAGAAAAAACAGCTGCAGGAACAGCTTCTTGAGATGAATAAGCTGATGAGGAAGCTTCAGGATGAAAACCGTGAAAAAGAGTTAGAGATGCAGAAAAAATTTCATGAAGAACAGGATAAACTGCGCAAAGAGGAGCAAAAACGTATTGAAGAGCAGTATAAACTGAAAATGCTGGAGCAGGACAAAAAAATGTCTGATGTCTTGAAAGCAAATGAAGAGTTGCGACGCAAACTGGAACAAGGTTCACAGCAAATGCAGGGGGAGGTTTTGGAACTCGCACTCGAGGAGATGCTGCAAAAAGAATTCCCGTTTGATGAGATCAAAGAAGTTCCTAAGGGAGTGCAGGGTGCAGACATCATCCAGATCGTCAAAAATCGCGGAGGGAAAGCCTGCGGCACCATCATTTGGGAGACAAAACGTACAAAAAACTGGAGTAACCAGTGGATTCCCAAACTAAAGACAGATCAACGAACAGTAAAAGCTGAAGTAGCCGTTCTTGTCTCTGAAATTATTCCTGATGGGATTGATCACTTTGGGCTCAGCGACGGTGTGTGGATCTGTGGTTACGAGTACATTCTTGGAGTGGCAGGCGCACTCCGATCACAGCTTCTTGAAATCGCGTCAGTGCGTTCTGCACAAAAAGGACAGGATGGGAAAATGGAAGTCTTGTATGAGTATGTGACAAGTGTTGAGTTTAAGCATCGTGTTGAGGCAATTCTGGAGTCTTTTAGTGCTATGCAGGAGGAAATTGAGAAAGAGCGGCGCTGGTTTGCCCTCAAATGGGCACGTGAAGAAAAAAACCTAAGAAAAGTATTTGATTCGACACTCGGTATGCAGGGTGATTTACAAAGTATAGTTGGGAAATCTCTTCCTGAACTTGAAAGCGTTGAAACATTGTCAGAGGAGGAAAAACCGAAGCGGACATTGATCGAAAATAAAGAAAACACACTATTTGATACTGAGGAAGTATAATGATTGTATGCATGATCTTGGTGTTTTTCTTGTCCTAATTCCGGTAACCGTAATTTCAATTGCTTTATTCGTAAACTCATCCGAAATCTTTCCGCGAGCCGATACAGAATCATCTGAATCGTATGTACAGCAAGACTATGGATCTCAGGCTACTGCAAAACCTACGTCATCCCCGCTAAATCCGCTTGAACGGCTGTTTCCCGGAGGCACAAGTTCAACTACAAATTTTGATCTTGACGGACCGTTGCTTTGTGACTACGAAGATGACGCGGCAGATTTTACGATACGAATTCTCAATAAAAATATATACGTCCAGATCAAAGAAGAGGATAAAATCACAAAAGTTCTTTTAAAAGACGGAACGCTTTACAAGTGGGTACAGGGCGAGTATACGGGGGAAAAAATAACAAATTTAGACAAATACCTCAATCTGTTTGATACATTTTCAGCATTTCTCACCCCGGATATGATTTTATCAATGATCAACAACGTTGAAGGATCACCGGCTCTTACTCAGCCAGATATTGAGAATCTAAAAAAATCATGTCGTGAAGGAGAGATTGA
Source organism: uncultured Gammaproteobacteria bacterium (assembly GCA_964394215.1). GTDB lineage: Bacteria > Patescibacteriota > Microgenomatia > UBA1406 > GWC2-37-13 > UBA1450. The sequence continues at coordinate 23,233 of CAYMVU010000016.1, forward strand.
TACAAATGTATTTACGATTCC
>CAYMVU010000017.1:0-22805 GCA_964394215.1 uncultured Gammaproteobacteria bacterium
GAATATCAGGCCGTGAATTTTGAAGGGAAAACGATACGGTATATAGACTGTTCGCAATAAATCCGAAATTGCCTTTTTTCAGCTGCTTTTAGGGATTCCAGTAACTCGAGGGGAGGGCTCCTTCAGCAGCTAAGAAAACAAGGTAACGAGGAGAAAATGTTTGGTATCGAACGAGCACACCCACGGAGCATAAAAAAAGTATCGAGCGAAATTATATGAGAAATCAGATATCCCTCTTACCACCACTCATCATCATCAACCGCCTCATACTCCTCCTCATCTTCCTTTCGGATAAAGCGAGACTTCATTGCTTCATTTCGCCGACCGAAAATCAAACGTCTTTTCGCATGTGTCAAATACAGCTTATCTTTCGCACGGGTGATTCCGACATAAAACAGTCTTCGTTCTTCCTCAAGCTGATGAAGATCATCTATTGATCTTGAATGCGGCAAAATCCCTTCTTCAAGGCCGGTGATAAATACATACTCAAACTCCAGTCCCTTTGCCTGATGAAGCGTCATAAGACGCACACCGTCACGGCTTTTCCCTCCCTTTTCACCTTCGAAGTACTCCGACTCCACCAGTGCGACCTGCTCTAAAAAGTCGACAACATTCGGAAAACTCAAAGCAACAGATTTCAGTTCTTTGATGTTCTCCAGTCTTGCATATTCTTCCGGAATATCCGGATCATACAGTCCCAGATATTCAGTTGCTTCAAAGACCCGTTCCATAATTTCCACGGTAGGAATATCCTGAACGTTTTCTTTCACACTCTGATATAACTCTCTGAATGAATTGAAACGCCTCTTCCCGATTTTCTTTACGCGCTCAAGAGCGACCGTATCTTCAGGATGGAGGAACAACCGAAGATAAGACAGGATGTCTTTGATTTCACGTCGCTCATAGAAGCGGGTTCCGCCGATCAGTGTATACGGAATTCCGTAGTGGAGAAACACTTCTTCAATCGCACGGGATTGAGCGTTGGTGCGATACAGCACCGCAATATCAGCGTACTGTGTTTTGTTTGCAAGCTGCTGAATCACATTTGCAATATAGATTGCCTCATCTTCTTCATTGTCCGCGGTGTAGTACGTGATTTCCTCTCCTCCGTCTGCTTCAGTGAAAAGCTGTAGAATCGGATGCGTTTGATTTTCGGAGATGACTTCATAAGCAAAGTCGAGAATATTCTGTGTAGACCGGTAATTTTGCTCAAGATTGATGACTGTCGCTTCAGGAAAATCATCGCTGAATTTTTCCAGATTGCGGATATCGGCTCCCCTCCATGAGTAAATACTCTGCGAAAAATCCCCGACAACGGTAATATTTTTATGTTTTGCTGCAAGTTTTTGTGTCAGGACATACTGAGCCACATTCGTATCCTGAAATTCATCAACGAGAAGGTATTTATAACGATCCTGATATTTCTCAAGAACGGGAGGATGTTTACTGAACAACTCAACAACTCTCATAATAAGATCGTCAAAATCCAGTGCATGATTGTTCTTAAGTTCTTTCTGATACTGATGATAGACCTCTGCGACTTCTGCCGCTTTGTAGTATGAAAATAATTCAAGGAATCGCCCGGGTGTGATAAGCTGGTTTTTTGCTTCCGATATTTTTGAGGAAAAGTAACGAGGGGAATACTTTGTATTCATCTTTTTCAAGATCTGTTTCAGTACCTGCTGCTGATCGTCATCATCGTAAATGACAAAATCTCTCGGAATACCGATATGTTCACCGTCCCGTCTCAGGAGCATACAACAGAATGAATGAAACGTGCCGACATAGCCGAGGGTTGCTTCGCTTCCTGTTGATTTGGCAATTCGTTCCTTCATCTCCCGGGCGGCTTTATTGGTGAAGGTGATCATCACAATCCGGTACGGATCGACCTGATGGTTCTCGATAAGATTCAGAACTTTATGAATGAGCACTCTTGTCTTCCCCGATCCGGCACCGGCCAACACGACCGACGGACCTTCCATAATTTTCACTGCCTGTTGTTGCTGCGTATTTAAGCCTTTGAGTACATCGACCATAGAGTATAATGATACCAAAGACAGATTCGAAGATCATGCAGACACATGGTAGATGAGCGCAGTAATACATTTTTGTGCAGCAGGAAAAGGCGAAACGTCAACTAATTATGAGATGTGTCTACAGAGCGCGCCTGGCTGCAAACAAAAATTCAATTACAAGCGAACACCTGTATTAATAAATTGGTACTCTCTATAAATGAAATACCTTATCGCAAACTGGAAAGCCCAAACGACACTTTTCGAAATTGTCAAATGGATTGAGAATTTCAAAGAACAAATAAGCAATGATCCCAAACTTCAGCAAAAACTTACATCAAACGAACTCAAAATCATCATCTGTCCCCCGTTCCCGTTCATCCTCTACGTCAAAACTCATTTTCAGGATATCGAGGGAGTAGAAGTCGGCGCGCAGGACGTATCTGTTTTCAAAGAAGGTAAATACACCGGTGAAGTCACCGCCAAGGCACTCAAAGATATCACGAATTACAGCATTGTCGCCCATAGTGAGCGCCGTGATCACTTTCAGGAAACCGAACAGGAAATCGAGCATAAAATTTCCTTGTGTGATCAGTACAATATCACGCCCATTCTTTGTGTCCGGAATGCGATAGACACCGTATATTCCTCGGTGAGAATTGTTGCATTTGAACCTGTAGAAGCAATTGGCACCGGTGAAAATGCTGATGTCGATTATGTTCTCGAAATGAAAAAGAAAATCAATTTACCTGAAGGCACAGCGTATCTCTACGGCGGAAGTGCCGACTCCAAAAATATCAATAACTACCTCAAGACCGGAGAAATTGACGGATTCCTCGTCGGGACTGCATCACTTGACCCTCAGGAATTCTACGCCATGGCCCGGGAAATGTGAGTCGTACTGATAGAACTCTCTCCCACAAAACATTCATTTTAGACTGCTGTAATAATGCACCGCCTATTTGCTATGATACAATACATATCCTATAAGAATAATGTGACTCCTCAATGCATGGAGAAATATTCCTTATAGTTACTACAAATAGATATTGTTCTCGATAAGAAAAGCATCTTACATGAACGGCTATTTGTATAAGCACTTTGACAACCGGATGCAAATAATTCAATAATCAAGAGAATAAATCCTGACGGAGTATGAGGTTTGGAAAATCCAGACTTGATAATCCGTCAGGAGGACGGAAGATAAGAACAACTTCAGATTGAACATCTCTACATGAAAGGAAAGGTGCAAGATGCGTTTCGTTCGAAGGATTCGTCAAGTTGTAACAATTGTCTGTATCGTTGTATATCTGCTGGCAAACGGTATCCCTCACGCTGATAAGGTAGCACAAGCAGCCGGAACATTCACGATCAGTGGTATGGTCACGGTCAATGGACAAGCAGTTTGGGACGGCTTTGGCGTGAAAATCACCGGAAGCCGTGGCACGACTATGTGGGCAGAGACGCGTGGAGGTTGGTATCAGTTCACGGGGTTTTCCTCAGGAACTTATACCATCGGACACAACAGTAGTTGTACTCCCAATGCTCAGCAAATAGTGATTTCAGGCAGCACAAGGCATGATATTCATCTTACCTGCCCGACATATACTCTGGGAGGTTATGTGGCTATCAATGGCAAGCCTGCCTGGAAAGGGTTTGGAGTCAAGGCAACATTGGGAGACTGGAGTACTAAGTGGGGAGAAGTTGTGACGGATGATGGCTGGTATGAGTTTCGTGATGCCAGTCGACTGATCGAAGGGAATTACGTGATCAGTCACAATCATTCGTGTCCTTCAAACGCCCCTATTCCTATCGGCATTCCTGCCACGAACAATCGCGGCCCTGATCTCTACCTGGATTGTCCTACGTATCCGCTCTATGGCAAAGTCTTTGTGAATGGAGAGCCTGCATGGAAAGGATTTGGTGTTAAGGCAACGATAAACGGCTGGATGAGTAAGTGGATTCAGACACAGGGCGATGACGGATATTATGAGTTTTCCGGAAGCAATGCGCTACTGGAAGCAGATTATCTGATTCATCACAACCACCCGTGTGAATCCAATACCCCCGCCGGTATTCATGTTCCAGCAACAAACAACCAAGGTCCGAATATTTACATTACCTGCCCGGATGCCAAACATCCGCTCTATGGGTATGTATCGGTAAATGGAAGACCTGCCTGGAAAGGTTTCGGCGTGGCCGCTGTTCGAAAGAACGGCAGCACCAAATGGGTACTAACTGACGAGAACGGCAGATATGAATTCAGTGGAGATGATATCCTCACTGAAGGCGAATACACAATTCGTCACAATCATAACTGCCCCTCGAACAACGATGTCCCTGTCTGGATTCCTAGTGATGGAAACCGCGGACCCGATTTTGACATCAGATGTCCTGCGTACAATCTCTACGGATATGTCACGATTGACAACCAGCCTGCCTGGAAGGGATTCGGTGTAAAAGCCTCTCTCAAAGACGGTACGACTGTCTGGGCATTGACCGATGAGAACGGACGCTATGAGTTTCAGGGAGATCTTGGATTGATTGAGGCTGATTACACAATCCACCACAATCATTCCTGTCCATCTGATTCGCCTGTCAACATTCACGTACCGGCTGCGGGTAACCGCGGACCGGATATCCATCTGACCTGCCTAGATAATCAGCCTAAACACGATGTTAGCGGTGTTGTAACGATTGACGGAAAACCTGCACATCAAGGCTTTGGTGTGAATATCGACGGAATAGGTTGGGTCCTGGTCGACAACAACGAAGGGAGATATAGATTTAAGGATATTCCTGAAGGAACATACAGTGTAAGTCACGCCTACAATATCTGTCCAACAACAGAGGGAAACCCACAGTTTTTCCGAGTTGATGGAAGACAAGGCCCAAACTTCACAATAGTATGTCCACATGCAGACCCAGTTCCACCCATCATCATCGTTCCACCTGATGACGAACCCACATGTACTGAGATCTTAGACGGCTTAGGCATCAATCGTACAACGATTGCAGCAACATCACTCGTACAGGAGCAAGCTGAGATACAGTACCTTCCATTGATCATAGGCACAGATAAGCAAAATGAGTCTGCTCCATCGTATGTTATGGATGAGGAGACATTTGTCAGGCTTGCAACACAGCTTGATAATATCGAGCAATTCATCACTGTCAGAACAGAGATAAGTAGTACTGTCCTCGTTTTTGACCATGAGAAAGCTCGAGGAGCAGGCTTTGGCGAGGATCTCATTGATCTGACGAATCAGATTGTTCAGTTTCAGAATGATATACTCATAGTTATGGGCGGTTCCACCACTTCTGGCACGTCTGCCGAAGATGCCCTTTCTGAATATCCCCTACTGGATGAGTACATGGATGCTGCTACTCGACATGCAAATTCTCCCCGGGCTGCCCAATTATCAGATGAAGTAAGAGGTCTAAGTATAGAAAAGTGTGTTTGCGGGACAGTAGGATTTCCCAGACCCGCTTCCGCGGTTGATCGCCAATATCATATCTTCGATAAGGAGGAAGATGCTTATAGATTCTTACTGGAACAAAACTTCCATGATACACCTGACATAGAGTTCTTAGCGAATGCTGGGTGGACACGAAGGCAAACATGGCAATCGGAATATTGTGGATTTGATACATATAGGGATGAAGGTGTTCCCTATGCATCTCCCACATATCATGATAAATGGACTGTTGCAGTTCAGGATTATTCTGGCATCACTCCAAGAGGGGAACCAAACCCCGAAGTATGGATTCACGGTGGTACTCAGAACTGGCCCTATATGTCCTGGATCCAGTATGTAATCTGGTGGCACGATACATACTAGTATTTGCGAGCTAGTGCATCCGGTATAGTCAGGAAATGTCTCCTCTTAGCCTTAGCAAGGCTAAAAGGAGCATAACTTAGAAAAAATGATATAATTACTTATAGTATGAAAACAAATAATACTATGCTTATTTTCCTCAGTGCAATAGTACTAATTAGTATTGGCCTAATTTTTTTCTATTCTCAAAATCGGAAAGAAGTAATAAATCCAAATGCAAACAACACACCTATGAGTGAAGAAGAGTTCATTTACTTTGCTACAAATGAAGATGAATTGGATCAATATGTCTCGGTAAAAAATGGCTATCAGGTTTTTGATGCCGAAACCGCACGGAGAGATGGGCACGATGAAAAACTTATTCTTTATGTAAGCGAAATAGTGACCTTTCAAAATTTGATATTGCAACAGATAGCTTCACCTTGCGCCAATTTCAATCGTGATGAAGTTTTAGAGGAGTTTCCATTATTAAAAAAATATATGGATGCTGCAACTGCTTATAATGATAAAAACAACAATAAATAATTCTTCAGACTTTATAGGGAAGATTGTATTAATAGTTTCAATTTTTATTTTTGGTCTACTTGTCGGTGCACTCCTCTTCCACGACACCCGACCTCGTCCAATAGTGCCCTTTGTTTCCTGCACGTCCAACTGCTACATTAAACAGGAGATAACAGGACTTGTGACATCTATCCTCATCCAAAAGACCCCCTTTCTCCTCCCTCAAGTTGTACTCGAGACCGACAAAGCAATAGCGATCAAAAGTCCCGTACCTCAATCCCCGATCCATTATGTCATATTTCCGAAAAAAGACATAAAAAACATTGGTGAAATCACTCCTGAAGATCAGGTATATCTGATGGATGTGTATGCTATCACTTCAATACTTGTGGAGAAGGACAAACTAGAGAAATATCAAGTCATCACCAACGGTCCCGGCTATCAACACACTAGCTATTTACATTTCCATCTGAGGGCTGAAAAACAGAAGTAAAATCATTTCATTAAATGTGACAACAAAACATTAATATAACTTTATGAAAAACATAATATCAAAACGGCAGAGATGGGCAATAATCTACATACTGTTGATGACATTCCTCGTAGCAAACTACATGAGAAATTGGAGCTTCAATGCTCCATTTGATAAAGATGCAATATCTCGATACGAATACAGGTTGGATAAAAAAATGGTAAACTCTCTGTTCTTCGAACACTTTCAAGAATTAAAACAAATTCGGGATGAATACCCAAACATTAGTATGAAAATACAACCTGCAAACTTTTTATTCTACAACGAAAGAACTCAACCGTTAAAAATAAATCCAGAACACGATATTAAATATCCAGTTCTTATCATTTCAGTAGATAAAGAAAATCTACCATCACTAAAACAGACGATGGATAAAATGGATCTAAAGTTTAGTTATTTTGTTTTACAAAATTAATATGACACCAACAATTAAAAGAATAATTCATCGTATCCTGTGGGTCGTGATTGGACTTTATGGAGTGTTTATTACTGCCGTCTTCTTATTTTTTGTAAGTGTAATTTTCTATTCACAAGATGGTCATAGAAATATACCAAATTGGTTTACGCTTAAACCTTGGGGTGAAAAAAGAGTTAATCACTGTGCAATGAATCTGACCGTTTATAGATCCGAAGACCTTAATACTATCTTTTTTGAACACAAGAAAGTACTCGATACAATTAAAGAGATTGGTGGAGAAAATACTGGTTTTGAACTAACACTTGATGGTTGGGACAATTATTGGGGTTGTCTCACGGGGAAGACAGTAGTTACCGTTGTGGATTTTGATGAAGCAAAAAGAACAGAGATTATTAAATATATTGACTCACAGAATCTTCCTTTTGTAATTCGGATACCGATGAGCAATTTATCGAACTAGCTATACAAATGGATGATATGGAAAAGTACATGTCATCTGCGGAAAACTCAACCCTTATCTTCAGCAAAAAGGCAGCAAGAAAAGTTGGCTAAGCAATTCCTTCTACTAGGCTTTCTATTCCAATAATTGATACATATTGATATAATAAGAATATGAACATTCGCCAAAAAAAACAGTCCATATCAAAATTCGATTTTGTATTGGAGGCTATGCTAAATTTCTATTTGGCAATATTAACTTGTGCCGGTCTATCAAGCTTATTTATGATGCTGATTTATAAATATCAATTTGTGCCCTCAAGTATTGATGTGCGTTTTATAGTTCACCCTTTTTTAGGACTACTTAGTTTTGTTTTTCTATTTTTTGCTTACTTTCGAGTTTTATATCATTTCTCATTCCCTAGCTCTAAGTTAAGATATGCCTATCGGAAATCATACGCTTCCTTACAAAAAAATAGTCCAAAGACTCATAGTTACTTTGTTACACTTTTTAAAGTCCTATTAACTTTTAATATTATTATAGGTCTCAGCTGGTCATCAACCCTGACCAAAATTCTTTCGATTAAAGATGATTTTCCCTTCCTTCACAATCTCTTTAACGATAAATACACCTCCTTCACCGATCCGGGTATGTGGATATGGTCATTGATTTACTTGATTCAAATCCTGATCATATTTTTTTACCTCAAATATAAATATGAATCTCCGAAACAAAAACCTCTTATTGATAAAACGATGGAGATATACAACAGTCCGGAAGCGGAAAAATATCGTGAATCCAAATACGGTAGATACGTCACTGTTTTTCTCCTCTCAGGATTCTGGATATTTCTCCACCAAATCGCACTTATTCTTATCCGTGTTTTTAACCAATAAATGAAAAAATTACTTATAACATTAGGAGCACTATTTCTGATCGGAATTTCTGCATTACTTTACTACTATTTGCCTGATGTCCGCCAGTATCTTGCCACTAGAAACTGGAATACCATATACAGTAGTAAGTGCAATTTACAAATAAAATATCCTGAAAAATGGACAGGAAATTTATATGAACATGGAGAGTATCCCGTTGATTGTCTTATACGTATTAGCACAAACATGTACTTAGAAGATATATTTATCACACGTGCTCCTATCCAAGATGTGATATATGCAAATGATATAAAAGGACTAAACGATACAAGAGAAATAGGCGAATTCACAGGCTACTATCGTCAAGACAAGCCCATCAACACATTTGTAAACAATACTATTTACTTTGAAAATAATGGATATGGCTACACAATAAGTTATGATAATGCCAATCCGGGATTTGAAGAGAAAGTGAAAGAAATATACAACACGATACGATTGTATGATTCTCCCCAGGGAAACTCTCACATAGAAAATCCCTATGTCTATACAGGTAAGTATGAACGTATCGAATGGACCGAACCTATCTATAATAAAGCCTCTTATCGCTATTTACTTCATGCTGAACCATTGATGAGTCACTTCATAACAATCATAGACGGAAGGAAAGTTTTTGATACAAAAGCAGCAGAAAAGTTACATCTTGATAAGCTGGACATACAACTTATTGATGAGAAAACCGAAGTAGAAAATATGTACCCGTCGGATACTTGGAAATCAAAAGTGCTGACTGATGGCAAACTGATGTATGAATATCCTCACCTCTATAAATTTCTTATTGCGGAAAAACGATTCGGCGATACTGTAAATGTACAAACACAGTTATAATAGTAAAAGTACATTTTGTGCTTGCCATATTATTCCTTTCAATTTATGTCTATCACCTCTATCAAACACGCCGTCACCGAAGGATTGAAACTGGCAAAAAGGAGTTTTGTAATATTTCTCATATATTATCTCTTTAACATCCTCATTTATATTCATGTTACTGAGTACAAGGAGCAACTGCAGTATGCATTGTTCTATCTACCACTCTATCTTGGTTTTATATTTACTATGCCGTCCCTGCTTGATGCGATAAGAAGAAATGCTTTAACTGTCAGACAATTCCTCAAAGATATTCTGACTTCCTTGTGGAGACTCATCATTCCGATCAGCGTTTTTGTACTTCTTATTATCGCACCGATTGTGTATCTATATGAAAATAATCCGGCAATGCTCCGGAATTTTTTACTTGATGTCCAAAAACAGCAAACCGACCTTGCAGTGACTGACTATCTGATGTCGGCTGTTATCGTTTCGCTTTTTAGTTTTACAACTTTTTTCTTTTCACTGGGAAAAAAGAATATTATTTCCTCAACATTTAGAAGCGTATCTGCGATACTCCAAAAACCGTTGTATTTCATACTCATTATAAGTTTCTCTTTTGTTCAGATCCTCATCAGAAACCTGATGGAATTCGACACGGTCTACGGTAACATCCTTTTTGCCATTCCTTCCGTATATTTCGTAGTAGTTATTGCTTCAATTAACCTGGTATATTTCCAGGATGTAATCCAAAAGCCGTCTGAATCACCTACCCGGTCCAGTAATCCCGTCATTCGATGGCTTCAAACACCATCGCCGTCAAGGAATATGATTCTGGTAATAATTGCTCTATCACTACTGTATTTCATGGGAACAGTCCCTCCGCAGATGTAATCTTTCGTAAGTTTTAAAGAAGCATTGCAACAATCACAAGAAACGCCCCTCCGAAGACTGCCGGCATATAATCGAGGATTCCTGCTGTTGGCAGCTGGGTCACGGGAGTCGGTGTCGCTGTGACTACAGTACCCCCGGTCTCGGGAAGTTCAGTCGGCTCTACTGTGGGACTCATCAAAAGATCAACGGTCGGTGTCGGACTCATGACGACACTTGTCGTCGGAGTCACGGTCGGACTGGTACTTTGATAGGTGATGGTCGGCGATGGTGAAGGACTGGCTCCGGCCTGAGCAAGAAGAGGATCTTCATCTGCCGGCGGATCAAGAAAGGGATCTTCTTCAGATGCCTGACTGTTCAGGAGCACCAAGGGATTGCTTCCGTCCTGGATGAGGTAAACAAGATAACCCCCTGCAGCAATAAGCACCACAATAACGATAATCAATATTGCTGATTTTGCATCCATTTGTTTCCCCATAGAATTCATTGTAGTATGGATTGTTCGGAGTTGCAACGAGAGTACAAAACGTACTATGGAATCACTTAAGGAAGGCAATCATCAGTCCGACAAGAGCAAATACAATCGAAAAGAGCCAAAAGCGTAAGACGATCTTCGGTTCTTCCCATCCCAGATACTGCAACAAAAGGTGAAGAGGCGCTGCAGGGAACACTTTCTTTTTACGATATCTCTTACTCAAAAGCTGTACTAGCGAACTCAAAATTTCAAAGAAAAAGACGCCTCCAATGATGGGAAGTGCAAAGGCCTTTCCGAGAAGCAAACCGATCACGGCAAACATAGCGCCAAACGATAATGCACCGGTATCACCCAAAAATATACGCGCGGGATAGATATTGAAGTACAGGAAAGCAATCAGTCCTCCTACCCATACCGCTATAAAAATCGAAAGCGGAACATCAATAATGGTACGCGCAACCGCCCAAAAGCTGAAAAGAGCAATCATCAACACTCCTGACGCAAGTCCGTCCAGACCGTCAGTGATATTGACGGCATTGGCAAATGCAACAATGACAAACGTAGAAAACAGGATATAAAAGTACGAAAAGTCAAATACTCCAAAAAACGGGATATGCATAATACTGATGCCGAGTATATTGTGAAGTGCAATTGAAATAATCAATGCCAGTACAATCTCAAGAAACAGCTTTAGTCTCAATCTCATTCCGAAGAAATGCTTTTTTTCCCAGAAAAAAATCTTATTCAGATCATCATAAATCCCGAGCAAACCGAAACTCACAAACGTAAACAGAATTATTGCCATCTCCCAGATGATTGAAGGATAATTGGAGTGCGTATAAATGCCGAAAAACTTGAAACTTCCCAAAAAAAACAATGTCAGTATGGTCGTCACGGCAATTATCAGGATACCTCCCCCGACTGGTGTTCCTGACTTATGCTGATGGAATTTATCAAAAATCGGAGTCGGTTTATTGAAAGCATCAAGCGTGTTCTGTTTGGCACGCTGGAATTTTTTCACGTACAAAAAGTTGATAAACGGAATGATCAGCACAAAGTGTATGATGAGAGAAATTATCGTAATGTAAAGATACAAGGACATAACTTAGGTAAGTGAGGTTAATAACGCTAATAGTTTCGGTACGAAAATCATTGATGCTCCGACCGCGGCACCGGTCGAATAAATAAGCATAGCGGCTGCTGATACGTCTTTTGCTATCTTAATATGTTCATTGTAGTTCAGATCGATTGCGTCCCCTACTTTCTCAATCGCGGTGTTTATAGTCTCAATGATAAGCCCGAGCATCGAAAGAGAGAGAATGATCAGCCACTCATGATATTTGATATCAAGAAGAAATCCTGCAACAACTGACAGTAAGATGAGGAAAAAATGCGCACGATAATTGTGCTGTGTCCGTAATGCCCAGACGAGTCCGTCCAGTGCATGTCCGATTGAATCTGCGTGTTTTCGTATCATGCTTTTTGTGGTTTGATAATATCCATCAGGATCGGAGTCAGCTTCTGCGTATCATGTCGCAAAATACTTCGTGTCAGTTCATCCGATGTGCTTTTCGTAATATGACTTCGGCTGATGATATCTTCTTCAATTATAGTACCTTGAAATCCGTTTTCGTGCAGATTATTGAGTACCGGAACTTCACCGTCTGATTTATACCATGAAAGGATTGATGCGGGGATCTCTCCGTTATTTGCAATAACATAATCCGGTGTTCTACCGATGTATTTCTCAAAATCATGAATAAAATCATTTGCGGTATATCCCGTGGTTTGTCCTGTTTTAGTCATCAAATTGAGATTGTAAATAATCTTAGCTTTCGATTGTTTCATCTCATCACGTAAGTCATCGACAAGAAGAACAGGGATGATGCTTGTGTACAGATCTCCCGGCCCGATAATGATATAGTCCGACTCACGGATTCGGGAAACCGCATCGGGGTTGACTGCCGCTTCAGGTTCAAGATACGCTCGTTTGATACGTGACTTTTCCGGATTATCTTCATCAATATTTCCTTCTCCTTTCAGAATAGTTCCGTTTTCATATTCGACACAAAGATGTGTTTTTTCAAATGTTACCGGTATTACTTTTCCTTTGGTATTCAATACATAACTTGCGGTTTCTATTACCGTATTGTAATCGTCACAGACTTTTTCAAGAGCTGAGAGGAAAATATTTCCGAAGTTATGCCCTTTCAAATCACCGTTTTCGAATCGATACAGAAAAAGTTTTCTCCACAAATCAGTAGAATCAGAGAGAGCTACCATACACTGTCTGAGATCTCCCGGCGGAAGCACTCCGAGTTGATCCCTCAATCTTCCTGTTGAGCCGCCCGAATCCATCATCGTGACAATAGCAGCAAGATCAAGCTCGTGCTTTTTTAATCCCGAAAGAACGACAAATGTTCCCGTGCCGCCTCCGATCACTGTTACTTTTTTCATTATTTACTATATTGAATATTAATGTGAAAGATTCGATCACATTCTCGATCTTTCAGAGGGCTATTTGGAAATTCATTAACCTACTGATATACTACTATAGGAACATGCAAAGTAGGTTAAAAAAAAAGAGGAATAATTCCTCTCTCGAATCCTGTTATAATAAATTGTAACCTATTAACTATGAAAAAACCACTTATTGTTATCCTTGCAGGAGGGATAGGAACATCTTTCAAACCACTTACTATAAACAAAACTCTCATTCCGATAGCAGGAAAGCCTATGCTACAGCATGTCATCGAAATGGTCGAGTCTGCAGGCTTTCATGAAGCCCTCATTATAACAAATCCCGAAAATGAGGAGTGGCTTGCATCATATCAGCCGTTCAATATCACACTCCAAACCAATATAGTTAAGCCCACCGGTATGGGTGATGCTCTCTTGCAGTCTGAGCATGTCATCGGAAATCAGCCGATTTTGATCATAAACGCGTGCGATATCATCGACGGAATGTTCCTGAAAACATTACTTCAGAAAACATACAATTCATATGCCTTTATCACCGGTTTGGAAACGGAAACATATTTCCCGGGCGGATATATAAAAATGGAAGGCACCAGAGCAACGGGACTAATCGAAAAGCCCGGAAAAGGAAATGAACCGAGTAATTTGCTCAATCTTGTGTTTCACTACTTTTCAGATCCGCAGGATTTTTTCGGTCTATTAAAAAAAACCCCGACATCGGATGAGCAGTATGAAAAAGCTTTGCATGAGCTCATGCAGCAGCGTCATATTGATGTTGTACCCTATCACGGTCCCTGGACAAAACTCAAATATTCGCATCATGTGCTTGACATGATGCAGGCAATTCTTGAACTTCGAAACAAAAACCATGTGGCCAGATCAGCACATGTCTCGCCTCATGCGGTTATTGAAGGCACCGTGTATATCGATGAAGGCGCTCATATCGACGCATTTGCCGTCATCAAAGGTCCGGCTTATATCGGACGCAATGCCAAAGTCGGAAATCACGCACTTGTCAGACAATCCAGCATTGAAGAAGGAGCCATCGTCGGATTCGGAAGTGAAGTCGCAAGAAGCTACATCGGACCAAACTGTATGCTTCACCAGAATTTTGTCGGTGACTGTGTCCTTGAAGCGGATATCAACCCAAGCTGGGGCACGACTCTTGCCAACTGGCGACTTGATCAGGGAGCGATCAAGATGAGACTGCCGGAAGATACAATCGAGACAGTCAAAACCAAACTGGGCGCGGTCATTGCAAAGGGAGCATTCCTGGGAGTCAATTGCTCGGTAATGCCGGGCGTCACTATCGGAAAAAATGCAAAGATTTATCCGGGAAAGGTCGTGACAGAGGCCGTGAAAGATGGGGAAATTGTGAAGTAAGACACGTCATTCAGAGGCGAAGCCACGTCTGCCCTGGCGCAACCGAAGCATCTCCTCAATGATTTATCCGATCTTCCTTTCTAAACTCACATCGATCTCTCCGAATCCATTTTTTTTATAAAAAGCTATTGCTTTCGTGTTTGCAAAGTAGCTGTTAACAAATATTTTTTGATATCCGCGTTTTTTTGCGACTTCCATAAGTTTTTTCATAAGTAGTGATCCCACTCCTTTTGACCTGTACTGCGGAATAACTCCCATATTGTCAATTTCCAGATATCTACTTAATCTATAGCTGAATTCTTTTGTACTTGCTGCGATGTACCCTACTGGCTTTCCATCATCTTCAGCAATGAGACAAATCTGCTCCGGATCAGATACAAGTTCTGTAAAGTATTTCTTTCCCAACTCAGATTGCGCCCAGTCAAGCTTTAAATCAGGGTCATACTTGGCATTGTCAATAAATACCTCATCGTTGAGATCTTGCAGATATTGTACTTCAGTTATTTTAGCTGAGCGGATTTTCAGCATAATTTTTAAATCGATGACAAGAATGCCATGAAATAATAGAAAAAAGAATTATCAAAGTTTCCGTATCTCACCACCAAGCTTGGTTACTTTTTCAACAAAATCCTCATATCCACGCTCGAGGTGATGGATTCCTTTGATGTATGAATCACCCTTTCCCATGAGTGCTGCTATCGCGAGTGTTGCACCAGCCCGAAGATCCGAGACAGTCATCACTCCTCCGTGCAGTTTTTGCGGACCCGTGATCTGAATCGTTTGGAGATATTCTTTGTTCGGATCATAATTGAAGTGATAGTGTGACTGCGGATCATCTACGGGAAAGTCGATATACTCAATATGTGCACCGAGCCGACGAAGCTCTTCCACATAACTAAATCTGTTTTCAAATATCCGTTCGTGAATGACTGATTTCCCTTGTGCCTGCGTCATGAGAATTGCCATGAGAGGCTGCCAATCAGTGAGAAAACCGGGGTGCGGCTCAGTCTCAACAGTCATAGCATGAAGAGAGTTATAGTAAAACTTCCATGTACCTTCACTTACTTTGTCCGCTCCGGCTCCTGCTTTTTGTATCGTTTCAACGAATGTCTTGATATAGTGATCCTCAATAGACGAGATCGTCACTTCACCCTTTGTCGCAATTCCGGCTACTGCATAGGTGATTGCTTCAACACGGTCGGATGCAATAGTATACGGCTTTTTCTGTACCAGCTTATCAACACCCGTAATCTCGATATCTTTTCCCTTCCTCATGATCCTGGCTCCTCCTTCATTCAGAAGATTGATCAAATCATCTATCTCAGGTTCCTGTGCCGTATTGTTTATCTTGATCACCTGATCGCCGAATACCGACATCAGGATCATAAGTTCCGTCCCCGTGTGTGACGGTTTCGGAAAGGTATATTCACCGCGAGGTTTTTCAGGCATTGAAGAATCGTAATACCCGGTAGATGAGTCGTAGGAAACTGTGATTCCGAGTGCTTTCAGACCTTCAATAACACGATCTATTGAGCGGGCACCGAGACGACAACCTCCGGGATTCGGGATTTGTGCCTGTTGGAATCGGTATAGAAGAGGAGCGAATAACAGAAAAGATACACGGATCTTTGATGCATGGAGAAGATCTACTTTGTTCTCTTTCACGTATGACGGATCAATCGTGACCGTATTTTCTTCAAAAGTGACTTCTGCTCCCAGTAATTTCAAAAGATGGATAAGTTCCTGAATATCATCAATACGGGGAATATTATTCAGGACGACTTTTCCTTCAAAAAGGAGTGCCGCAATAAGTACTTTCAGTGCAATATTCTTTGCACCTGATAACTGCACTGCTCCGGTGAGGGGCTGTCCTCCTTTGATGATATACGCATCTTCCATATAGATTTCCGTAAATTTTAACAATTGTCATTCTGAACCGAAGGTGAAGAATCCATTACTTCTTCCGGATACTTCTGCTTTGACTCAGTATGACAACCTGAATATTAGAGCTACACTTATACGACCTGCACTTCTTCCTTCAGTTCAACACCGAACTTCTCTTTCACCGTTCCTTTGATAAGCTGAAGGATTGACTTCAGATCTTCTGGTGTTCCTCCGCCCGTGTTTATGACAAAATTTGCATGTTTTTCAGAGACTTCAAAACCGCCCACCCGCATACCTTTTAGACCTGCATGATCGATCAAATAACCGGCTGAAGTTGTCGGCAGTTGGTGTGTTTCTTTCTCCTCCTGTGAAATATTCTGGAAAAAGCACCCGCCGGTTGCGACACCGAAAGGTTGGGTTTCTTTACGATAGGCCAATGCTCTTTGGGATCGTTCGATAAGTAATGTACGATCATCTTTTTGCATCCGAAATATCCCGTCTAGAAAAATTTCATGGGTATCCTGAAGTTTACTGTAGTCATATGCAAACGCAAAATATTCACGTGGTTCCCGTCTGATATTCCCCTTTACATCCATGATTGTCCCTTCAAGTAAGCTGTCTCCGACATAGGAAACCGGTTTGGTCCATTTAGAGTTCATATATATCGCTCCGCCTAATGTGCCCGGGAGTCCTAAATGATGTTCGAAACCGGCGAGGCCGGCTTCTGTAGTCTCTTTTACCAATCGACCCATAGGGTATCCTGACGATATTAATAAATCAGTATAATTGTCTGTCTCTTGTACAACTTCTTTCTTCATGTAACGATTCCTTACAACAAGGCCTTTTATCATGTCATGCAATACTGCAATGTTTGAACCGCCTCCGAGAATAAACAGCGGTATATTCTGTCCAGACACGAAACGGACAATCTCCTGCCACTCTTCAACCGTTGAGGCTTCAATATAATACTCCGCCTTCGTTTTCATTTTCAGAGTCAAATAAGGTGAGAGATCAAAGTTCTTTTTCAAACGGTCTCCGAATTGTTTTTTGAGTTGTTCTTCCATATATAAATTAGGATTATAACAATATCTTATACAGTGTTGAGCGCAGATCCCTTTTTTCTGCTGCTTTCGGGGATTCCCGTATCTCAAGGGGAGGGTTCCTTCAGCAGCCAAGAAAACAAGGGATCAAGTGAAACCCAAGGTAATTCTTCATTACTTAGTTTCAACTATTTTCCTAATCTCCGTTTCAAGTTTATATACATCCCCCGCACCCATCGTAAAAATAATATCACCTTCCGCAATATGATCGGATAAGTATTCCGTAAGATCACCTTTTGATTCAAATGATTGAATAGTCGTAATTCCCTTTTTCTTTGCAAGGCCAACCAAATCTTCAGATGTGATCTTCTGGCCATCTTCCTTTTCCCGGGCAGAAGAAAAAATCGGAAGAAGCAGTGCTTCATCCGCACGGCCTAATACTTCCACGAAAGCATCCTTGAACTCTTCTGTACGGGTATAGGTATGCGGTTGGAATATCACAATAACACGACGGTTCGGAAATCTGTTCTGGCATGCCGCAATCGTTGCATCAATTTCTGCCGGATGATGAGCATAATCATCAAACAGATAAATATCATTTTCAAATAACTTTTGTTCAAAACGTCTTTTGGCGCCGGTATAATCTTTAATTACTTCTTTAATATCATTGACGGGAAAGCCTAAGTGAAGCAATATTGATATCACGGCAGCAGCATTTTGGACATTTTTCTCACCGAAAAGAGAAATCTCCATCTCAATATGCTTAATATCATAGAGCTCGCTGCTGATGACAAAGGTCGTATGCAGTTCGTCATTTGAGATATCATCGTATATCACATCACAGATTTCGCTTGAACCGTAAAAGATATATGCACTCGGTACAAGATGAAATGCAATATCACGAATACCGGCATCATCGCCGTTCAGAAACAAAACAGGCGGGATCGTATCTTTCTGCATAACTTTTTGCATAAAATAGGTGAAAGCCTGCTTGACCTCAGTATATGATGCATAGATATCCGGATGATCAAAATCAATATTGGTGATGATTGCATAATCAGGTTCAAGTAAATGGAACTTCGGAGTTTTGTTCTCAGGAGGATCAATACCGTATTCATCCGCTTCAAATACAAAATAATCCTTTCCCTTATACTCCCCTCCCGGGACGGTATTAAACGCTGACACGCCGACCATATGAGAAGTGTTTTTGCTCAGTTTCCGCAACGCATATGCCAACATTCCCGAGGTCGTGGTCTTCCCGTGACAGCCGGCGACTGCAATCGATGAGCGGAACTCTTTCACCATCGCACTCATGAGTTCAGCTTGATGGAGAACGGAAACACCTTTTTTTAGTGCTGCCTGTACCTGGGCATTATTTCTGCCTCCGTGTGATGCTGAGTAAACAACAAGTTGTGTATCCGGAGGCAAGGAATCTTGTTCAAATGATGTGATCACATCAATATGAGCTTCTTTGAGATATTCGTCAGTGATGAATTCTTCTTCAACGTCTGATCCTGAGACTTCTTTACCCATCTGCTTGAGGATTCGGGCAAGATTTGCCATCGCAACTCCTTTTATACCTACGAAGAAAATATGGTCGATTGTAGATAGCATAGGTATATTATAAGCGAAAAACATAAATAAACCATGAAAAAGGGCTGCGGTCTTGTTGAGTCCGCAGCCCTTAGGTTTCCCCACGCCATTGTGGGGAAGATCGATGACCAGATATTCATTTTTCGGTGATGAGCAGCGCCTCCACCTTTCCGTCACCGTTCTGGTGGATTGTATGCGCATGTTGCTCTACTATCCACGGCACTCGCGTTATGATCACTCCCTTCATAGTCTGGAAATGCTCCATAAGTGCGTTGCCGTTCGGGTGGTACGCAAAGCTTTCACTCTCAACGACGGACTGTCCGAGAAAAATCCAGATAGTCCCTTCGCACTTGACATAGAGTTCATGGATATACTCTTCTGCAGGTCGGAGCAGATCTCCACTGGGAGAATCAATGATCTCCACCGTTTCGCCCAGTTGAGTCAGGTACTCCACCAGCAGGTCCACTCGCTCTGGCCTTGTTGCTATATGCACAAGCCTGTACGGCTTCCCTAGTGCCTTGGCTGCACCAATAAGAAGCTTCGTACCGTTATGCGCATATTCGTCAATGAAGACGACCGCCGCTGAGACTGCGTTGTTGAATTCAGGTGAAGCCGTGAGAGGCTCCTTCTTCGCACGAATCAGCGCCCGGGTATGGAAGTAGTACCACTCCATCCCGGCTGTGCCGAGGATTGCAATAGTCAACGGAATCCATCCGCCGTGTGTAAATTTGACTATATTCGCTCCGAAGAACGTCAAGTCAATCGACACAAAGGCAACCAAAAGCACACGAGCCTGCCACAACTGCCAGCCTTTGACATGTATCAGCGTCAGGTACCACAGCCATGTTGTGATGGCCATAGTCCCGGTAACGGCGATGCCGTAGGCAGCCGCCAGACCTGAACTGGACTGGAAGAAGAGAACAAGGGCAATGCACCCCATCAACAAGATTTTGTTGACAGTCGGCACATAGATCTGCCCATGGTTGCTCTTCGAGGTGCTCACAATCTCAATCGCGGGGAGCGCGTGGAGATCGATGAGCTGCCGGGTGAGTGAATACGCACCCGTGATCAAAGCCTGGGAGGCGATGATCGTTGCCATAGTTGCGAGGAGGACAAGAGGAAGCTGAAACCACGTCGGGGCAAGTGCATAAAACGGATGATGTGCCGCTTCCGGATTCTGTATCACCAAAGCGGCCTGCCCGAAGTAGTTGAGCATCAACGAAGGAAGGGCGATCCCGAGCCATCCGAGGCGAACAGGAAGTGCTCCGAAGTGCCCCATATCAGCATACAGTGCTTCTCCACCGGTGACGACAAGAACAACTGCCCCAAGGGTCAGAAATCCTATGACGCCGTTGTGAAAGAAGAACTGCACGGCATAAACCGGATTTGCGGCAGCAAGTACTTGCGGATACAACAGAATTCCGGACACACCCAGGATTGCGAGTGTCAGGAACCAACAGATCATGACCGGACCAAAGGTATTACCGACTCGTTGCGTCCCATAACGCTGCACACTGAACAAACCGACCAAAATCAGAACCGTAATCGGTATGACAACCCGTTCAGCAGCAGGTGCAACAACTTGCAGACCTTCAACTGCTGAAAGCACACTGATTGCCGGTGTGATCATGCCGTCTCCGTACAGGAGCGCGACACCGAAGACTCCGATAACAATGTGTACCGGGTGAACTTCCTTTTTCACAAGGCCGATAAGGGCTGTGATACCGCCCTCTCCGTGATAGTCCGTGTGAAGCAGAAGCACCACATATTTGACTGTCACGACAACAATCAGACTCCAGAACATCAATGAGACGATTCCCATGATGTTCTCAACTGAGGGCTCAACGTAGTGAAACGCCTCTTTCAAGGCATACAAGGGACTCGTTCCGATGTCCCCATATACCACGCCTAGCGCGGCCAGCGTCAGAATCAAGGTTGACTTGAAGGACCTCTTTGTAGCGTGGGCTTGAGTAACGTGTGTATACGGCATTTTTCTCTCCTTCTTGCAGAAGACTCTTCAGGATAAGTGCTCTCCAATTGATGCACTCCAATGTAAGTTTTAGATGAAAGGCAGGTAAGAATTGATGATCGAACAAAGGATGGAGAAAGTATTACCGGCTATTTGCTTCTTCTCATGTAAAGCACAGGGAGATAAACAGAATACGTTCAATTTTTCTCTCTATGTTTTATATCTATTGAGACTAAAACCCATATTGGAATGCACCAATATATATCTAGTCATTTCGGCTGTGGATATCAGACCGAATGTAAAAGTGCCTGACCCGATTATCCATCTCGGGAATTCTACATCAGGATTTAGCATTTAAATCCGAGTAAAAGAATTCAGCGATTTACCTCAGAGAAAGCTTATATCTCTGAAGTATGTTTCAACATCGTTTAATCACTGTATATTATACTATAAGTTAATATATTAGTACATTAGATGAGTTGAGGCTTATATTCTATCAGATACCAAAACCAGAAGCGAAAAAACTTAATTATGTAAACAAACTGTAAGAAGAAGTTAAGCAAGCATAACATACGAAACCATCTCACCTTTAATTTCCCGATCACGACGATACGAATAAAACTCACGCGAATTACAGGAAGTACAGCTTAGTTTATAGTCGATATGCTGCATAGATAACCCTGCTTCTTTAAGCAATAAGAAATTAGACTTCAAAAGACTGACATATACTGCATTCTCTTTATATGTTAATACTGTGTTTCCGAATCGCTCCTCAAACATTTTCAATCTATCTCCGTATATTTCATAGCAGCAATCATTTATCGAAGGGCCAATAACCGCTCTTATATTCTGACGCTTACAGCCTTCCTTTTCCATCTGCGCTACAACCTTTGCAGGAATATTGCTCTGCGTTCCTTTCCAACCTCCGTGAGAAATGCCGATAATTCCGGTATTAGGATCATAGTAAATAATCGGCACGCAGTCAGCAGTCAAGACTGTAAGGACAATTCCCTTTTGATCGGTAATAACAGCATCGGTATTTTCGGGTTTGTAAATCACTTCCCTAACCGGGCTTGTAATAACGGCGACATTGGTCGAGTGAGTTTGTGACGGGATAACGAGTGCTTTAAATCGGGCATCTTCTTTCTTCAATAGTGCTTTTATCACATTCAAATCCCGTCCGTCCCCTGTTTGCTTCGTTCCGAATCCGTGAAGAGTTTGTATCAATGAAGATTTGAATAGTAATGTGGTTTTATCAAATATAAACATAGGTCTAGCTGTATGGAAATATTAGTTTTTGCGACGTGGGAGGTGCGAAGTCGATCACTTATAAACGAACACGTCCACTGAGCATAAAATGATTGATATTGAGCACTATGATAACGGCTGACTGCCAGCGAAGTAATCAAAATTTGTGAGTGAAGTGGATGTTCGAGCTGTCAATATCAGGCGAGTTCACTTCCGAACAAATTTTCGATTACGAGCGAAATTCTGAATAGATTACATTCTTGTTCAGGATGACGACTTTTCATGGCCACTAACAAGCTCCAACACCGCCTCTTTATCGTTCCACGGATACTCGACTGTCCCGCGGCAGAGGCTTTGC